>JAITMS010000055.1 GCA_031277255.1 Azonexus sp.
CAGACCGTGGCGGCGATTTCCTTGGCGTCGCCGGCATGGGCATTGACGCCAAAGCCGCCAGCCAACACAGAGGCGGCAAAAATCAGGCTTCGTTTGTATTTCACTTTGTCTCCTTTTTTGGGTGGAAAAATAACTGCAAAACCATTCACCCTCTCCCCCAGCCCCTCTCCCATCAAGGGAGAGGGGAGGATTCGTTGTCCCCCGGCCCCTCTCCCATCAAGCCCGTCCTGAGCTTGTCGAAGGATCGAAGGGGGAGAGAGGGCGTTCAGGGCCAACTGCGAATGCTTGCCCATCACGCTGCCAGCGGGCGGAAATAACCTTTGATACAGGATATTTCACGCACGCAAATCTGGATATGTGTATGGCTACGAAACCCCGCGCCCGCGTAGATCGGCTCGCCTTCGAGAAAAGGGCCGCGGATCGAGTCGTAGGCGGGCTGGTCAATGTTGGCGCGCACCCGGTGCAGCATATTCATCACCGTGCAATCCAGTATTCTGCGCGCCTTATCGGGTGTTGCGCCGATATTGGCCGGTAACGGTATGCCGTCCCGTTCAAACGTAGCCTTGGTCGTCTCATAAGCCTTCGATACTTGTCTTATCGCTTCGCGGTCAAACAAATCAAGGCAGTGGCGCAAGTCGATGATGGCGCCAATGACGAAGGGCGTTCTGATCCTGCCCGCCGCCTGCCCGTCACAAGCCCACTCCCAGGCGCGGGAGACATTGCCTTCCCAAAAATAGATGCCGTGACCGAGCCAGTCGTAATCTTTTTCGGAGGGTTTGAGGTGCATCTCCGCACCGTTCAGGATGCGCTCGCCGGTTTCCCGGTCACAGCCATGAAAGCCGAGAATGAAGCTGGGCTGGTATTCGTAGAGCGCATGGGGAGAATGGTCCATCATTGACGGTAGGGTTCGGTGACGTTGCCCTGCTCATCCAGATAGCCAACCTCGATCAAAAACGCCCTGGCCTTTTCTTTGCTGCTGGTCACTTCATCCATAAAAGCCTGCATGGCTGCCAGCACCTGATCGGCTTTATTCATGGCGGGTGCGGCGCGGCTGGGTGGCGCGCCTTCCTTGGGGGCTGTGCTGGTCGTCATGGCGCTTGCTCCTTGTGAATAGGTGTTCAACACAATCGCATGTATTTTACGTCATGGCAGGCAGGCGTTCCGTTTCCTGCTCACGCCCTTGGCCAAAGACATCGGCACATTGGGCGCGAGCGGATTGACGCTGACGCGCTGGCGGGCAGGCTCAATCAGCAAATCCATATCCTCCATTGGAATCGCGCCCGTATCAACCAATGCCTCGGCATCAATTTCCTCAAGGTCGGGGCGAGCGTCATTGCCCAATCGCATTGCCGCATAAGTGGTGCCCATGCCGCGCTCATTTTCCTTTGATTTCAACGGGATAGTAACACAATGGTCGAGTTCCATCAGCGTCTCCGTCAAAAACCATGAAACAGAAAATCAATGGCGGCGACGATTTCGGCGCGGCGGTCGGCAACACTGCATGTCATGTTCTTGAGCGCCTTGAGGGGAATGGCGGCCATGTACTGCGTCACCATGGAATAGCTCGTTCCGTTGATGTCGAACAATGGGTTGAGGATAGCCGCCGGTTTGGGCGCCTTAGCCAGAGGCAACAGGGGAATCACCATCCGTGTATTGAAGTGGCTGAGCGTATCGGCTTGCACATCAAGGAGATAACCTTGCCCGGATGAATTTGGGTAAACGCTGAATCGGGGCATCAGGCAATCCGGTACGATTCCAGCGGCAAGCCGTGCCGCTCAACAAAAGCATTGGAGCTTTCGATGGCTTCCCGGTTTTCCGCCAGCCAGTTTTCTGCCCGTTTTTCGGCAATCGCCTGAACCAGCCCTCTTTCCGCCGCTTGCGACACATTGATGCGAAACGCCTTGGCCTCGGTGAGAAGGTTCTCGGCCAAAGACACATTGGTTGCCCTTTTAGAGGGTGTTGCATGATGGCTGACCAAGGTCACGGCATTACTCCTGTTGATTGCATGGCTGGCATGTTGCCATTGATGCCCATTATGGACAACAGGGCAGGCCGCATTGGCGCCAACAAAACACACCCAAACCGAGGCCGGGTGTTTGGGAGCCTCATCCGCCTCTCCCGCGAGGGGAGAGGGAGGCCCAATGAATGGAGAGAGGAAGGGCCGTGAACAACAGGCTTCGTTTGTATTTCACTTTGTCTCCTTTTTTGGGTGGAAAACAGGGGGCGGTTACGCTGCGCTTTGCGCCTTGCCAGACATCCGGTTGCATGCTCATGTGCGGCTCCTTTTGCTGTGAACAGGCTCTAGCCAGTTCTCGGTCATAACACCCGGATACTTGGCAAAATCCCTCATATTGTTGGTGACGAGCGTCACGCCCAAGGCGCTCGCGTGGGCGGCAATCAGCTTGTCGAGCGCGTCTTTCCTGTTCTCCCGGGTTGCCAGCCGGATCTGGGCATAGGTGAGGCCGGCTGGCGCATCAAAGGCGGCAACGGGAATATCCTCCACCAGCGCCGCCAAATTGGCGCGTTCCTGTTCAGGGTTGGTCGAGACGGCAACGCCAAACGCCAATTCAGCGTAAGTAATCGCCGAAATCACGACATCCCCGACATGGCATTGCGCAAAACGCTGAGCGACCTCCTCGGGCTGATTCTTCATCAGGTAGATGCACATATTGGTGTCAAGCATGTAGCGTGGCATTACAGCGCATCTCTTTCGGTTTGCTCCTGATCGTCGCGACCGTCGGCCATGAATTCCGGGGAGAACCGGGCAAACTTTGTCAGAACGCCAGATAGCGACCGACGCGCGGGCCGAATCCGGATTTCATCGCCTTCGCGCTCGATCTCCATGTCGATGTCGATGCGTTCATAGGCTAGGTCGGCTGGAATACGCACCGCTTGCGAATTGCCATTCTTGAATGCGCGAGTGATGTGCATGACATAAACCGTGAGTGGATGTACTGGGTATGTACCTTACCGTATGTGCCATCCGAGGTAAAGACGGATGACAGATCACGGAAGACAGTTGATTTGCGGCACGTAACGCTGGTTACTGACTGCCTTCCGTGTCCTCTCCGTCTCCTGTCCTCTGTCCCCCTTAGCCCGCCCCTCTCCCGCAAAGGGAGAGGGGGTGGAGAGAAGGCAGCGCTCCTCAGAACTGCGCGTTGAGGAAGAGGCCGATGACGTGGACGCTGTAGTCTTCCGGGCCGCCGTCCATGAGGATCTGGGAGGCGCCGCCGACATTACCCGTCAGGTTGCCGGCGTAGTGCCAATCGTCGATGGAGCCTTTTTCCCAAGCGTAGAGCAGGCGAATAGCCATGCTCTTTTCCAGCGGGTAGATCAGGTTCGCTTGCAGCGAATGGGTCTTGATCTTGGTGTCGGGAAATTGGCCGGTCGAAGGATCGTTCGTGGCCGAGACGGTTGCGGCTGTGCCAAAAGCATCGTAATGAATCTTGCTCTTGCCCTCGTTGTACACGTAGTTGGCGTCGAGCAGCAGTTTGCCGAAGGTCTGACGAATACCGAAACCAAGGGTGTGATTGGTATCCTCCATGTCGGCTTCCCAACGGTTGTTGGAATTCATCCGCCCGGCTGTGCCGCCCGGCGCTGGCGTAAAGCTGCACGCGCCAATCAGGAAGTTGGCGTAGCTACAATCAGCGGCACTCAGAACACGCTGTGACATCTCGCCCTTCTGATAGGAGTAAAAGCCGTAGAGCGTCGTTTCCAGCGCCGCCTGATAGTTCAGGTCGAGGCTGATGGTGTCGAGCTTTTGCTTGTCGGTGCGGCCATACATATCGGGAAAATCCAGCCGCTTGATCTGCACATTGATCGCGCCATCAAAATTGCTGGTGAAGGCGTGGTTGTAGCGCAGGTTGAGGATGTTCTGCTTGCGGTCGGCCAGGTCGTACTTGCGGAGATCGGCGTTGGCAAGCCCGACATACGTCCCGTAATAGAAAGTCTCCGTCGCCTTGACGGGCTGACCGTTAGCCTCAAGAATCGCGCCGGCAAGGAAGGCGCTATACGGGGCGCGGTCGTAGTTTGAACCATCGCGATCATCGTGCTCAAAGCTGACGCGGAGCGTGCCGTTTTCAGCAATGCGGCGGTTCGTATAGCCGAGTTTGAACTTGTCTTCCTTCGTTTTATCGACTTCACGGTAGCTGCGTTTGATGTTTTCACGCTCGTAGCTACCGTAGACGCTGGCGAAGTTGGAGAGGCGGTAGTCAAAGCTCAAGGAGCCGAGCGTTTCCTTACGATCCCAAGGGACATTGGACATAAAGCCGACAATACCCACGTTATTACCGGGGATGAGCGCCGTTGGATAGACGAACGAGGTTTCGCGGTTGGCGTTTACCATGTTCAATGTATTCGTGCCATCGCCGGTGATACGCCCCCAAACGCCGGTACAACCGCGATAGGTCATCTGGGAACCGTCGCTGTACGTGGCATAGGGGTTGCAGTTGTTGAACTTGGTGCTGTTGTCGGTTTCAAAATAGCGCAACCGGGCCTTGACCGTCAGTTCATTGGTGGGCGAGATGGAGCCGCCCAGGTCAACCAGCGTCGTGTCGATCTTGGCGTCCGAGCTTTTCTGGCCGAGGGCTGCCGTGCTCGTCCAGGGAACAGAGGAAAGAATGTTGAGATTAGCATTCCCCCCATTGCTGCCCATGCCGCCGATGTTGGAGAGATACGGATCATTGCCGCCAAAGGTGCTGGCGTAGGGCAAGAGATCATCATCCTGACGCGACGAAGCCAAGGAGACGACCGCCGTGAACTTCCCTTTGTAAAACTCCGGGAAGTTGCGGGAATACTCGCCCTTGACGTTGTAATACTCATTATCCGGAGCCAGCGCCATCGTGCTGAGCGGTACGCCGTTGGGCGCGTTATTGGTCGGGCTGCCAGGGTTGTTAATCCCCCAGGGGTTCTGGAAACTGACCGAATCGTAGTTGTTACGGAAGATGGAAGCCGCCACCGTCAGGTTCAAGGCGTTCAGATCATCGGCGTATTGCAGGCCAGCGGCAAAATCGTGGGTGGTGTAATCAATCGGCTCGGCGATTTCGGTCGCGCTGCCGCCACCGCCATTGGTGCTGCCAATGGTGCCGAAGGGCCGGGCGCCATCCCGCTTTTCGTGGGTATAGCTGGCAAAAACCTTCCATTTTTCGGTGAGGTTCATATCCAGCCGCGCCCCGCTTTTTTCGCGGATCAGTTCAAGCGTGTCTTCCGAAGTGGCGGCCAGCGCCGCTGTTGCGCGGGCCTTGACGCTGGTGGTGTCGGCGGGTGTGCCGGCGGTTGCGCCACCACCAGCCATGTAGGTGCCATCCGGGTTCTTGCCGCCCGGCCTCAAGCCCGCTGCCAAAGCCTGTTGCGAGAGGGTCAGCATGTCCGTCCCGACGCCATTGAACAGTGAGCGGTAGGTGCTGGTGAAGACGTGCCGCGTTTCGTTATAGAACAGCTTGACGCGCCAGTCGTTATAGCGACCCAAACGGACGCCGTAGTATTGGTCATCTTCTGTTACGGAGCCGCCAAAGACTTCAAAGAAACGCGCCGATTGGTCATTTTCGGCCTCGAGATGGAAATTGCTGAGGTAAAGCCCGGAGTCGAGATCGCGGTAACGCTGAAAATCCCGCGCCTCCTTGCCGCTGCCCATGACGCCAATGGCCCCGGCTTCAATGCTGCCGCGATATTTCCAGCCTGCCGAACCAAATTGGGTATAGGGCCGGATTTGGGTTGTCTCGTAAAGGAGGAAGCCGGAAGGGCTGCGCTGGTTGTTTTCCGTCGCGCCCAGACCGTCTTCATCCTTGGGCGCGAGATTGGAATAGCTGGTGACGCCGGTGGGCGTGAAGCTGTTGCCGAGCCAGGTATCGACACCGACGCCGGAATCGGCGGCGGCCATCTGGCTGATGGCGGCGAGGACGCCAATAGCGATCAGCTTGCGGCGAAAGGTGGTTTGCATGATCTTTTTCATGGTGTTTTGTCTCCTGTTCAATCAGCGCTGGAAGCGCGAGCCAGCCGGGTGATTGCTGCCGTGAATCTGCACATGGCAGTTTTGGCAGGAACGACCAATGACACGCGGATTGGTGGTGGTAATGCCGCCGCTCGAAATGCTGTTCGGGCCAGCCAATCCTTGATTGAAGTTGTACAGGGTGGCCGAATGGTTGGCGACCTGATGGCACTGCTGGCAAAGCTGCGGACGCGCGGCAACCAGCAACTTGTCCTGATTGGAACCATGTGGCAAATGGCAGTTGGCGCAGTTTTCACGCACCGGGGCGTGTTCCCAGATATAGGGGCCGCGTTTTTCCGCGTGGCAGGTGTAGCAGACGTCATTGACGCTGTCGGCCTTCAAGAGGGGCCGGGTGACGGTGCCGTGCGGATTGTGACAATCGACACAACTCATCTTGCCTTCCAGCACCGGCATATGCGAACGCTTCATAAATTCGCTGCGCTGCTGCTGGTGACACTGGACACAAACCTGAGTAATGGTCGGTTTGACCAGCAGGCTGTTGACGGACACTTTGTCCATCGGATTGTGACAATCCGAGCAAGCCAGCTTGTTGGTCGCGTGAATCGAGCCTTCCCAATGCATGCGGTTGCCACCCTTGTGGCAAGACGGTGACAAGCAAAAATCACCAAAAACCCGCTCAGGAAGATCAATCCAGAGGATTTAACAGGATCAAAAATAGCGTTTTTAGAGGGCCAAAATGGAGGCTGTCCCTCAGTTGCGGCGGGATTCAAAAAAAAACAGGTACCGGGCCGCAGGCGTAATGTATAATTGTATTTATTTCAGCCCAAAGGAGTTCATCATGGACATCACCCTATCCGGACGCGGGCAGTTCACCTTGAATAAAGGCTTGATGGAACACCTTGGCGTCAAGCCGGGGGAGCAGGTTTCCATCCACAAAATGCCCGATGGCAAGCTGGAAGTTTCCGCCACAAAAAACAAATGGACGGTGGAAGAAGCAAAAGCGTACTTTCGCGCTCTTTTTGCGGAAAACAAGATTCATGCCACCATCGACGAAATAAATGACGCGATTATTGCCGGTTACGTCAAATCCGGCATGGGCGGGCTGGAATGATTGCCGTCATTGACACGAACATTCTCGCCCGCTTTCTCATTGGCGATGACCCGGCGCAAGGAACGAAAGCGGAACGCCTGTTTTCAACCGCAAAAAAAATCATCATCCCGACCGTTGTATTTTGTGAATTGTGTTGGGTAATGAGCGCCGTTTACAAGCAGCCAGCCAGCTTCATCGCCAGTGGGATTCGCGGCATTTTGACCATTGCCAATGTCGAAGCAAAAACAGACGAAATCACCGCTGGCTTAAAAATGCTGGACGACGGCGGCGATTTTGCCGATGGCGTGATTGCCTACACTGGCGGCCTCATGGCCGGAGAGTCGTCGACCTTCGTCTCCTTTGACAAACAGGCCGTGAAGAAGCTGTCGGCTCGTGGGCTGTCGGCGCTGGATGCCGATGCGTGACCGACTCAATCATCCTCCGCCAGCGGATCCACCATCACCACCGCCGTCACATCCACCGTCTCGACATACTGATCTGGCGCGGGGATCGGCTGTGCGGCGCGCATCAAACGCAGAATCCGCCGCAATAGCGCGTCCTCTGCCGCTCGCATGGCCGTCGCCCGGCACCGGCCCACGCCAGCTACGCCATCGAAATCCAGCAGCCGGACGCGCACCTCCCCGGCCTCGTCGCCCGCCTCGATCACCGCCGGGTAGGGGATCAGACTGCCGAGCACCGCCTGTCTGCCCCGGTTTTTTGGCCCTTCGAGCTTCTGCACCAAATGCTGGGCCTTGAGATGCGTATAGCGTTTCAACATCGACAAACTCTTGTGTCCGCTGATTGCCGCCACCTCCATCATATCCAGCGAACCCAGCTCAAACAGTCGGCTCACCGCCTCGTGTCGCAGATCGTGGAAATGCAGATTCTCGATCCGCAACTTCTGCAACATGAACCGCCACGTCGACTTGAAACCCCCGGCGGTATACCCGAAAACTCGTCCTCTCGACCGCATCCCTAACCGCATCAACGCCTCCCGCGCTTTTGCCGAAAGCGGCACATCGCGCGGCGTCCCGTTCTTCGTCTCCGGCAAATGGGCGATTCGCGTCTTGAAATTAAGGTCTTCCCAATGCAGATTCAAAATCTCCCCCTGCCGCATCGCCGTCTCCAGCGCCAGCACCACAATCGAATAAAGATCGGGATTGGCGTGTTCCAGGCAGTACCGGAGAATCAACCGCTCCTCGCGCGGCGTCAGTCGCCGGTCGCGGCCAGGCTGACATTTTGGCTTCCTGACATTCGTCACCGGGTTGCCGTCGCACAAGCCCCACTCGATTCGCGCCACATCAAAAAAATTCGATAGCAGCGACAACTCCTGCCGTACCGTCGTTGTCGCCAGCAACCGCTTCATCCGCAGATTGACCGTTGACAGGCGCAGATCGCGGTAACTGGCAATATCCACGCTGGTCACCTCGCGCACCACCAAGCCGCCCAAAAACGACCGGCCAATCTGCGCGATCCGGTATTTCTCCTGGCCATACCCCTTTTTCAGGACTGAAATCCGGGCGCGGTACTGCTCCAGGGCATCTTTGACGGCCAGATCGCTCATCGCTTCCTCTCATCGGTTTGAGCGCATCTGGGCGGATTCGTTTATTCACCCGGCCACTGGTGACTGAAAAATACCGTCACGGCCACCCCGCTCCGGGCAGCGAAGAAGCGACAGGGCACAGGCGGTCACCAACGCCGCTCCCCCTCTCGTAGCCCAACATCAAACATTGATTTGCAACCGGCAGGTCGAGACCCGCCCAACGCCGCTCTCCCCTTGCCGGAGGGGGCGATATGTCAAAAAAACAACAAAAGCATAGTTAAAAAGTTGTACCTCCCCCCTCCCAAAGTCGAAGTTTGCCGATACAATTCGCACCGCCCAGAGTTACACTCTGTGACATTGCCCCAACAAAGCGAAACGTAACCGAAACAAAACAACAGGGAGGCGGCTTATCCGGTAGCGCACAGCGCAGGCGGCGGCCCTGAAGGATTGGTTTCTCAAGGAGGAGGAAGAAAGCATGACTCGCATCACCACCGTAATCACGCGTCTTGCCGCCGCGCTCATTTTGAGCGTTGGGTTGGCGCCGCTGGCGGGCGCGGAGCAGCAACTGCTGCCACAGATGGAAGGCGCCACCTACATTGGCGAAAAAGCCTGTATTGAGTGTCATGGGCAGGAAGACAGCCACGTCTCCGACACCCTGCACGTCAAGATGTTCCGCCTGAACCCCAAGAACGCCACCGAAAAGCGCGTTTGCGAAGCCTGTCACGGCCCAGGTTCCTTGCATGCCAAGGATAAGGAAAACAAAGACCTCATCATCGGCTTCACCCGCAACTGGCAGACCCCGCAGCACCTGCAAAACAGCATGTGTCTGGATTGCCACAAGGGTGGCAACCGCATGCATTGGGAAGGCTCGATCCACGCCACCAACAAGCTGGCTTGCTCGGATTGTCACAATCCGATGGAGAAGGCTTCGGTCAATAGCCTGCTGGCGAAGAAGAGCATTGTCGAGACTTGCATTCAGTGTCACCAGCAGCAGCGCAGCGAGTTTATGAAGCGTTCGCACATGCCGGTGCTGGAGGGCAAGATGTCTTGCGTCGATTGCCACAATCCGCACGGCACGGTGACCAAGCCCTTGTTGAAGGCCGACAGCCTCAATGACGTCTGCTACACCTGCCACGCTGAAAAACGCGGGCCGTTCATCTGGGAACACGCGCCGGTGCGGGAGAACTGCGCCAACTGCCACCAGCCGCACGGGTCGAATCAGGATAAGTTGTTGCGCGTTGCCCGTCCGATGCTCTGCTCACAGTGTCACTTCATTGGCGGCGCCAATGGCAACCTCAGCATGGCCGGGCCTGGTGCCACGGCAGCCCACCTGACGGGCGGCTTGGGCGGTACGGCACCCAACGCCCGCATGGTTGGCCGTAGCTGTCAGAACTGCCACCCGATGATCCACGGCAGCAACCACCCCGGTGGCGAGCGGTTCCGTCGCTGATTGGCACAAGGAGGATATTTACCATGAAAAAAATGACTACTCGCGCCACTCGCAAGCCCTTGGCGCTCAAACTGATAACGCTCTGCGTCAGCGCGGCCCTCTCCCAGATGGCGCTGGCCGATTCCGGTCAAGGCGTCGATACCTGGCTCGGCAACGCGCTCAACCCCCGCGCCGTCTATGACTTTGAGACCCGCGACCCGGATGGCCTCGGCCAGAACGAAAACCCGCGCACGCCAACCGGCCTGCTCTTTGTTGATCCGGATACGGTCAAGCCCTGGACCAAGGCGGGCGACTCCGGCTGGGGCTATCGCGGCAATATCGAAGTCGGCGGCATGAGCACTGGCGGCGACGACAAAGCCCGTGGCTTTCGGCGCTACAAGGATTTGAAGGATGGCGTTTATCTCAACAACTTCCATGTTGAAGCGGAAAATGAGCAATCGGCCCATTACCTTGAAGTCTTTGGCGGCGCGTTGGGCCGTGACGACCAGTACGCGGCGATCCGCTTTGGCCGTTACAACGACTGGCGGGTGCGCAGCTTCTTCAATGAGACGCGGCATGTGTTTAGCACCAACTGGAAGTCGCTCTACGCCAATGACGGCAGCGGCAATCTCAGGCTCTCGCCCCAGGCGGTGGCGGCGGGCGTGACCACCGTCGTGCCGACGACCGCGCAGGCCAATGCGGTGCTTGCCGCAACGCCCGATGGCGAAATCAGCCTGACCCGCAAAAAAGGCGGCATCCGGCTGGACATGAATCTGGGCGACAAATGGAAGGTCTATGCCAGCTACTCGGATGAGAAGCGCGAAGGGGCGCGGCCTTTTTCTGCCGGCAGTACCGGTGGGGCGGAATTGCCTGAGCCGATTGATTACGACACCCATGATTTTCTCGCGGGCCTCAATTATGCCGATGATCTCAACCAGTTGAACTTCTCGGTCGCCGCTTCGCTGTTCCGCAATAACATCGATACGCTGACCTTCCCTCAGGCGAATACCAGTGGTTTTGGCCGCTATGATCTCTACCCGGACAACGATTATTACAACGTCAAGGGCGAATATGGCCGCAACTTCCCCGATTTCTACAAGGGGCGGTTCACGGCAGTTGTCTCGCTGGCGCGGTCGGAGCAAGATGACAAGCTGGTACCGTGGACGTCCAACGGTGGTGTGGGCGGTGCTGGCATCTGGGCGACGACGGATGCGTTGTGGAAGGATCATGCCGATGCCCAGATCGACACCACCTTGGTCGACCTCGCCTTT
Organism: Azonexus sp.; assembly: GCA_031277255.1. Taxonomy (GTDB): domain Bacteria; phylum Pseudomonadota; class Gammaproteobacteria; order Burkholderiales; family Rhodocyclaceae; genus Azonexus. Next base: position 11,281 of record JAITMS010000055.1, read on the forward strand.
GCCTTGAAGCCGGTCGACGCTCTCGATGTCAGGCTCCGTGGCCGCTATTACGAGACAGAAAACGATACCAAATATCTCGGTTGTAATCCAAATCCTCCCGCCGGGGCTACCATCTATACGTGGAGAGGTTGTACGGGCGCGTGGTTTTCGAGTCCGGCAAACAACATTGACAACAGTGGAGGAGCCGCTACTCTTGCTGCCGCTGGCACTGGCGGCTACTTCAGCAATATCCCCTATGATCGCAAGGAGTTGCTGGGTTCCCTTTCCGCCGACTACCGCTTGAGCAACTTTGCCAGCGTCAATGGCAGCTACGAGTACGAGCAGATCGAACGCAGCCTGCGCGAGGTGGATAAGACCAAGGAGCACAAGTTCAAGCTCGGCTACACCAACCGCGCCATTGCCGAGGCGGGCACTCTGCGCCTTTCCTACGAGTACGACCACCGGACCGGTACCGACTACAACTCCGCCGCGCCGTACATGTACTCGGCTTCGGGTGTGTTGTTGGCAGCCAACGGAATCTACCCCGCTGCTGGTGCCGCCTTGTGGTCTTGGTATGGCTATGGCAACAATACCCCAAGCTCTTGGGGCCGGAAGTTTGACGAGGCGGATCGCGATCAGCACATCCTCAATCTGCGCTACAACCACATCATCACCGAGACACTGGACGCCGGGGTCAATCTCCAGTTGCGGCGGGCTGATTTCGATGACACGAAACAGGGCGTGCGCGAGCAGCAGCAGGATTCGATCAACTTCGACCTCAACTACCAACCCTCGCGCGACACCAGCTTCTACGCCTTCTATTCCTACCAGCAAGGCAAGCAGGATCAGCGCAACTACACGTCCGGGGCCAGCATGGGAGGGGCGACTACTAATAACCTCGCCACCTGTACGATGGCCAATGGCTACAACATGGCGCTTTTGGGTACTGGCGCTGCTGGCGACCCTCTGAACTGTCTGATGCCCGATCCGCAGAGCCGGATGGACTACAACTTCACCGACCGCAACCACAGCATCGGTTTTGGTCTGCGTCACAGCTTCGGCAAGTTGATGATCGACGGCAGCTACACCTATACGGATAGCCGCTCGAAGATCAGTTACTCGGCCCCGGCGGGTAACCCGGCGAATGTCTATAACGCAGCAAATACCGCAAACGCGGCAACCAAGATGCCGGACATCAAGACGATCACCAACCTGTTCCAGTTGAACCTGATCTACCCGATCAGCAAGGAAGTCAATGCCCGCCTCATGTATCTCTATGAGAACGGCAAATACAGCGACTGGCACTACCCGGATGATGTGCGGAACATGGGGGTCAGCAACAACAACGTCTTCATGTCCGACGGCGGCGACGAGAACTACGACGCCCATGTCCTCGGCCTGTTCTTCAACGTCGCCTTCTGACCACCGCCTTCTCTCCAACCCCTCTCCCCTCGCGGGAGAGGGGTTGGGGGTGAGGGGGAAACCAGCCCTCAAGCGTCCGGCCCAACCCGCCGGACGCTTTTTTGGCATCCCATCGGCTTGATCCCGGCAAGCGCCCCGATTGTGTTGCTATTCCGTTGAAATCAAAGAAAAAGGAGCGTGACACGGGCATCGCTTATGCGGCAATTCGATTGGGCAATGACGATCGCCCCGACCGGCCCCGTCGCACACAGGCGTGATAAGATGTCATACATATTCGGTATTGAGGAGATTGACATGCACCGCAAAATGACCATCACGCTTGATGAAGCCGTCTACGAAGGTCTGCGGCGAACCGTCGGTCAAGGCAAGATGAGCCAGTTCATCAGCGATTTGCTCCGTCCCCACGTCGTCGGCGCGGTAACGCTTGATGACGGTTACCGGGCAATGGCCGCCGACAAAACGCGGGAAACCGAAGCCAGGGCATGGTGCAACGCGCTGATCGGGGATGTTGCCGATGCGGCGCGGTGAAGTCTGGTGGGTGGAGTTTGATCCATCCGTCGGTAGCGAAATCAGCAAAACACGCCCCGCCGTGATTGTCAGTAATGATGCGGCTAACCGGAATCTGGAACGGGTCGTCGTCGTGCCGATAACCAGCGCCACCCAACGGCTTTATCCCGGCGAGGCGATGATTACAGTCAAAGGAGAGCAAAGAAAAGCAATGGCGGATCAGATCATGGCGGCCGACAAAAGGCGGCTCAAAAGCCCGCTTGACACGCTTGCCAGAGCGGACATGCTGGCCGTCGAGGACGCCATCAAGGTTCATCTGGCGCTGCCACGGTAGGACGGATTTTCCCCTCATCCCATTACCCTGAGCGAATCCTCCCTTCTCCCCCTTCGATCCTTCGACAAGCTCAGGACGGGCTTGATGGGAGAGGGTGAATGGTTTTGCAGTTATTTTTCAACCCAAAAAAAGGAGACAAAGTGAAATACAAACGAAGCCTGATTTTTGCCGCCTCTGTGTTGGCTGGCGGCTTTGGCGTCAATGCCCATGCCGGCGACGCCAAGGAAATCGCCGCCACGGTCTG
>JAITMS010000154.1 GCA_031277255.1 Azonexus sp.
GAGGGAGAGGGGGGAGGTTGGCGGAACGGCCGCTCCCCCTCTCCCCAACCCCTCTCCCACGAGGGGAGAGGGGCTTTTCAGCGCGGCGGCGGAACCGCTGGCGGTTGATTATGAAACCATCCTCGATTGGCAATCGCTTGAACGCTGGCTGGCCAAAATCGCCACCGCCGAACTGACCGCCCTCGACACCGAAACCACCGCCCTCGATGCCTTTGCCGCCCGTCTCGTCGGCCTCTCGCTCTCGGTCGAACCGGGGGCCGCCTGTTACATCCCGCTTGCCCACACTGCCCCCGGCGCGCCCGACCAGTTGCCGCTGGAGGCCGTGCTGGCCCGTCTCAAACCGTGGCTGGAAGATGCGAGCAAGCCCAAAGTCCTGCAAAACGCCAAATACGACCAGCACGTTTTCGCCAACCACGGCATCCGCCTCGCTGGTATTGCCCACGACACCCTGCTGCAAAGCTACGTCATCGAATCGGACAAAGGCCACGACTTGGGCCAGTTGTGCCGCCGCCACCTCGGCCTCGACACCATCGCCTACGAAGACCTGTGCGGCAAGGGCGCCAAGCAGATCGGCTTCGACCAGCTCGACATCGAGCGCGCCGCCGTCTACGCCGCCGAAGACGCCGATGTCACCCTGCGCGTCCATCGCGCGCTGTCCCCGCGCTTTGCCGCCGAAGCGGGCCTCGCCAGAGTGTACGGCGAGATCGAAATGCCGGTGCGGCAAGTCATCTGGCAGATCGAACGGAACGGCATCCTGATCGACGCCGCCACGCTGGCCCGGCAAAGTCACGTCATGGGCCGGAAAATCATGGCCCTGGAAGCCGCCGCCTACGAACTCGCCGGTCAGCCCTTCAACCTCGCCTCGCCCAAGCAGTTGGCGGAAATCCTCTTTACCCGCCAGGGGCTGCCGATCAAGAAAAAAACCCCGTCCGGCACGCCCTCGACCGACGAAGAAGTCTTGAGCGAACTGGCGCTCGACTACCCGCTGCCGAAACTGCTGCTCGAACACCGCAGCCTGTCCAAACTCAAAGGCACCTACACCGACAAACTGCCGCGCATGATTAACCAGCAGACCGGGCGGGTGCATACGCACTTCGCGCAAGCCTCGGTGGCGACCGGACGGCTCGCTTCCAGCGACCCCAATCTGCAAAACATCCCCGTGCGCAGCGAAGAAGGCCGCCAGATTCGCGCCGCCTTCATCGCCCCGCCCGGCAGCAGCATCGTCTCCGCCGACTACTCGCAGATTGAACTGCGCATCATGGCCCATCTTTCCGGCGACGCCCGGCTACTCGACGCCTTTGCCCACGGCGAGGACGTACACCGCGCCACCGCCGGCGAAATTTTCGGTCTGACCCCGCTCGAAGTCGGCCCCGACCAGCGGCGCGTCGCCAAAACCATCAACTTCGGCCTCATCTACGGCATGAGCGCCTTCGGCCTCGCCCGCCAGCTTGGCCTGGAGCGCGGCGCCGCGCAAACCTACATCGACCGCTATTTTGCCCGCTACCCCGGCGTCGCCCGCTACATGGAAGCAACCCGCGACATGGCGCGGCAAAAAGGCTATGTCGAAACCGTCTTTGGCCGCCGCCTGTGGTTCCGCGACATCCATGCCAACAAAGGCAACTACCGCCAGGCGGCAGAGCGCGCCGCCATCAACGCCCCGATGCAAGGCACCGCCGCCGACCTCATCAAACTCGCCATGATCGCCGTACAAAACTGGCTGGAAGCCGAACAACGCCAATCCCGCCTCATCCTGCAAGTACACGACGAACTGCTGCTCGAAGTCCCCGATCACGAACTGCCCGAAATCCGCCAACACCTGCCGCGCCTGATGTCCGAAGTCGCCCAACTGACCGTCCCGCTAGTGGTCGAAGTCGGCGTTGGGGCCAACTGGGAAGCGGCGCACTGAGCGGAGAGCGGCAGGCCGTGGCGCAACTGATCGTCTTTTTGCTCGGCACTCTGGGCAACGTCTGGATTTCCCGGCGTTCGCTGCGGGTTCCCGGCACTCACGGCTTTTACCGCTTCTTCGCCTGGGAGGCCGTGGTGGCTCTGGTCGCCACCGGCTATCCGTCCTGGGGCCGGGACGCCGATTGGCCCTACCGGCTGGCGGCTGGAATCCTGCTGATGCTTTGCGGCCTGTATCTGGCGCTGCAAGGTTTTCGCCAATTGAAACGCGACGGCGTCGCCAGCGCAGCGCGCCGTGACGACACCCTTTTTGCCTTCGAAAAAACCACGCGGCTGGTTACCGGCGGCATTTACGCCCATATCCGTCACCCGATGTATGCCGCTCTGCTTTTTCTGACCTGGGGCATCTGGTTGCAGGCGCCGACGCTCGTCGGCCTCCTGCTTGCCGTAGCGGTTTCACTGTTTCTGCTGCTCACCGCCCTGGCCGACGAACGCGAATGCCTCGCCTGGTTCGGCGCGCCTTACGCCGATTACATGCGAGGCACGCGGCGCTTCATTCCGGGGTTGTTCTAACCGCTGGCAGCGGTCAGCTTGAGCCTGATTTTCATCGGGAGCCTTGCGAGCGCCGGAGCCTCCTTGCCCACCCCCGTCAGCAGGAAAAACAAGGCGAGGCGCGGTTGGGTTCTGCTGCCTCTGCCGCTGGTTCGGGCGCGGCGTCGGGGATGGGCGTGACGACGGCGCCAGAGGCGGGGGCCGGTTCGGCTGTCGGCTGGACTTCGGCTTCCGGCTGGGGCGCGGCGGCGGGTTTGGGCGCTGTCTGGCCGAGCAGTGCCGGATTGACTTTGAGCAAGCCCTGCTGGCCCTCCGGTTGGGGTTGTGTGAGGTCGCTGGCGCAGGCGGCGAGCAGGGCGCAGAGCGCGGCGGGCAGGAGGAGGCGCATTGTGGTGGTCACGATGAGAGAGGATGGGCAATGATAGCCGCTTGCCGGGGCGGGGAACAAGGCGGCGGGCGACCATGACCGATTAATGTAAAACGGAATAAGCAAATTAAGATATTGTCTTTACCGTTATAAAAGACTTCGCTAAAGTGCGCCGCCTTGACTTTTTTCTGGAGCAGATCCGTATGAACACCGTCCGCAAATCCCTGTCTGTCCTGCTGTTTGGCCTGCTGCTGGGTATCGGCAGCAGCGCCGCGCTGGCCGATGCGTCCTTGCTCAATGTCTCCTACGACGTGGCCCGCGATGTTTACAAGGACTTCAATCCGCTGTTCCAGAAATACTGGCAGGCGAAAACCGGCGAAGCGGTGGAGATCAAGCAGTCGCACGCCGGTTCGACCAAGCAGGTGCGGGCGGTGGCCGATGGGCTGGAGGCCGATGTGGTGACGATGAATCAGGTCAATGACATCGAGTTTCTCGTCGACAAGGGGCTGGTGGCCAAGGATTGGGGCGCGAAATTCGCCAATCACGCTTCGCCCTATACCTCGACCATGGTTTTCATCGTCCGCCAGGGCAACCCGAAAAATCTCAAGGATTGGGCCGACCTCGCCGCGCCCGGCGTGCAGATCATCATCCCGCACCCGAAGAACACCGGCAATGGCCGCAACACCTACCTTTCGGCCTGGGCCTGGGCGCTCCGGCAGCCGGGCGGCAATGACCAGACGGCGCAGGAATTTGTCGGCAAGCTCCTGAAAAACGCGCCGCTGTTTGCCACGGGCGGGCGCGATGCGACGACGACTTTCATGCAGCGGCGGATGGGTGATGTGCTGATTACCTTTGAATCGGAGGCCGAAATGATTGCCAAGGAGTTTGGCAAGGGCGAGTTTTCCGTGGTCTACCCCAGCCTGACGATGCAGACCGAGTTCCCGGTCGCCCTTGTCGACAAGGTGGTGGACAAGAAGGGAACGCGGAAAGAGGCGACGGCTTATCTTGAATACCTGTGGTCGAAGGAGGGCCAGGAGAACGCCGCCCAGAACTATCTGCGGCCGCGCGACCCGGAATTGTTGAAGAAGTACGCGGCGTCCTTCCCGGCGGTCAAGACCTTTACCGTCGATGAGGTCTTCGGCGGAGCGACCAAGGCTTTTGCCACGCATTTCAAGGATGGCGGGACTTTCGATCAGGTTTATGTGGCTAAATAGGGTTCAGGGGTCAGTCCGGTTTTCACGCCTCTCCCGTTCACCTTGGGCCTGCCCTGTAAATAAATAGTTAGGCCATTCCGTAATTTTTGAGGAAAATCGTGTCGCGAGCAGATCGAAAAGCAGCTCGAGAAAAAGCTAAAAGAGAAGCTCTCTCCCCTGACCAAAAAAAACCTGAGCCTGAACCGTCAAAGAATAATTCCGTAGCTGCCTTGGTGCTTCTTGTAACCATGCTAACTATTATTCTAGTATTAGTCGTATTGCTTGCCTCAAGCGGCATCTCTGATATTGCTACGGGCTTAGTGACTCATACTATTCCTTTTCATGGGAATGCCAGATGGCATACAAGAACCACTTATGTTTACTATGAAAGTGAACCTGCGCTTTTTTATTGGCTTATGCTGTTAAATATTCTTATGGTATTAGTTGCTACCTGGCTCATGTATTGGCTTGCAATCCCTTTATTGGGATTCATGAAATTGGGCCTGTCAAAGCTCGGTTCAATCCTCTATTCTCTCTCTCCGCACCGCCCTTCGACAAGCTCAGGGCGAACGGATGAGGGGGAAACTGTGCAAAAAAATAAATCGAAAATACCCTAACCATCAAAACCGCTTCCAAATCTCCCTCTGTAACCTGATGTCCATCAAATCCCGCCGCGTTCTGCCCGGTTTCGGCCTGGCGCTGGGTTATACGCTGGCTTACCTGTCGCTGCTGATCCTGCTGCCCTTGGGCGGCCTGATTCTCAAGGCCTCCGAACTGGGCTTCGGCCAGATTCTCGACATCGCGCTGGGCGAACGGTCGCTGGCGGCTTTTCGCGTCACCTTTGTCGCTTCCTTTCTGGCCGCTGGCGTCAATGCGCTGTTCGGGCTGATCGTCGCCTGGATGCTGGTGCGCTATACCTTTCCCGGCAAACGTCTGGTCGATGCCCTGGTCGACCTGCCCTTCGCGCTGCCGACGGCGGTTGCCGGGATCACGCTGGCGACGCTGTACGCGGGCAATGGCTGGCTGGGGCGCTATCTGGAGCCGCTTGGCTTCAAGGTCGCCTATACGCCAGCGGGCATTGTCGTGGCGCTGACCTTCATCACCCTGCCCTTTGTCGTCCGCACCTTGCAGCCGGTGATCGAGGATATTGAAACCGAAGTCGAAGAAGCCGCCGCTTCGCTCGGCGCGTCGCGTTTCCAGACCTTTGGCCGGATCATTTTCCCGGCCCTGCTGCCGGCCTTGCTGACCGGCTTTACGCTGGCTTTCGCGCGGGCGCTGGGCGAGTTCGGCTCGGTCATTTTCATTGCCGGCAATCTGCCGCTGGTGTCGGAAATCGTGCCGCTCCTCATCATCGCCAAGCTCGAACAATACGATGTGCTCGGCGCGACGGCGCTGGCCGTGGTCATGCTCGCCATTTCCTTCGGGCTGCTGCTGACCATCAATCTGCTGCAATGGTGGACGGCAAACCGGCACAAAAACGCGGGCGGCGGCAAGCCATGAAATCAACACGCGCCACCGAGGAACCGGCCTGGGTGCGGCGCGCCCTCTTGACGGCGGGCCTCGGCTTTCTCTTTTTCTTCCTCGTCCTGCCGCTTGCCGCCGTGTTTACCGAGGCGCTGGCGCAAGGCTGGGGACTTTACGCGGCGGCGCTCAAGGAGCCGGAAACCCTCTCGGCCATCGGATTGACGGTGCTCATCGCCGTTGTCGCGCTGCCCTTCAATATCGCCTTTGGCGTCGCTGCCGCCTGGGCCGTCGCCAAGTTCGATTTCAAAGGCAAGAGCCTCCTGCTGACGCTGATCGACCTGCCTTTTGCCGTTTCGCCCGTCGTCGCCGGTCTGGTCTTCATTCTGCTCTTTGGCGCTCAGGGGGCGTTTGGTCCGTGGCTGTCGGCGCATGAGATCAAGATCATTTTCGCCCTGCCGGGCATGATTCTGGCCACCTTGTTCATCTCCTTTCCCTTCATCGCCCGCGAACTGATCCCGCTGATGCAGGCGCAGGGCAAGGAGGAGGAAGAAGCGGCGGTGTCGCTGGGCGCTTCCGGCTGGCAGATGTTCTGGCGGGTGACCTTGCCCAACATCAAGTGGGGCCTGCTCTACGGCGTCATTCTCGCCAACGCCAGGGCGATGGGCGAGTTCGGCGCGGTATCGGTCGTTTCCGGCCACATTCGCGGCGAAACCAACACCCTGCCGCTGCATGTCGAGATTCTCTACAACGAATACAACGCCGTCGGCGCTTTTGCCGCCGCCTCCGTGCTGGCCCTGCTGGCGCTGGTGACGCTGGCGGCCAAGACCATCGTCGAATGGCGGATGAAGAAAGAAACGGCAATGCTCGCCGCCACGCTGGCCCCGGAGAAAACATGAGTATCGAGATCCGCCACATCGGCAAACGCTTCGGCAGTTTCGTCGCGCTTGACGACATCAACCTGTCGATCCCGACCGGCGAACTGGTCGCCCTGCTTGGCCCTTCCGGCTGCGGCAAGACGACGCTACTGCGCATCATCGCCGGGATGGAAACGCCGGATCAGGGCGAAATCTTTTTTGCTGGCGCGGAAACGACCCATCTCCACGCCCGCGAGCGGCAGGTCGGCTTTGTTTTTCAGCATTACGCGCTGTTTCGCCACATGACGGTGTTTGAAAACGTCGCCTTTGGCCTGCGCGTCAAGCCGCGCGCCGAGCGCCCGGCAGAGGCCGAAATCCGGCGCCGGGTCATGGCACTCTTGGGCCTTGTCCAGCTCGACTGGCTCTCTGACCGCTATCCTTCGCAACTCTCCGGCGGTCAGCGCCAGCGCATCGCGCTCGCCCGCGCCCTGGCCGTCGAGCCGAAAGTGCTGCTGCTCGACGAGCCGTTCGGCGCGCTCGACACCCAGGTGCGGAAGGAATTGCGCCGCTGGCTGCGGCGGCTGCACGACGACATGCACATTTCCAGCGTCTTCGTCACCCACGATCAGGAGGAGGCGCTGGAAGTCGCCGACCGCGTGGTGGTGATGAATCATGGCCGCATCGAACAGATCGGCTCGCCCGACGAGGTCTATTCCAATCCGGCCTCGCCCTTCGTCTATCAGTTTCTCGGCAACGTCAATGTCTTTCACAGCCGCCAGCAGGGCGCTTACGCCGAAGTCGAACGCGGCGAGTCGCTGGAAAATTCGCCGGGACAAGCCACCGCCTTCGTCCGCCCGCACGACATCGAGATCACCCACCAGCCCGCCGACGGGGCGCTGGCAGCGACCATCGTCCACGTGCACCCGATTGGCCCGGTGGTGCGCGTCGAATTGCAGCACGCCAGCGAAATCGTCGAAGTCGAACTCTCGCGCGAACGGCACGAGGCGCTGCAACTCACCGTCGGCCAGCCGGTCTGGTTCCGCCCCCGCCAGATGCGCGTTTTCGACGTCAGCCAACCCCCGCGCCCGGCAGCGGAAAAACAGGCGTTTTTGTTCTGACCGGGTTCCCAGAAGACGGAGGACAGTCAGTTAGCGCATTTTCTGTTCAAATCCTTACCCTCCGTTCGGGCTGAGCCTGTCGAAGCCCGCTCTCCGCACCGCCCTTCGACAGGCTCAGGGCGAACGGTATTTGGGGGTATGTACGCACTTGAATCAAAACCGCTCTAGCGGCGTGAAGTGCCGGAAACTGACACAATCTCCGCCGCTGCGCGGCGCAAGTTAACTGTCTTCTGTCCTCCGTCTTCCGTCCTCCGGTGACGCCCCGGGCCGATGCTATAATCGCCCCCCATTCCCCGTCCCTTGGCCCATCCTGGTAATTTTCCGGTGATCTTTACCCTCGGCATCAACCACCATTCGGCGCCGCTCGCTATTCGCGAGCGCGTTGCTTTTGGCGCGGACAAACTGCCGCAGGCGCTGGCTGACTTGACGCGCAGCCAGGCGGCCAGGGAAGCAGCGATTTTGTCGACCTGCAACCGCACCGAAATCTACTGCGCGACGGAGAAGCCGGAAGCGGTGATCGACTGGCTGACCGGCTATCACCAGGTCGAGCGCGGCGAACTGGCCCCCTACCTCTACACCCACGACCAGCCCGCCGCCGTCCGCCATGCTTTTCGCGTCGCCAGCGGGCTGGATTCGATGGTTCTCGGCGAGCCGCAGATTCTCGGCCAGATGAAGGAGGCCGTGCGCGCCGCCGAAGCGGGCGGCGCCCTCGGCACAGAGTTGCACAAGCTCTTTCAACGCGCCTTTGCCGTCGCCAAGGAAGTTCGCAGCAGCACGGCCATCGGCGCCAATATCGTCTCTATGGCCGCCGCCGCTGTGCATCTGGCTGAGCGCATTTTCGAGTCGATCGCAGAACAGCGCATTCTTTTCATCGGCGCTGGCGAGATGATCGAACTCTGCGCCGCCCATTTCGCCGCCCGCCAGCCCAAGGGCTTCACCGTCGCCAACCGGACCGTCGAGCGCGCCGAGGCGCTGGCCGAACGCTACCACGGCGCGGCCATTCGCCTCGATGAACTGGCCGACCACATCGCTCGCCACGACATCGTCGTCTCCTGCACCGCCGCGCCCTTGCCGATCATCGGTCTGGGCATGGTCGAGCGGGCGATCAAGGCGCGCCGCCACCGGCCCATGTTCATGGTCGATCTGGCGGTGCCGCGCGATATTGAAGAAGAAGTCGGCGACCTCGACGATGTCTTTCTCTACACCATCGACGATCTCGCCCAGGTGGTCGAAAGCGGCCTCGAATCGCGCCAGGCGGCGGTGGTCGAGGCCGAAAGCATCATCAATCTGCGCGTCGCCGATTTTCTCGGCTGGCTCTCGGCGCGCGACAGCGTGCCGGTAATCCGCTCGTTACGCGACGCGGCGGAACGGCTGCGCCGTCACGAACTGGAACATGCGCTGAAACTGCTGGCCCGCGGCGAAGCGCCGGAAAAGGCGCTGGAACAGCTATCGCAGCGGCTGTCCAACAAATTTCTCCATGCCCCGATGCAGGCCCTGAATCAGGCCGAAGGCAGCGACCGCAACGATTTACAGCGCGCTGCCAGCCGCCTCTTCCACCTCAGCGCGGACGATTGAGCAACTGGCGGCAATCGCCGCAGCGACGACCCGGTTGCGACCGGAACGCTTGGCTTGGAGCAGGGCCATGTCGGCGGCGGCAATCAGCGCCGAAGCATCGGGATAATCGGCCAGCGCGGCGACGCCGCAACTGAAAGAAGCGTAAATCGCCCCGCCCGCGCTGTTGTGGGCATGCGGCAGCACGGCAAAATCCTCACGAATGCGCTCAAGCTGGGTGATGGCGCAGGCCAGGTCGATGTCGGACAAGGCGACGATGAATTCCTCGCCGCCGTAGCGGCCAATCAGGTCGCTGCTGCGCAATCGGCCACGCAACAGCCAGGCCAGATCGCGGATGACCTGATCGCCGGTGGGGTGGCCGTAGGTATCGTTGATTCTCTTGAAACGGTCAATATCGAGCATGGCAACGACAAAGCGGTCGCCCGGCGAGGCTTCGGCGACGCGCTGGCTGATGCGCATCTTCGATGTCGTGTGGTTGAGCAGCCCGGTCAGGCCATCGTGCTGGCTGGACTGGCGCATTTCGCGGTAGCGGGCGATCTTGGTCTTGACCACCGCCGCCAGCACGACCGGATTGAAGGGCTTGGTCAGAAACTGGTCGCCGCCCAGACGCAACGCCTCGACCTGCTGCGCGATGTCGGTTTCGCCCGACAGGTAGATCACCGGCAGGGACTGGTAGGCGGCCACCTGGCGCAAGGCGGCGGTGGCTTCGACGCCGCTGCAGAAGGGCATGTACATGTCCATCAGGATGGCGTCCGGGCGGTATTGGGCGACGACATCAAGCAGGTGGCGCGGATCGGCGATGGAGAGACTGTTGATCCCATGCTGCGCCAGCGCCCGGCGGGCAACCGCGGTCGCCACCTGGGAATCTTCGACAATCAGCACCCGGTCGGCTTCTTGCTCGTTGTCACGAACGAGATTGAGCAGCAGCGGCAAAATATCGGTGTAACCGCTCGTCGCCGGAATGCAGGTATCAACGCCCGCGCGCTGGAGGCGGATGATGTTTTCGAGTTCGACCGGCACTTCCAGACAGTAAATGTGGCTGCTTGGAAAGTGTGTCCGCAGGGAGGCAATGGCGGTGACCGTCGCCTCCGGCCAAGCGCCGGGCTGCTCAGGCAGACAGAGAATGGCCAGGGGCGCCTGCTCGGCGGTAGTCAGTTCGGACCAGGAGGTCACGGCGGGTAAAAAACCGAAGAAACGCAGTTGGCCGCACATCGCTTCGAGGCTTGGGTGGTCATCCGTTGCGACAATCAGCACCCCCCGGCTACGCTTTTGGCAATCGCTGCCCGGCGCGTCGGACTGGCGGTGACCGGGCGTGGTAGTTTCCTTGTGATGGCGCAGCTCGTCCAGCAGGTGAGCCAATTTGCCCTCGATATTGTCGCGTTGCTCGGCCAGCAGCGGATGTTGCGCGGCATCGCCGAACAGCGCCAGCGCGATGTGCTCCAGTTCCTCGGCAAGACGCATCAGGCCCGGCATCTGGCACTGCTTGAGATATTCGGAAAGGCTGTTGAGCGAAACAGCGAATTCGACAAAAAACGCGAAATCCTTGCTGGTGCGATAATCCCGCCAGTGGGTTTCGAGAGCCTCCGCAAAAACCGGCGCGGAGTGGAAGGAAGAGGAGGTCATCAAGTGAACGGAAACCGGCAGCGAGAACCTACAAAATGACAAAAATACCAATAATGTAATTATGCTCCGCAAGAGTATGCTACGTCATGGGTTTTTCGGCAAGCCTGCCGATTGCCGGTAGTGCGTTTCGGGTACCATAGCGCCCCCGTTTGCCCATTGCCACCACCCCATGAAGGACAGCATCCGCCAGAAACTCGATCTCCTGGTCGATCGCCTTGAAGGCATCGACCGTCTGTTGTCGTCGCCTGAGGCGGGCGACGATATGGCGCAGTTCAAGAAACTCTCCCGCGAGCGGGCCGAGATTGAGCCGGTGGTTGCCTGTTACGGCGTCTTCCGCCGGGCCGAAAACGATCTGGCCGAGGCCGAAGCCATGCTCAACGACCCGGAAATGCGTGACTTTGCCGCCGCCGAAATCACCGCCCTCAAAACGCGCCTGCCGGAACTGGAAATCGCCTTGCAAACCCTGCTGCTGCCGCAAGACCCCGACGACGGGCGCAGCGTTCTGCTGGAAATCCGCGCCGGGACGGGGGGCGATGAATCGGCGCTGTTCGCGGGCGATCTCGCGCGCATGTATTCGCGCTTTGCCGAGCGGCGGCGCTGGCGTGTCGAGATACTCTCGGCCAACGCATCGGAACTCGGCGGCTACCGCGAAATTATCTGCCGCATCGACGGCCAGGATGTCTATTCACAACTCAAATTTGAATCCGGCGGCCATCGCGTCCAGCGGGTGCCGGAAACCGAAACCCAGGGCCGCATCCACACCTCGGCCTGCACCGTCGCGGTGATGCCGGAGGCCGATGAAATCGGCGAGGTCGATCTCAATCCCGCCGATTTGCGCATCGACACCTTTCGCGCTTCCGGCGCGGGCGGCCAGCACATCAACAAAACCGATTCCGCCGTGCGCGTCACCCATCTGCCGACCGGCATGGTCGCCGAATGTCAGGATGGCCGCTCGCAACATGCCAACAAGGCCGCTGCTCTGCGCGTTCTGGCGGCGCGTATCAAGGACGCGCAAGTGCGCGCCCGGCAGAGCGCCATCGCCAGTACGCGCAAAAGCCTGATCGGCTCCGGCGACCGTTCCGAGCGCATCCGCACCTACAATTTCCCGCAGGGGCGGGTGACCGACCATCGCATCAACCTGACGCTCTACAAAATCGCCGCCATCATGGACGGCGATCTCGACGAACTCCTGGCCGCGCTGGCCCGCGAACATCAGGCCGAACAACTGGCCGAACTCGCGGCGCAATGAGACGCGATGAGACGTGATGAGGCGCTGAACTGGGCGCGGCAGCGCATCGACCGGCAGGATGCCCGGCTCCTGTTGCAATATGCCGCCGCTTGTCGCCACGCCGATCTGCTGGCGCACCCTGAAACGCCGCTCGACGCGGTAGCCTGGCAACGTTTTATCGGCTGGGTCGAGCGTCGGGCCAAAGGCGAGCCGCTGGCCTATCTGGTTGGCGAAACGGAATTTCGTGGCCGGGTATTTCAGGTTTCGCCCGCCGTCCTGATTCCGCGCCCGGATACCGAAGTGCTGGTCGAACAGGCGCTGATCCGGCTGCAAATAGCGCGCAGCGCCTCCCTTGACACTCCCCTCTCCCTTGATGGGAGAGGTAGCCCTCACCCCCGACCCCTCTCCCATGAGGGAGAGGGGAGGCAAATCCCTCCTCTCTCCCGCTTGCGGGAGAGAGGCCGGGAGAGAGGGTTTGGGGGAGAGGGTGAAGGTCGAGCGGGGGCATTGGCAAAACCCCGCCCCCTCTCCCCAACCCCTCTCCCACGAGGGGAGAGGGGCTTAGAGGGTACCCCTGCCCTGCTCGACCTCGGCACAGGTTCCGGCATCGTCGCCATTTCGCTGGCGCTCGAATGTCCGGCGGCCTCGGTTACGGCCATCGACCTTTCGCCCGTGGCGCTCGCCGTCGCCGCCGCCAACGCCGGGCGGCTCGGCGCTGCCGTCGAATTTCTCGAAGGCGACTGGTATGCGCCCGTGGCGGGGCGGCGTTTCGCCATGATCGTCGCCAACCCGCCCTATATCGCCGCTGACGACCCGCATCTGAGCGGCGATGGCCTGCCTTTTGAGCCGCGTCAGGCGCTCGTTGGTGGAGCCGATGGCCTTGCCTGCCTCGCCCGTGTCATCGCCGACGCGCCCGCCCATCTTCACCCCGGCGGCTGGCTGTTGCTTGAGCACGGCCACGATCAGGGCGCGACTTGCCGGAACTTATTGGCCGCCGCCGGATTCCAAGACCCTTTCACGCAACCCGACCTGAGCGGCAGCGACCGCGTTTCAGGCGCTCATCTTTGATCTGGAGAAACCATGTCCGACGTGCAGCAACGCATCCATCAAACCGTTACCGGCAACCCGGTCGTCCTCTACATGAAGGGCGACGCCCGCTTTCCGCAATGCGGCTTTTCGGCGGCGGCGGTGCAGATTCTGAAAACCTGCGGCGTCACCGATCTGGTCACCGTCAACGTCCTGGCCGATGAGGAAATCCGTCAGGGCGTCAAGGATTACGCCAACTGGCCGACCATCCCGCAGCTTTACATCAAGGGCGAATTCGTCGGCGGCTGCGACATTATGAAAGAGATGTTCCAGACCGGCGAACTGCAAAAAATGCTCGACGGCATCGTTCCAGCCTGAATTTTCGATCAGACCTCAACCACCTGAAAGTCGACGCGCGCGCCGTCCTTGACCACTTCCTTGACCGCGCAGTCGGCGATGCCTTGCAGCACCGCTGCCTTGGCGCTGGCGCTGAACCCTTCGGGAAAGCGGACTTCGGTGCGAAAGCGCCCCAAGGTCAGCGGCCCGCCCGGCCCGGCGAAAGGCTTGCAGGCAATGGCAATGCCCGCCGCCGACACGCCGAGCGCCTTGCAGGCTTTTTTGGCATAGACGGCGGCGCAACCAGCCAGCGTGGCGTAAAAGGCTTCGAGCGGGTTCATCAGCGAACCGTCGAGGGCGTAAGTGATTTGGTGCTTGCCGGTATTGACCTGAATCAGCGGCGTTTCGTCGACGAGCGTGCGGTACATGGCTGTCCTTCGGGATGGCGGGATAGTTTGAATATTATAAATTTCTAATTTATAAGCCTGCAAGCGCGCTGTCGAGGGGCGCGCTGAAGGTTCACTCGTCCGGGCGTGTGGTGGCGGCGAGGCGCTGGTTGGCGCTGTCCAGGCGGTTGGCCAGCACGTCGACGAAGCTCTGGTAGAAATGCAGGCGGCAGGCATCGGAGGCTTTTTTCAGGGCGGCGGCGCTGACGAAAACGATGTCGGCCTCGGTCAGCGCCGTGACATCGGCGCTACGTGTCGGCGTCCGCCGGTTGAGCACGGCCATTTCGCCAAAGCAGTCGCCGCGGCAGAGCACATCGAGCGGTGTATTGTCCTTGCTGACGGCCAATTGCCCGGCGGCGACGAAGGCGAACATCTCGCCCCGGTCGCCGTCGTGCAGCACCAGAGCGCCGGGAGCGACATGCCGCCATTCTGAAAAACGCAGGACTTCCCACAGTTCGGCATCGGGAAAATCAGCGAAGAAGGGCAGGGCGCGCAGTGTGCCGAAGCGCACGCTGTCGGCGAGATCCTTGCCGGTGCTGTTGCGCGCGCCGTGGCGGACGGCGCTGACCAGATCCTGGGCAAACGCCCGCCAGGTCGGGTAGCGTTGCTCACGATCCTTGGCCATGGCCTGGGCGACGATGGCGTCGAGCACGGGCGGCAAGTCGGGACGGAGGCTGGATGGCCGTGGCGACGCTTCATGGACGATGCGGTAAATCAGGTTGGCCTGGGTGTCGGCGGTAAAGGGCAGTTGGCCGGTCAACAGTTGAAAGAGGACGACGCCCAGCGAGTAGATGTCGGTACGGTGATCGAGCGGCAGTTCGTTGAGTTGTTCCGGCGACATGTAGGCGGGCGAGCCGATGACGCCGACCAGGGTGGGTTGCGTCTGGCCGGTGAGGGCGACGCCGAAATCGCCGATTTTGATGTCGTTGCCGCCTGCCATCAGAATATTGGCCGGTTTGATGTCACGGTGGGTGATGCCGGTCTGGTGGGCAAATTCGAGCGCCCGCGTGCATTTGAAAATGATCTCGATAATCCGCTCAAAGGGCAGCAGATGGCCTGGCCGGATATGTTGCAGGAGGGTGCCGCCCGCGACGTACTCCATGACGAGGTAACAGATTTTTTCCGCCACTACCGCGTCGTAAATCTGGACGATGTGCGGATGATTGAGTTTGCCGGCCAGCGAGGCTTCGTTGAGAAAGAGGCGGCTGTAGAGGCGGCTCTTGCCAGAGTCGCCGAGTATTTCCGGCGAGACGATCTTGATTGCTACCTGGCGTCCGGCAAAAGGATCGTGGGCGAGGAAAACGCTGCTGCTCGAACCCCTGCCGAGCAGCCGGAGCAGTTCGTATTTGCCAAAGCGGGCGGTCTGGCCGGGAGCCAGAACGGGCACTGCGGCGACGGCAAAATCCGCGGGCGCGGCAAGGCTGTCAGGCTGTTCCAGCCCGCTTTGGCTCATAGCCGGAAGCGGGCGCGGGCGATGGCGGCGCGGACCTGTTCCGGCGCCGTGCCGCCGATGTGGTTGCGGGCGGCCAGCGAACCGGCGACGGTCAGGACGCTGTACACGTCATCGCCGATCAGCGGCGAAAAGCTCTTGAGTTCGCCAAGGCTCAGACCCGACAGGTCGACGCCCCGCAACTCGGCGGCCTTGACGGCCTGGCCGACGACTTCATGGGCGTCGCGGAAAGGCAGACCCATCTTGACCAGATAGTCGGCGAGATCGGTCGCCGTGGCGAAGCCCTGGCTCAGGGCGGCTTCCATGTTGTCGGCGCGAACGGTGATGCCGTCCATCATGTCGGCAAAAATGCGCAGGGTGTCGGTGACGGTGTCGACGGCGTCGAACAGCGGTTCCTTGTCTTCCTGATTGTCCTTGTTGTAGGCGAGCGGCTGCCCTTTCATCAGGGTTAACAGGCTCATCAGGTGGCCGTAGACGCGGCCCGTCTTACCGCGCGCCAGTTCCGGCACATCCGGATTTTTTTTCTGCGGCATGATCGAGGAGCCGGTGCAGAAGCGGTCGGCGATGCGGATGAAGCCGATGGCCGGATTCATCCACAACACCAGTTCTTCCGAGAGGCGGCTGACGTGCATCATCAGAAGCGAACAGGCGGCGCAGAATTCGATGGCGAAATCACGGTCGGAAACAGCATCGAGCGAGTTTTCGCAAACGCCCTCGAAGCCGAGTTCGGCGGCGACAAATTCGCGGTCGATCGGATAAGTCGTCCCGGCCAGCGCCGCCGCGCCGAGCGGCAGGCGGGCGACGCGCTTTTTGCAATCGGCGAAACGTTCGGCGTCGCGGCTGAACATTTCAAAATAAGCGAGGAGGTGATGGCCGAAGGTGACCGGCTGCGCCACTTGCAGATGGGTGAAACCCGGCATCGGCGTGGCGGCTTCTTTTTCGGCGAGGTCAACCAGCGCGTTGCGGAATTGTTTGAGCAAAGCCTGAATGTCGTCGATCGCGTCGCGCAGATAGAGGCGGATGTCGGTCGCCACCTGGTCGTTGCGCGAGCGGCCCGTGTGCAGGCGTTTGCCAGCGTCGCCGATGAGGGCGGTGAGGCGTTTTTCGATATTGAGATGGACATCTTCCAGATCGAGCGACCAGACGAAGCGGCCGGCCTCGATTTCTTCGCTGATAACGCCCAGACCGCGCTCGATGTCGGCCAGATCCTGCGCCGCGATGATGCCCTTGCGGGCGAGCATCCGGGCGTGCGCCAGAGAGCCGCGAATATCCTGCCGCCACATGCGTTTGTCGAAATCGACGGAAGCCGTGTAGCGTTTGACAAGATCGGAAACCGGCTCGGCAAAGCGCCCGGCCCAAGTGTATTGATTGGCGTTGGAAGTCATGGCGGTGCTCTAGAATAGCGCGGATGACATTGATTGCGAAAAATCCGCGCGATAAATGGTGAGTATACGGCAGTTTCCCGCCACGCATCCTTTGCCCGACTGGCGTAATTTTGGCGTCATGTTGCGGGTTCTGCTCGGCGCCAACTTTCTGGCGCTGGCGGCGGCTTTGCTGCTGACGGCGGAACCCGCTCAGTGGCTGAGGCGCTTTATCGACCTGGCGGCCTTCGTCGAACCCATGCTGCTGATTGGCCTTGGCCTCCTCTCGCTCGCCCGCGACTGGCTGTGGCGGCTGCCCTTGCGCGCCGGGCAACTGGCCGTGCTGTTGCTGGCGGGCGCGCTGGCCTTCGCCCTGGCCGCCAGTTGGCGGACGCTGTTGCCGGAAGAAGCGGGCAATCCGTGGCGGGCGGCGCTGCTGGCGATGGTCGGGACGGCCTTGCTGCTGCTCTATTTTGAATTGCGGGCGCAAGCCCTCGATCCGGCGCAGGCGCGGGCGCGGCTGGCGGCGCTCAATGCGCGGATTCGGCCGCATTTCCTGTTCAATTCCCTGAACGCCGTGCTGTCCCTGACCCGCAGCCGCCCGGAGGTGGCCGAGACGGCGCTGGAGTCGCTCGCCGACCTTTTTCGCGCCGCCATGCACGATCCCGCCGAACGGGTCAGTCTCCATGAAGAAATCGAACTGGCCCGGCAATATCTCGAACTGGAACAGTTGCGCCTCGGCCAGCGGCTGACCGTCGACTGGCAAGTGGCCGCCGATGTCGACCGCGACCTGCGCATGCCGCCTTTGATGCTGCAACCGCTTCTGGAAAACGCCATCGGCCACGGCATCGAACCGGCCCCGACGGGCGGCACGGTGCGTATCGCCATCAGCCAGGATGCCGACGCGCTCCGCATCACCATCAGCAACCCGGTCAGCGGGCGGGCGGCGCATAGCGAGGGCAAGCACATGGCGCTCGCCAATATCCGCGAACGGCTGGCCTTGTATTACGATCTCGAAGCCCGTCTCGACATTGAACAAACGCCCGCCTCTTACGAAGTCCGTATGGTTCTACCATGGCACAAGATGAAACGCTGAACATCCTGCTCGTCGACGACGAGCCGCTGGCCCGCGCCCGGCTCGCCACCCTGCTCGCCGACCTGGCCCCGGAATTGCCCAACCGCATCGTCGGCGAAGCCGACAATGGCCTCGCGGCGCTCGAATGGCTGGCCGAACAGACCGCCGATGTGGTGCTTGCCGACATCCGTATGCCGGGCATGGATGGCGTCGAACTGGCGGAACATCTGAACGCCCGCACCGACAATGGGACAACAGCGCCAGCGGTGATTTTCGTCACCGCCTACGACCAATTCGCCGTTCAGGCTTTCGACCTCAACGCCGTCGATTATTTATTGAAGCCGGTGCGCGCCAGCCGGTTGCTGACGGCCTTGCAGAAAGTACGCAGTCAGCCGCCGCTCCCGCCCGAACGGCTGGCCGGGATTGGCCGCGAGCTGCGCCGCGATGGCCGCTCGCATCTACCCTGCCACGAACGCGGGCGTCTCCTGCTGGTGCCGATTGACGACGTGCTGTATTTCAAGGCCGACCTCAAATACGTGACGGCGCGCACGGCAGAGCGGGAATACCTGCTCGACGAAGCCCTGACGCATCTGGAAACGGAATACGCCGAGCGTTTCATTCGGCTACACCGCTCGGTGCTGGTGGCAAAAACGGCGCTGGCCGGTTTTGAAAAAGTGGCGGGCGATGACGCCGAAGCCTACGGCTACGCCTTGCTGCGCGGCATCCCGGAAAAACTGCCGGTCAGCCGCCGCCAGTGGTCAGCGGCCAAGGCGGTGCTGACCCAGCCTGACGGACGTGGATAGATTGATGGGCGCTCTCAGCATCACCGGCGTCATCCTGGCGGGCGGTCTTGGACGGCGCATGGGCGGCGTGGACAAAGGGCTGCAACTGCTCGACGGTCAGCCGCTGGTCACTCATGTCGCCAAGCGTCTGGCGCCGCAGGTGGACGAGTTGCTGATCAATGCCAACCAGAACGCCGACATCTACGCCAGGCTCGGTTACCCGGTGGTCGCTGACCGCATCGCCGGGTTCGTCGGGCCGCTGGCCGGTCTGCATGTCGCGCTCTGCGTTGCCCGTCATCCCTTGGTGGCGACGGCGCCGTGCGATTCGCCTTTGCTACCGCTTGATCTGGTCGCCCGGCTGGCGGCGGCGCTGGCCGATGGCGCGCACGACGTTGCCGTCGCCCGCACCGCCCTGCGCGCGCATCATGTTTTCTGCCTCTGCCGCCGTTCGCTCGAAGCGCCGCTGGCCGCCTTTCTGCGGTCAGGACAGCGGAATTTTTACCGCTGGCTGGACGAGCAGCGCACGGTTGAAGTCAGGTTTGCCGATGAATATGCTTTCATCAACATCAACAGCCCCGCCGAACTGGCCGCTTTGCCGCCCGGAATCGGCTGATCGGCGGCAATTCCCGTCATGCCAGCCTCATGCCGCGACGCAACAATCTGTTACAGAGGGCTACGAAAGAGGGACAGACCGGGCGGGTTCAGCCGGGTAGACTTTGAATCGTGTACTGAACCCCTCCTCTCGAAATCTCCCCCCTTTCGAGAACTTATACCCCGCCGTCGGCGGGGTTTTTTTTAGCCTGTATTTTACCCGCTTTTTACTTTTTTCCGCCCGCCAGCATCGCCCGCAGCTTATCGAGACGAGCGCCGCTGGTGGCTTTGTCGGCGACGGCGTTCTCTTTGCCGCCCCGCCGCCGGATGTCGTCCGCGCCCATTTCGGCGATGAAGCGGGAGGGTTCAGAAGGGATCATCTCGCGGGCTTGTTTGCGCCGTTCGCAGTAGCTGACGCGGAGCGACAGCTGGGCGCGGGTGATGCCGACGTACATGAGCCGCCGCTCCTCCTGCAATTTGGTTGGGTCAAGCGATTCGCGGTGGGGCAGGATGCCTTCTTCGACGCCGACGAGAAAGACATGCCGGTATTCCAGCCCCTTGGCGGCGTGCAGGGTGGATAACTGGACGCCGTCAAATTCTTCGGCATTCTGTTTGTCGAGCAGGTTGATGAGGGCGATGCTCTGGGTCAGGTCGATCAGCGTCGAGCCGTCGGCCTCGCCCTTTTTGTTGATCCACTCGGCAAATTCGCCGACATTGGCCCAGCGCGCTGCTGCCGCGCGCTCATCGTCGTGGTCGTAGAGGTAGCCTTCGTAATCAATCGCTTTCAGCAAATCGGGCAGCGCCTGCTGGGCTGGTTCGCTTCCGGCCCGTTCCTGAAAGCGGCGGATGAAGCGGCAGAATTGCAGCAGGGGTTCAAGCTGGCTGGCCCGCAGGCTGTGGGCGAAACCTTCTTCAAAAACCGCCGCGAACAGCGACAGATGCCGTTCTCCGGCGTAAGCGCCGAGCGCCTGTAGCGTTGCCGCGCCGATGCCGCGCTTGGGTGTGGTGGCGGCGCGGATGAAGGCTGGGTCGTCGTCTTCGTTGGCCAAGAGGCGCAGATAGGCGGTAATGTCCTTGATTTCGGCCTTGTCGAAAAAGGATTTGCCGCCGGAAAGCAGGTAGGGAATACGGTGGTCGCGCAGATATTCTTCAAAAATCCGCGCCTGATGGTTGGAGCGGTAGAGGATGGCGTAATCCTTGAAGCGGCTCTGCGTCTCGAAACGATGGGCTTGCAGTTGCATGACCACGCCTTCGGCCTCGGCCTCGTTATCGCGGTAGGCGGTGACGGTGATCTGCTCGCCGTGACCAAGCTCCGACCACAGTTTTTTGTCAAACAACTTGTCGTTGTGGGCGATGACGTTGTTGGCGGCTTTCAGGATGCGCACCGTTGAGCGGTAATTCTGTTCCAGCTTGATGACCTTGAGGGCGGGGAATTCAGCGGGCAGGCTGCGGAGATTCTCGATATCGGCGCCGCGCCAGCCGTAAATTGCCTGATCGTCGTCGCCGACTGCCGTAAACTGGGCGCGGACGCCGGTCAGGAGTTTGAGCAGTTGGTACTGCCCGGCATTGGTGTCCTGATATTCGTCGATCAGCAGGTAGCGCAGGCGGTTCTGCCATTTGTCGGCGATTGCCGGGTGCTCGCGGAAGAGCTTGACCGGCAGAGCAATGAGATCGTCAAAATCGACCGCCTGATAGGCTTTGAGCGTCGCTTCGTAAGAGAACCAGGCGCGGGCGGCGAGTTTTTCGTGTTCGTCGCGGGCCGCGGCCAGCGCCGCTTCCGGCGTCATCAGCGCGTTCTTCCAGTTGGAAATAATCGCCTGCGCCCGCCGCAAGGCGCTTTTGTCGGTTGTGTTGACCGTCTCGCCGAGAATGCCGGCGCAATCGGCGGTGTCGAAAATCGAAAAGCGCGGCTTGTAGCCGAGCGCCTTGGCTTCTTCCCGCAGAATGCGCACGCCGAGGGCATGAAAGGTCGAAATCTGCAATTCGCCCGCCACCGCGCTGCCCAGTTCCTTGCCGACGCGCTCCTGCATTTCCCGCGCCGCCTTGTTGGTGAAGGTGATGGCGGCAATATGGCGCGGGGCAAAACCGCATTCCCGCGCCAGATAGGCGATTTTTTGCGTAATCACCCGCGTTTTGCCCGAACCGGCTCCGGCCAGCACCAAAAGAGGGCCGTCGAGATAACGGATGGCTTCGCGCTGTTGCGGATTGAGGGCGGACATTCAACAAAACGCCCCGGCAAAGCGGGGCGCAGGAAATGGGAAAGGGTCGATTTTACCCTGTCGGCGGCGTGTCGCGCCTTCAGGCGGCTTCGTTGATGAGGGAACAGTTGCCTGGCAACAAGAGGCGCGCGCCATCGGCGGGAGTGAGTCCGGCGATGAGGACGGCGACGCGGCGCGCTTCTTCCTGGATCTCGCTGGCGTTGTCACTATCAGAACTGCCGATGGCGCTTGCAGCCGCTTCCAGTTCTTCGCGCAGGCTGCGTTTGCGGTCGCCGCCCAGGCTTTCAGCGGCTTCGATGCGATACGCTACATCGCCTGGCGGCACATAGGCGGGTGTGATGGCGTAACGCTCGGTCGTTGAAGTCAGGCGGGTGGTGGTCATGGCAGCCTCCTTGACTTGTTTTCGTCAAGCTCTGGCCGAACTTGAGGGTAACGCCCGCTGCCAGTGGCTCAGAGCGCGCCGAAGACCTTTTGCAACAGCGAACTGCCCGCCGCCAGCGGGTTGTCGCGCAGTTTCTTTTCTTCTTCGGCAATGATGACAAACAGGCCGTCCATCGCCTTTTGCGTGACATAGGCGTTGATGTCGGCGTCCTTGCTGTTGATCAGCCCCATGCTCGCTGCCTTGCCTGCGTAGGCGTTGTACTGTTCGGCCAGTTTCAGCCTGGCGGTGGCGGTTTTGACGATGGGCAGGAATTTTTTCTCCAACGGCGCCGATGAACTGCGCTTGAAGTATTGCGTCACGCTGTCATCACCGCCGGTCAGGATGCCTTTGGCGTCCTGCAAGGTCATTTTTTTGATGGCATCGCTGAGAATCGGCCTGGCTTCGGCAACGGCGTTTTCGGCGGCGTGGTTCATGGTGTCGACCAGTTCGTCCGCCTGTTTGCCCATGCCGATCAGGCGCAGTCCTTTTTCGGCTTTTTCCAGATAGCCGGGCAGCGGAATCTTGACCTTGGCGTTGCCGAGAAAGCCGTTTTTCTGGCCCAGCGAAGCGACGGCGAAATCGGCGCCCTTGGCCAAGGCCTCTTTAACGCCCGCGCTGGCGTCGCTACTCGAAATAGCGTCGAGAGCGCCAGCCTGGGCCAGCACTGCGCCGCCAGCAAGGAACAAGGCAAGGAGCGGGACTGCCAGTCGTGACATCATCAATCTCCGGTGTATGCCAATGACATCAAACAATGCCAAGGTGACCAATACCGGCGTTGAGGTCGCGGTCTTTGGATTCCTTGCCGTACAGCTTGATTTGCAGACGCAGGTCGTTGAGCGAGTCGGCGTTGCGTAGCGCGTCCTCGTAGGTGATTTTGCCCGCGTCGTAGAGGTCGAACAGGGCTTGGTCGAAGGTCTGCATGCCGAGTTCGCGCGATTTCTTCATGATTTCCTTGATTTCCTGCACTTCGCCCTTGAAGATCAGGTCGGAAATGAGCGGCGAGTTGAGCATCACCTCGATGGCGGCGATTCGCCCCTTGCCGTCCCGCTTGGGCAGCAGGCGCTGCGAAACGATGGCCCGCAGGTTGAGCGACAGATCCATCAACAATTGCTGGCGGCGCTCGTCGGGGAAAAAGTTGATGATCCGGTCGATGGCCTGATTGGTGCTGTTGGCGTGCAGCGTCGCCAGCGCCAGATGGCCGGTTTCGGCAAAGGCGATGGCGTAGTCCATGGTGTCGCGGTCGCGGATCTCGCCCATGAGGATGACATCCGGCGCCTGACGCAGGGAATTTTTCAGCGCCGGCCCCCAGTCGTCTGTATCGACCCCGACCTCGCGCTGGGTGACGATGCAGTTTTTGTGTTCGTGCACGTATTCAATCGGGTCTTCAATGGTGACGATGTGACCGTAGGAATTTTCGTTGCGGTAATCGACCAGGGCGGCCAGCGAGGTCGATTTGCCGGTGCCGGTGCCGCCGACGAAGATGACGAGGCCGCGCTTGACCATCGCCAGATCCTTGAGCACGGGCGGCAACAGCAATTCGTCGAGGGTCGGGATGGTCATGTTGATGGTGCGGCAGACGACGGCGACTCGCCCTTGCTGAACCAGGGCATTGGCCCGGAAACGGCCAATGCCGACCGGCGAAATGGCGAAGTTGCATTCGCGGGTCGCTTCAAACTCCGCTGTCTGGCGGTCGTTCATGATTGAGCGGGCAAGTTCGGCGGTGTGCGAGGAGGTCAGCACTTGATTGGAGACCGGCGTAATCCGGCCATCGACTTTGATGGCTGGCGGAAAGCCAGCGGTGATGAACAGGTCCGAGCCTTTCTTCTGCACCATCAGGCGCAGCAGATCGTGCATGAATTTCATTGCCTGATCGCGTTCCATGGTATCCCCTTTGGGTTATTCGCGGCCTTCCTTGTCAACCCGGAATGGCATCCCGGCTGGTCGCCTTGTTGCGGGCTTCGGCGCTGGAGACGAGATTGCGCCGGACCATTTCGATCAGGTTCTGATCGAGGGTCTGCATCCCGACATTCTGGCCGGTCTGGATCGCCGAGTACATCTGCGCCACCTTGTTCTCGCGGATCAGGTTACGGATGGCCGGGGTGCCGATCATGATTTCATGCGCGGCGACGCGGCCACTGCCGTCCTTGGTCTTCAACAGCGTCTGCGAAATGACGGCGCGCAGCGATTCGGAGAGCATGGCGCGAACCATGTCCTTTTCCGCTGCCGGAAAGACGTCCACGATGCGGTCGATGGTCTTGGCCGCCGACGAGGTGTGCAGGGTGCCAAAAACCAGGTGGCCGGTTTCCGCCGCCGTCAGCGCCAGGCGGATGGTTTCGAGGTCGCGCATTTCGCCGACCAGAATCACGTCCGGGTCTTCGCGCAACGCCGAGCGCAGCGCATTGGCAAAGGACAGCGTGTGCGGCCCGACTTCGCGCTGGTTGATGAGGCACTTCTTCGATTCATGGACGAATTCGATCGGGTCTTCAACCGTCAGGATATGACCATAGCTGTTTTCGTTGACGTGGTTCACCATCGCCGCCAGCGTCGTCGACTTGCCGGAGCCGGTCGGCCCGGTGACCAGGACGATGCCGCGCGGATATTCGGAAATGTCCTTGAAAATCTTGGGGCAATTCAGTTCTTCGAGGGTCAGCACCTTTGACGGAATGGTGCGGAAGACCGCGCCCGCGCCGCGCTGCTGGTTGTAGGCATTGACCCGGAAGCGGGCGAGATTGGGAATCTCGAAGGAAAAGTCGCATTCCAGCGTTTCTTCGTAAGTCTTGCGCTGGGCGTCGCTCATAATGTCGTACACCATGCCGTGCACATCTTTGTGCACCATCGCGGGCAGGTTGATGCGGCGCACGTCGCCATGTACCCGGATCATCGGCGGCAGCCCGGATGAGATGTGCAGGTCGGAAGCCTTGTTCTTGACGCTGAAGGCCAGCAGTTCGGTAATGTCCATGCGGATCGTCCTTGAGGCGCAGAGCGCGCGTGTATACTGGAGACAGTCTGAAATGACCGAAGGATTATGAGCGTAATCGCCAACAACCTGCAAGCTGTTCTCGTCCGTATCGCTCATGCTTGCAGGCTGGCCGGGCGCTCAGCCGATGACGTCCGCCTGCTGGCGGTGAGCAAAGCCTGGCCGACCGACAGCGTTCTGGCCGCTGCTGCCGCCGGTCAGCGGGCTTTCGGCGAAAGCTATGTGCAGGAAGCCTTGGCCAAGATGAACGCAACGCATGACGCTGGCCTTGAATGGCATTTCATCGGCCCCTTGCAGAGCAACAAGACCCAGAAAGTTGCCGAGCACTTCGCCTGGGTTCATGCCATTGACCGCGTGAAACTCGCCGAGCGCCTCTCCGCCCAGCGGCCAGCCGCCTTGCCGCCCTTGCAGGTTTGCGTCCAGGTCAATGTTTCTGGCGAAGCGAGCAAGAGCGGCTGCCGCCCGGAGGCGGCGCTGGCCCTGTGCCAAGCGGTCGCCGCGCTGCCCAGGCTCTCCCTGCGCGGCTTGATGACCATCCCTCAGCCAACCGATGATCCTGCCGCCCAACGCGCCGCTTTTGGCCGTCTGCGCCGCTTGCAGGAGCAACTCTGCGCCGCCGGGCTGCCGCTTGATACGCTGTCGATGGGCATGTCCGATGACCTCGAAGCGGCAATCGCCGAAGGCGCAACGATTGTCCGTGTCGGCACGGCGATTTTTGGAGAAAGAAACAACCCATGAAAATCACCTTCATCGGCGGCGGCAACATGGCCAACGCCCTGATCGGCGGCATGTTGCGGCACGGCTTTGCCGCCGCCAGCATCACCGTGGTCGAACCCGGCGGCAGCGCCCGCGAGCGCCTCGGCGCGGCGCACCATGTCGTTTGTCTTGGCGCGGCGAGCGATCTCGCCAGTGTCGGCGACTTGCTGCTGCTGGCCGTCAAGCCGCAGCAGATGCGCGAGGCTTGCGCGCCGCTCATCGGTAAACTCGCTGCGGCGCTGGTCATCAGCATCGCCGCCGGGCTTGATCTGGCCACGCTGTCCCGCCTGCTCGGCGGCCATCGGCGCATCATTCGCGCCATGCCGAATACGCCCGCCCTGATCGGCGCCGGAATGACCGGCCTATGCGCCCTGCCGGAAGTCGACGTGGCGGGCCGCGCGATTGCCGATCAGGCGCTGGCGGCAGTCGGCAGCACCTTGTGGGTCGACGACGAAAAACAGATGGATGGCGTGACGGCGCTCTCCGGCAGCGGCCCGGCTTACGTTTTTCTCTTGATCGAGGCCCTGCAAGAGGCGGCGGCGCAACTTGGCTTTACGCCTGAGCAAGGCGGCCAACTGGCGATCGAGACGGTCGCTGGCGCTGCCGCGCTGGCCGCCCGCTCGACCGAGCCGGCCGCCGCGCTCCGCGAGCGGGTCACCTCCAAAGGCGGCACGACGGAAGCGGCGCTGCGGGTGATGATGGATGCTGGTGTCAAGGAAGGCGTCATTGCCGGGGTCAGGGCCGCCGAGGCCCGCAGCCGGGAACTCGGCAAACTGCTTGGGGAATGATCAATGCAAGCCATTTTCTTTTTGCTCAACGCTGTCGCCGGTTTCTTCACGGCCCTGTTTTTGCTGCGTTTCATCATGCAGTTGGCGCGTGTTTCCTTCGCCGGGCAGATTGGCGATTTTGTCGTCAAGTTGACCAATTGGGCGGTTAAACCGCTGCGCCGGGTCATCCCCGGTATCGGCGGCATCGACTGGGCCAGCTTGCTGGCGGCGTTCGCCTTGCAGGTCTGCCTGGCCGGACTGATGTTCATCATGGTCGGCGCTACGCCGGGCGGCGACGCGATTCTGGTCATCCTGTTGATCGCCGTGCGCGGCGTCTTGCGCCTGGCTATCTACATTCTGATTGTCGCGCTCATCGTGCAGGCGCTGCTGTCGTGGCTCAACCCTTATTCACCGTTCGTGCCACAGGTCAACCAATTAACCCGGCCCCTGCTCAAGCCGATCCGCCGCCTGCTGCCACCCCTTTCCGGTATTGACCTGTCGCCGCTGGTGCTGATTCTGCTGCTGCAAGTCGTGCTGATCTACCTGTGAGCGACTGGTACCGCGTCAGCAGCGACGGCGCAATGACCCTGACGCTGCACATCCAGCCCGGCGCGCGTCAGACCGAATGCGTCGGTATGCATGGCGATGCCCTCAAAATCCGCCTGGCCGCGCCGCCCGTCGATGGCAAAGCCAACGCCGCCCTGCTTGCCTTCATCGCCGAACAACTGGGCTGCCCCCGCGCCGCCGTTGTCCTCAAAAGCGGACATGCATCGCGGCGCAAGGTGCTGGTGGTCAGCGGTTGCCCGCCGGAGCGTGTGGCGCGCCTGGCGCCGACGTAAGCGGGGCCGTCTTCAAACGACAGCCCCGCCCCAGAAACAACTGCGGCAAACGCTATTTCTTCTTCGCTACCGCCCCATCGCCAACCGACAATTCGCCGCGCAGCTTGTCGATATTCTTGGGGCCAAAACCCTTGACGCCATTCAAATCGTCAACCGACTTGAACGGCCCGTTTTTCTTCCGATATTCGACAATCGCCTTGGCCTTGCTGGGGCCAATCCCTTTGACGGCATCCAGTTCATCAACCGTCGCCGTATTGATATTGACCGCCGCCAGCGCCAGACCGATGCCCGCCAGAAACAGCGCCATACCCGACAAAATACGTTTCATAGCATTCCTCCAGTAACAAACTCATGCCACATTGAAAGAAGAATCTCCCCGCCAGCGCGTCTGACGGCCAGAGCATTCTAAATCAACATAATGACGGAGAAATCCTTGGGATGGCCTTTTTTTTACAGTTTTCCGCCACCACGCTGTTTGCATCCTGCTGATTCAGACATTGAACACATTGAACCGGAAAACTGGCGGAAATACTGGTGTTTTCTGGGGATTCACACAGCATCACACCTGACGACATCGAGAAAATACCCCCACTTCTACCCCCATTTTTCATCGTTCCATCCAATGAGGGGATTAGATACTGTCGTCACGAAATTTTCAACCAAAGAGCCAAGCATCGAATCTGGACAGCCGCCAAGAATGAAGCAGCGTTCTTCGCATATCTTGTAGCAATGCCTCGCCAGCGTT
>JAITMS010000159.1 GCA_031277255.1 Azonexus sp.
ACATCAAAGCCGCCTGCGCCTGCGGCAACCTGACCGGCGGCGGCGGCGCGATGACCGCCAAAAACCCGGAACGGGTCAAGGTCGTGCGCGGCAGGCTGAAGTGACGGGGATCAGGGATCAGTCCGGTTTCCGCGCCTTCGGCGCGCATGAATGGCTGATTCCTGATCCCTGATACCGGAGCTATTCCGCCTGGAAAACCAGGCGGAATAGCTCCGCCAGATTGGTCGCGCCGAGTTTTTCGCGGATGTTGGCGCGGTGGAACTCGACTGTTTTGATACTGATGGCGAGGGTTTCGGCGATTTCCCGGCTTTGGCGGCCAAGCACCATTTCCTGCAACACTTCCCGCTCCCGCCGGGAGAGGCTGGCGAGGCGGTCGTGGTCCGTCGGCTGGTCGGCTTGCCCCTCGCCGCGCGGGCGGTTGGCGTCATGGCGCAAGACCTTGGTCACAGCCATCACCAGACGATGTTCCTCCAAGGGTTTCTGGATGAAATCGGTGGCCCCGGCTTTCATCGCCTGGACGGCCAGCGGCACGTCGCCGTGGCCGGTGAGGAAAATGACCGGCAATTCGATGCGCCGCTTGTGCATTTCGGCCTGCAATTCGATGCCGCTCATGCCCGGCATACGGATGTCGAGCACCACACAACCCGCGTCGCGGGGGGTGACGCGGGCGAGAAAATCGCGGGCCGAGGGGAAGGTGGCGGCGGATAAGCCCGCCGAGCGCATGAGCAGCGCCAGCGCGTCGCGGATGTCGGCGTCGTCGTCGATGATGTAGACAACTTGCGAGGGAACGGCGGAAGTATTCATGCGGCGGCGGCCTCGACGGGAAGATCAACAGGAATGGCCAGATAGAAGGTCGCGCCGCCCTCGGCATTGCCGCGCGCCCACAGGCGGCCCTTGTGGCTTTCGGCAATCGAGCGGCAGATGGCAAGGCCGAGGCCCAGCCCTTCGCCCTTGGTCGTGTAGAAGGGTTTGAACAGGGCTTCGGCGTCCTCGGTGGCGAGGCCGCAACCGCGGTCGGCGACCGAGATGAGCGCGCCGCCGTCGGCTTCGAGCGTGGCGGCAATGGTCAGCCGCCGCTGGTTTTCCGGCACGGCGCGCATGGCGTCGATGGCGTTGCGGATCAGATTGACCAGCAACTGCACCAGCAGCACCCGGTCGCCGACCACGTTCAGGGCGTTGTCGATCCGGCTGCTATCGACGCTGACCCGCGCTTCTTCAAGCAGTGAGCGGCTGACATCGAGGGCTTCCGCCAGCAGCGCCGGAACCGGCCAGGTTGCCGGTTGATGCTGGCGCTGGCGGATAAATTCACGCAGCCGCTCGATGATCGACGAGGCGCGCATCGCCTGGTCATGGCAGCGGCCAAGGACGGTGATGATTTCCTCACGGTCGACTTCCGGCGCTTGCAAGAGGCGCTGGCAGGCGTCGGTATAGGTGGCGATGACCATCAACGGCTGGTTGATTTCGTGCGCCAGCGTCGAGGCGATTTCAGCGAGGGCGCTGACGCGGCTGGCCTGATGCACCGATTCCTGCCGCTGTTCGCGCAGTATCTGGGCGCTTTCCTGCTCGGTCACGTCGTTCAAGACCTTGAGTTTGACATGACGCCGCTTGCCCCACGGAATGACGCCTTCGAGCAGGCGATACCAGCGCCCGGTCGCGCTGTGCCGCAGCGCGCTGGAAACGCGGTCGGACAGCGCCGAGCGGCTGGCGTCGCCGCTGGCCGGTTCGCTGGCGAATTGTTCCTCGAAGCGGCGCGGCCCGATTTCGCTCAAGCGGCTATCGAGACGCTGCATTTCGGGATTGGCGTAAAGCAGGCGCTGCCGCTCCTCATCGACGACATAGGCGGCAGCGCCCAAGCCTTCGAGCATTTTGACGAAACGCTCCTCGGCCTGATGGAGCGCGCGGCGCAGATGGGCAACCAGCCAGACGACGAGGGCAAAGCTGCCGAGCGTGCCGCCGACGCTGAGCAGATCAATGACATCGTTGCCGGGCAGACGCCCGCTCGGCAAACCGGAGAGCCACAGCAGGCTGGCCGCCAGCGCCGCCGCCACGCCGCCGCGCCGCCCGTCGGCCCAGGCGGCAATGGCGATCGGCAGCAGATACAGCGCCGACAGACGGAGAGCGAAACCGCTGTTGTAATCCATGAGGCCGATCAGCAGCAGCAGCGCCCCGGCCAGCAGCAGACCGGCTCGCCGCCCAAGGCGGTCGAGCCACAGGCCGGGCGGCACATCATCAGGGACAGGGCGGATTTTCTGCGGCATCGGGCAATTTTTGCACAAAGCGCCAACCTAGGGGCGCTCCTAGTGTGCCTCATCCGGCTCGCAATTTACACTTTGCTAGGGGCCGACCAAGCTTCATTTTGCGCAGAATCTTGAAATGAGGACTGCTTCGACGGTTCCAGAGTCATAAAACAAAGGAGGAAACATGTCTCAAGAAATATATGCACGCATTCGGGAGAACCCGAAATTCCAGGCGTTCACCAGCAAGCGCAACAGGTTCTCGATCATCATGCTGGTCATCATGCTGATCGTTTACTACGGTTACATTCTGCTCATCGCCTTCGACAAGGAACTGCTGGCGGCCAAACTGGGCAGCGGCGTGACCTCGATTGGCATCCCGATGGGTCTTGGCGTCATCCTGATTACCATCATTTTGACCTGGATCTACGTCCGCCGCGCCAATTCCGAGTTTGACACGGAAGCCGAAGCCATCATCAAGGAGAGCCAGCAATGAAATTTGTCAAACTCTCCCATGTCGCCGTCGCCGTTGCGCTGGCTGGCGCCGCTGGCCTGGCCTTCGCCGCTGGCGGCGATCTCGGCCAGACGGAAAAGCAGGCGACCAACTGGACGGCCATCGTCATGTTCGCCATTTTTGTCGGCGCGACGCTGTGGATCACCAAATGGGCCGCCAGCCGGACCAAGACGGCGGCTGACTTCTACACCGCTGGCGGTGGCATCACCGGCTTTCAGAACGGCCTGGCGATTGCTGGCGACTACATGTCGGCGGCTTCCTTCCTCGGTATTTCCGGCCTCGTCTTCGGTAGCGGCTTCGACGGTCTGATCTTCTCGACCGGCTGGCTGGTCGGCTGGCCGCTGATCACCTTCCTGATGGCCGAACGGCTGAGGAATCTCGGTAAATTCACCTTTGCCGACGTCGCCTCCTACCGTTTCGCCCAAGGGCCGGTGCGCTCCTTTGCCGCCACTGGCACGCTGGTTGTCGTCGCCTTCTACCTGATTGCCCAGATGGTCGGCGCCGGTCAACTGATCAAGGTGCTGTTCGGTCTCGATTACATCTACGCCGTGGTTCTGGTCGGCTGCCTCATGCTGTTCTACGTGCTCTTTGGCGGCATGACGGCAACGACCTGGGTGCAGATCATCAAGGCGGTCATGCTGCTGGCGGGCGCGACCTTCATGGCGCTGGCCGTGCTTTTCCACTTTGGCTTCTCGCCGGAAACGATGTTCGCCAAAGCGGTCGAGGTACACAGCAAGGGCGACGCCATCATGGGGCCGGGCGCGCTCATCACCGATCCGATTTCGGCGGTTTCCGTCGGGCTGACGCTGATGTG
This sequence comes from Azonexus sp., assembly GCA_031277255.1. Taxonomy (GTDB): domain Bacteria; phylum Pseudomonadota; class Gammaproteobacteria; order Burkholderiales; family Rhodocyclaceae; genus Azonexus. Next base: position 3,563 of record JAITMS010000159.1, read on the forward strand.
CGGCACCGCCGGTCTGCCGCATATCCTGATGCGCTTCTTCACCGTGCCCAACGCCAAGGAAGCCCGCAAGTCGGTGGCTTGGGCGACGACCTGGATCGGCTACTTCTACATCCTGACCTTCATCATCGGTTTTGGCGCCATCGTGCTGCTGATTGAGAATCCGAGCGCCTACTACGTCGATGGCGACATCGCCAAGGGCCTCGTCGGCGGCGGCAACATGGCGGCGGTGCATCTGGCCAACGCCGTTGGCGGCAACATGTTCCTCGGCTTCATTTCCGCCGTGGCCTTTGCCACCATCCTCGCCGTCGTTGCCGGTCTGACGCTCTCTGGCGCGTCCGCCGTGTCGCACGACCTGTACGCTTCGGTCTGGCGTCATGGCAATGTCGATTCGGCCACCGAACTGCGCGTCTCGCGGATCACCACCGTCGCTCTCGGCGTCATCGCCGTGCTGCTCGGCATCATCTTCGAGAAGCAGAACGTCGCCTTCATGGTCATGCTGGCCTTCAGTATCGCCTGCTCGGCCAACTTCCCGGTGCTGTTCATGTCGGTGCTGTGGAAGAACTGCACGACGCGCGGCGCGGTCGCTGGCGGCACGATCGGCCTGATCCTCTCGTCGGCGCTGACGGTGGTTTCGCCGGGCGTCTGGGAAGTCGCGCTCGGCAACCCGAAGGGCAGCGCCTGGTTCCCCTACTCCTCGCCGGCGCTGTTCTCGATGACCGCTGCCTTCCTGGTTATCTGGATCGTTTCCATTCTCGACAACAGCGAACAGGCGAAGAAGGAACGCGCCCTGTTCGCCGACCAGTTGATCCGTTCGGAAACCGGCGTCGGCGCTGCGGCGGCATCGAGCCACTAAGCCCGATTCGCCACACGGCCAAAGGCCAGCGCCCCGCAAGGGGCCTGGCCTTTTTAATGACCCCGTTCACGACAAAAGGCCCAAGCCGCCACGGCAACGGCGTGTTAGCATTGCCGTTTGTCGTTTCTCTGGAATGACTGGCTTTTTACGCACCATGCGCCTCTTTCGCCTGCTCAAGATCGCCGCTGTCGCCAGCCGTTTCGGCCTCGATGAAATGGTGCTCGAACATGAGCCGAGCGGCCGTCTGGTTCGTCTGGCCAATGCCCTGCAATTCTGGCGCGATTTATCGACGCCGCGCGCCGCGCGCCTGCGTCTGGCGCTGGAAGCCCTGGGGCCGATCTTCGTCAAGTTCGGCCAGGTGCTGTCCACCCGCCGCGATCTGCTGCCGCCCGACCTCGCCGACGAACTGGCCAAGCTGCAAGACCGCGTGCCGCCGTTTGATTCGGCGCTGGCCCTGAAGGAAATCGAAAAAGCCTATGGCCGCCCGGCCAGCGAAGTCTTTGCCGAGTTCAATCCAGTCCCGGAAGCCTCGGCCTCCATCGCCCAGGTGCATTTTGCCCGCCTCAAGGACGAAGACGGCGGCCACGAGGTCGCCGTCAAGATTCTGCGCCCGAACATGCGCCCGGTGATCGAGCATGACCTGGCCCTGATGGATAATTTCGCCCAGTTGCTGGAAAAGCTGTGGGCCGATGGCCGACGGCTGAAGCCGCGAGAAGTGGTCGCCGAGTTCGCCAAATACCTGAGGGACGAACTCGACTTGATGCGTGAGGCCGCCAATGCCTCGCAACTGCGGCGCAATTTCGCCGATTCGCGGCTCCTGATCGTGCCGGAAGTGTATTGGGACTGGTGCCGCCCGACGGTGATGGTCATGGAGCGGATGCGCGGCACGCCGATCTCGCAGACCGAGCGGCTACGCGCCGAGGGCATCAATCTGAAAAAACTCTCGGCGGCGGGAGTCGAGATTTTTTTCACCCAGGTTTTCCGCGACGGTTTTTTTCATGCCGACATGCACCCCGGCAATATTTTCGTCGCCCCCGATGGCCGCTACATCGCGCTCGATTTCGGCATTGTCGGCACGCTCACCGACAGCGACAAAAACTATCTGGCGCAAAATTTTCTCGCCTTTTTCCGCCGCGACTACAAGCGCGTTGCCGAAGCCCACGTCGAATCCGGCTGGGCGCCCCCGGAGACGCGCGTCGATGAATTCGAGGCGGCCATCCGCGCCGTTTGCGAGCCGATTTTCGACCGCCCGCTGAAGGATATTTCCTTTGGCAAATTGCTGCTGCGCCTCTTTCAGACCTCGCGCCGCTTCCAGGTCGAAATCCAGCCGCAACTGGTGATGCTGCAAAAAACCCTGCTCAATATCGAAGGCTTGGGCCGCCAACTCGACCCCGAACTGGATTTGTGGAAAACCGCCAAACCTTTCCTCGAACGCTGGATGAGCGAGCAGATCGGCTGGCGCGGCCTGCTCCGCGGCTGCAAGCAGGAAATCCCGTTTTTGGCCCGCCATCTGCCGCAGTTGCCGCGTCTGGCGCAGCAGGCGCTGACCCGGCCCGCCGCGCCCGACCTGCAACCGCAGCTTGAGCACCTGATCGCCGCACAAAACCGCCAGACGGTCTGGCTCGCCCTCATCGCCGCGCTCCTGGCCGCGCTCCTCGTCCGGCAATTCATCTGATGTCGGTCCTTACCCTCGACACCTACAGCGAGAGCGATGTCGCCGAATGGTTCGCCAGCCGCGAAATCGCCAAGGCGCGGCCTTACGTCGATCTGGTCGGCAATCTTGCCATCGCCAACGACCGTATCAGCGCCACCGTCCCCGGCTCGGCGCGCGCCCCCTATGTCGCCCAGGCCTATCTGACGCCAAGCCAGAACGGCGAGACGACGCTGGTCAGCCGCTGCACCTGTCCCGTCGGCCACCACTGCAAGCACGTCGCGGCGATGCTGTTGAAGGGCCTGAGCGCGCGCCGCCCGTCGGCCCAGCGGGTCAGCAGCAGCGTCCTCTCCTGGGTCGAAGACCTGCGCCGCGTCTCGATTGCCGTCGCCAAAAAGAAGGCGCGGCCCGCCGGGGTGCGGCAACAGTTGTTCTACATCCTGAAATGGACTTCCGACCGCCGCCATTTCGGCATCGAAATCCGCAAGGGCAAATATCCCGAAAACGCTGAGGAATGGTGGAAAGTCGACCGCGCCCTAGTCGCCCCGCCGCAGTACGTGAGCGAGGAAGACCTCGGCATCCTGCGCCTGATCTGGGCCGAGCGCGGCCATGAAGTCGGCTTGCGGGCTTTTGGCCTGGGGCCGAATAACGGGGCCGAAATCCTGCAACGCATGGCGGCCAGCCACCGCCTCTACGCCAGAACCGATCTCAACCTGCCGCTGGCCGAAGGCGAGACGCGCCCGGCCAGTGTCGGCTGGCAGATCGACCGCCACGGCTTGCAGCGCCCCTACCTGAAAGCGGAACCGGCGGCGGCGATGATTATCGGCGTCGCCCCGCCCTGGTACGTTGATCTTGCCGCCAGCGAAGCCGGGCCGCTTGAAGTGGCGGGCAATCCGACGGTCATCAGCCGCCTCTTTTCGCTGCCGCCGCTATCGCACAAGGAGGCGGCGGTGGTCGCTGAAGCCCTCTCCGAACTCGCTCCCGATCTGCCGCTGCCCGCCGAGGACGCCAGCGCCCGCCTGCGCCTCGTCGACGCGCCATTGCAAGCCATTCTCCAGCTCGAAACCCTGCCCATCTATGGTCAACGCGCCTGGCGCAACTATCCCGCCAGTTATGCCAGCGGCTTTTTTGACGCCGCCCGCATCATCTTTCGCTACGCCGACGTTGACATCCGGCCCGAAGAAAACAGCCCCTTCATCACCCTGCCGGAAGGCGAAACGGTGCGCCTCAAACGCCGCCCGGAAGCCGAAGCGAAAGCACTGGCGGCGCTGATTGACAGCGGTATGCAGAAAGTGCCGGGCTACATCCTGCATACCTTCGGCAGCGCCCCGGAAGGGCTGTACGGCCTGACCGACGAAGCCGCCTGGACGGCTTTCATGCACAACGGCATTGCCGCCTTGAAAGCGGCGGGCTGGCAGGTCGAATTTCCTGATGATTTCCGCCACCACATCATCGACGTCGACGGCTGGGAAGCCGATCTGATCGACCTCGGCAGCGGCTGGTTCGACCTCGACATGGGCATTATCGTCGAGGGCCAGCGCCTGCCGCTGGCCCCGCTTCTCGCCGCGCTCTTTCGCCGCGACCCGCGCTGGCTGGAAGGCAGCGAACTGACGCGCATCGCCGATGACGAAAGCGTCGAACTCAACACCGCCCAGGGCAAGCGCCTGCGCGTCCCGGCAGGCCGCATCAAGCCGCTGGCGGCGACGCTGATCGACCTGTTCGACGGCTTTGGCGGCGGCGAGACGCTCCGCCTGTCGCGCTTCGACGCCCCGCGCCTCGCTGAACTGAACGACACCAGCCGCTGGCAATTTCGCGGCCAGCGCGACATCCTCGCCCTGGCCGAACGCTTGCAGTCGGCCCAGGGCATTGCCGACATCGAGCCGCCCGCCGGGCTGCGTCTCGCGCTCCGCCCATACCAGAAAGAGGGCCTGGCCTGGCTGCAATTCCTGCGCGCCCAGAACCTTTCCGGCATCCTCGCCGACGACATGGGTCTGGGTAAAACCGCGCAGGCCCTGGCGCATCTGCTGCTCGAAAAAGAAGCCGGGCGGCTCGACCGGCCCGCCCTCATCATTCTGCCGACCTCGCTGATTTTCAACTGGAAAAGCGAAGCCGAACGCTTCGCTCCCGATCTGCGCCTCCTTTCCCTGCACGGCCCGGAACGCAAAAGCCGTTTCGGCGACATTCCGGCGCACGATGTCGTGCTCACCACCTACCCGCTGCTCTGGCGCGACGCCGACGAACTGATGCAGCACCGCTACCACCTGCTCATTCTCGACGAAGCGCAAACGGTCAAAAACGCCCAGAGCCGCAGCGCCGAAGCCGTGCGCAAGATCGAAGCGCGCCACCGCCTTTGCCTCACCGGCACGCCGCTGGAAAACCATCTGGGCGAACTGTGGAGCCAGTTCGATTTCCTGCTCCCCGGCTTCCTCGGCGCTTCGCGCCAATTCACCCGCCATTGGCGGACGCCGATTGAAAAACAGGGCGACAGCCAGCGCCGCCTGTTACTCGCCCGCCGCATCCGCCCCTTCATCCTGCGCCGCAAAAAAGAAGACGTGGCCGAAGAACTGCCGCCGAAGACCATCATCGTCCGCAGTGTCGAACTCGAAGGCGGCCAGCGCGATTTGTATGAAACCGTGCGCGCGGCGATGGACAGCAAAGTGCGCGAAGAAATCGCGCAAAAAGGCTTTGCCCGCAGCCAGATCGTCATCCTCGACGCCCTCCTGAAGCTGCGCCAGGTCTGCTGCGACCCGCGCCTTGTCAGGGCGGCGGCGGCAAGAAAAGCCAAAGAGCGGGCCAAGCTCGATTTATTGATGGCCATGCTGCCGGAACTGGTCGACGAAGCCCGCAAAATCCTCGTCTTCTCGCAATTCACCAGCATGTTGGCCCTGATCGAGCAGGAACTCGACGCCGCCAAAATCCCCTACGTCACACTCACCGGCGACACCATCGACCGCGAAACGCCGATCCGCCGCTTTCAAGAAGGCGGGATTCCAATCTTCCTCATCAGCCTCAAGGCGGGCGGCGTCGGCCTCAACCTGACCGCCGCCGACACCGTGATCCACTACGACCCGTGGTGGAACCCGGCAGTCGAAAACCAGGCCACCGACCGCGCCCACCGCCTCGGCCAGGACAAGCCGGTATTTGTCTACAAACTGATCGTGCGCGGCAGCATCGAAGAAAAAATCCTCGCCCTGCAAGAACGCAAAGCCGAACTGGCCGCCGGAATTCTCTCCGAAGACCGCAGCGTCGAAGTCAAATTCGGCAACGACGACCTGGCCGCGTTGTTTGAGCCGCTGCCGGAGTGAAAGGCCGCGGGTTATTCGCGGTAAGTGGGGGACGCGCCGAGAGCGGTGAAACTCAAGCCACCGTCGGCCCGGCTTCCAGCGAATGGATCAGTCCCAATAGCGCATGACGTACGGCTTGTTGTCGCACCGCCGCCCGGTCGCCGTCAAAATGCCGCGTTTGCGCCGCGCAGCCGCTCTCTTTGGCGGCCCAGGCAAAACAGACGGTGCCGACGGGTTTGTCGGGTGAGCCGCCGCCGGGGCCGGCGATGCCGGTGATGGCGACGGCCCAGTCGGCCCGGCTGTGGGCCAGCGCGCCCTGGGCCATGGCGCGGGCGGTGGCTTCGGAGACGGCGCCGTGGCGTTCCAGCGTGGTTTCCGGCACGCCCAGCAGTTCGGTTTTGGCGGCATTCGAGTAGGTGACGAAACCGCGGTCGAACCAGGCGGAACTGCCGGGGATGGCCGTCACGCTCTGGGCCAGCCAGCCGCCGGTGCAGGATTCGGCAGCGGCCAGCCAGGCGTTGCGGGCGAGGAGGGCAGTGCCGAGTCGGGCGGCGAGTGTTTCCAGATCGTCGGTCATGGTTTTGCCAGGCGGCGGAGCAGTTTGTCGTGGATGCCGCCGAAGCCGCCGTTGCTCATCATCAGGATGTGGTCGCCGGGGCGGGCGGTGGCGGCGAGGCGTTCGATCAGGGTGTCGAGATCATCGGCTACCGTTGCCCGTTCGCCGAGAGGGGCGAGGGCGGCGGCAGCGTCCCAGCCGAGGTTGTTGGCATAGCAATAAACGGCGTCGGCTTCGCCGAGGCTGTCCGGCAACTGGCTTTTCATGGCGCCGAGTTTCATGGTGTTCGAGCGCGGCTCCAGCACGGCGAGAATGCGCGCCGGGCCGACTTTCCGCCGCAGCCCGGCGATGGTGGCGGCAATGGCCGTCGGGTGGTGGGCAAAATCGTCATAGACAGTGATGCCGCCGACCGTGCCGCGCACTTCCATGCGCCGCTTGACGTTGTCGAAGCGGGCGAGCGCCTCGATGCCCTGGGTCAGCGGCACGCCCGCATGGCGGGCGGCCAGCAGGGCGGCGCAGGCGTTGGCCCGGTTGTGCGCGCCGTTGAGTTGCCAGACGGTGCGGCCAATTTCGCCCGTCGGCCCTGACAAAATCAGTTCGCCGCTGGCGTCGTCGCCCGTGGCGCGGTAGCCCGCCGGGTCGTTGAAATAGTCGACCGGCGTCCAGCAGCCGCGCTGCAAAACGCGCTTGAGACTGGCTTCGCCCGCGTTGGCGACAATCAGGCCGGAAGCGGGCAAGGTGCGCACCAAATGATGAAATTGCGTCTCGATGGCGGCCAGATCGCTGAAGATGTCGGCATGATCGAACTCAAGATTATTGAGAATGGTTGTCCGTGGGCGATAGTGGATAAATTTCGAGCGTTTGTCGCAAAAGGCGGTGTCGTATTCATCGGCTTCGATGACGAACAAAGGCGTTGCGCCAAGCCGGGCCGAGACGCCGAAATTGAGCGGCACGCCGCCAATGAGAAAACCGGGCTTAAGTCCAGCGCCGTCGAGAATCCAGGCCAGCATCGAACTGGTCGTCGTCTTGCCGTGCGTTCCGGCAACGCCCAACACCCAGCGGCCCGGCAAAATATGCTCAGCCAGCCAGGCCGGGCCGGAGGCGTAAGGCAGGCCCTGATCGAGGATCGCCTCAAGCAGCGCATTACCGCGCGAAATGGCGTTGCCGACGACGAACAGATCGGGCTTCAGGGTGCATTGATCGGCGTCATAGCCTTCGATCAGGTCGATACCGGCAGCCCGTAACTGGTCGCTCATCGGCGGGTAAACCTGGGCGTCGCAACCGGAAACCCGATGACCGGCGGCGACCGCCAGTTGAGCGAGGCCGCCCATGAAGGTGCCGCAGATGCCGAGAATGTGAATGTGCATGGCGCTGACTGTCGTTAGAATTGCCGCATTCTACTCTGCCCCGGCCCGCTCATGCCCCGCCACGACCGCTCCCGCTCGACCGCCACCGTCCGCGCCAGCATTGCCAGCGCCGCTGCCCGCCTGATGGCTGAGGACGGCATTACCGACTATCACCATGCCAAGAAAAAGGCGGCCCGCCAGTTGGGGCTGAACGAGCATGTGTCCTTCCCCGACAATGCCGAGATCGACGCCGAATTGCGCGCTTACCGCAGTTTGTATCAGCGCGAGCGGCACCCGGAGCTGATTGCCCGCTTGCGCCGGGCAGCGCTGGAATTGCTCGAATTGCTGGCCGATTTTCGCCCCTGGCTGACCGGCTCGGTGCTCGAAGGCACGGCGGGCGAGCATTCGCGCATTGACATTCTGATTTTTGCCGACAGCGCCAAGGAAGTTGAAATCTTTTTGCTCAACCGCGACATTCCCTTTATCCACGGCACGCCGCGCCACGACAAAGCCGAGGCGGTGCTGGTGGTCGACACCGAGGTCGCCAGCGCCAATCTGATCGTCTTTCCCGTCGCCGCCGAGCGGATCCGGTTGAAATACCATGATGGCCGCCCGCGTCAGCGGGTTCAGATCGAGGCATTGCGCGCGCTGTTGCCAGCGGCGGAGCGGGAAATGGGGTTCGATTCAAACTGATGCAAGGCGTTGTTTTGTCCGGGAAGCCGAAGCAACAGACCCCCTTGTATCTTCTTTTTCATGTAGTTTGGAAGATGTTTTCGGGAAGATGTCCGTAGCCTGTATTCCCTCTGGAGGGCAGAGATGTACCCCGTGGGAGAGCGTATTGCGCGGACGTTG
>JAITMS010000012.1 GCA_031277255.1 Azonexus sp.
AGCGGGAGAGAGGTGTGCCTCCCCTCTCCCACTTGTGGGAGAGGGGCCGGGGGAGAGGGAAAGCGGCGCAAAAATTCAGTCCTCTGTCATCCGTCTTCTGTCCTCTGAAACTCCTCCCCATTCTGGGTTCGAAGCTGGTCAAGGAACCAGAGGCTTTTCGACGGTCTTGCGTTTATCCTGCTTCCGCTTTTTTTCGGCCAGGCGGGCGGCGTGTTCGGCCTGTTTGCGGCGCAGTTTTTCGGCCTCGGCGGCTTTGCGCTGTTCGCCTGCGGCGGCTTTCTGTTCTTTGTCGGCGAGGTGCTGGGCCGTTGCTTCGGCGTTTTTTTGCCGTTCGGCGGCGATTTGGACTTCGCGTTCTGCCCGGTCGCTTTCCCGCCGCTCGTTTTCAGCGGCCCGTTCGCTTTCGCGTCGGGCCGCGTCTTCGTGCTTGACCTCGCGTTCAAGCGCCGCGCCTTCGTTTTCCAGGCGGCGGGCGGTGGCGATGGCTTGCAGATGCTCGTCCTTGGCGTCGTTGCGGCATGAATTGACGAAAAAGGTCTTGGCGCATTCGGCGTTCTGTTGTTCGAGCCGGGCGTCGGCGGCCTTTTTCTGCGTTGCCGCTTCGCTCTTGAGCGCGGCGGCGCGGTCGAGGCGTTGCTGGCGGTCGGCGGGCGCGGCGTCATCGGCGGCGCTGGCGAGCGGCGGCAGGCTGCACAAGAGCAGGACGATCAGGCGGGCAGCCACTGCTTGGGGTCGATGTTCCACTGGGCGAAATCCTCGAAACTGGCGATGCGATCCTTGGATCGGGCGAGGTCGATATTTTCCGGGGCAATGTAGTGCTGCTGAGCGGCATGGTAAAAAACGCGGACGACCGGCGTCAGCAGATTTTTCTCGTTCTGCTCAAGGACGACGCCGAGACGCTTGCTTTCGAGTTGGACGAGAGAGCCGCTCGGATAAATGCCGATGGCGCGGATGAAGGTCTGCACCAGTTGCGGGTTGAAGTGGTGGCTGCTCCATTCGAGCAGTTTCCTGAGCGCCTGCGTCGGTGGCATCCCTTTGTGGTAGCAGCGGTCGGAGGAAATGGCGTCATAGACGTCGACGATCGAGGCGATCTGGCCGTAGAGGCTGATTCCCTGCTGGTTCTGCTGGTGCGGGTAGCCGCTGCCGTCGTAGCGTTCGTGGTGTTCGGCGGTGACAGAGAGCGCGATTTCGGGCACGCCCGGCGTCTGTTGCAGCACGGCGAGGCCAAGATCGACGTGCGATTTCATCTTGACGAACTCGCCGTCGGTCAGCTTGCCCGGCTTGTTGAGAATGGCGTCGGGGACGCAGGCCTTGCCGATGTCGTGCAAGAGGCCGCCCAGGGCCATGTCCTTCAAAACCGCCCGCTCCAGATTGAGACTGCGGCCAAAGGCGACGAGCAGGGTGCAGACGCTGACCGAATGTTGAAAGGTGTAGTCGTCGTGATGCCGCAGCCGGGACAGATGCAGGAGCGCGTCCTGATTGCGGAAAATCGAATCGACCATGTTTTCGACCAGCGGCTCGATGCGGTCGACCTCGATCTGCTGGCCGAGGCGGACGTCATCCATCATGTGACGGACGATTTTGTGCGCTTCGCCCTGCAAGCGCCGGGCGCGCGCCGCTTCTTCGGCGAGCGCGGTGGTGACGGCCTGATCCGGCCCCTGGCGGGCGATTGCCGAGAGGTGGCGGTCGAGATCGGCGCTGACTTCTTCTACCGTGCGCGCTTCTTCGACATCGGCGCCCTTGTCGGTGTCGATATACAACTCGCGGATGCCGAGGCTGACGATTTTGTCTACCGTCTGCCGGTCGCCAACGAGAAAGGCGTTGGCGATGAAGGGATGGTCGAGCCAGCCGCAGTTGAGGTCATGCACGAACATGCCCGGCTTGAGCTGATCGGTATGAATCTGCTTGATCATGGAATGAGGGTCGGAGATGCAACCTATTCTAGCCCATCGCCGCCGCTATAATCGCCGCCCATGATTGCTCTGCGCCACGTTACTTTCGCCCGCGCTGGCCGTCCGCTGGTCGTCGATGCTACGGTTCAACTCCATGCCGGGTGGAAAGTCGGCGTCGTCGGCGCCAACGGCAGCGGCAAATCCAGCTTCTTCGCCTTCCTCGCCGGTGAATTGCCCGCCGAAGCGGGCGACCTCGAACTGCCCGCCGCCTGGCGGATCGCCCGCGTCGCCCAGGAAACCCCGGCCCTGGCGGACGCCGCCATCGACTTCGTCCTCGACGGCGATAGCGAACTGCGCCGCGTCGAAGGCGAACTGGCCGCTGCCGAGGCGGCGGGCGACGGCGAGGCGATTACCCATCTGCACGCCCGCTATGGCGAAATCGGCGGCTACTCGGCCAGAGCGCGCGCCGCCGAAGTGCTGCATGGCCTGGGCTTTGCCGAGGCCGACCTGAGCCGTCCGGTCGCCGATTTTTCCGGCGGCTGGCGGGTTCGCCTCAATCTCGCCCGCGCCTTGTCTGGCCGCGCCGATTTGCTGCTGCTCGATGAGCCGACCAACCACCTCGACCTCGACGCCGTGCTCTGGCTCGAACAGTGGCTCAAAAACACCCCGGCGACGCTGCTGCTCATTTCGCATGACCGCGATTTTCTCGATGCCGTCGTCGGCCACATTCTCGCCATCGAGCGGCAATGCCTGACGCTCTCCAGCGGCGCTTATTCCGACTACGAACGCGCCCGCGCCGCGCGGCTCTCCAGCCAGCAAGCCGCTTTTGCCGCGCAGCAGCGCGAAATTGCCCATCTCAACAGTTACATCGAACGCTTCCGCGCCAAGGCGACCAAGGCCCGCCAGGCGCAGAGCCGCATCAAGATGCTCGAACGCATGGAAACGGTCGCCGCCGCCCGCGTCGATTCGCCCTTTCAGTTCACCTTCCCCGCCCCCAGCGCGCTGCCCGACCCCTTGCTGACCATCGAAAACGCCGCCGCCGCTTACGCCGGGCGGCCCGTTCTCGCCGACGTTTCGCTGACGCTCCGCCCCGGCTGCCGGATCGGCTTGCTGGGCCGGAACGGCGCCGGCAAATCGACCCTCGTCAAACTGCTGGCCGCCGCCTTGCCCCAGCAGGGCGGCGAGCGGAAAGAAGCCAAGGCGCTCAGGATCGGCTACTTCGCCCAGCACCAGCTCGAACAGTTGCGCCCGGACGAATCGCCCCTGCAACACCTGCTGCGTCTTGAGCCAACGACACCAGAGCAGGCTTTACGCGACTACCTTGGCGGCTTCGATTTTCGCGGCGACATGGCGAACCGCCCGGTCGCCCCTTTTTCCGGCGGCGAAAAATCGCGGCTGGCGCTGGCCTTGCTCATTCGCCAGAAACCCAATCTCCTCCTGCTCGATGAACCGACCAACCACCTCGACCTCGACATGCGCGAGGCGCTGGGCTTCGCTCTGCAAGATTACACCGGCGGCATGGTCATCGTCTCGCACGACCGCCACCTGCTGCGCACCGCCGCCGACGAACTGCTGCTCGTCGCCGCTGGCGGCGTTGCCGAATTTGACGGCGACCTCGACGACTACGCCGCCTGGCTCGCCAGCCGCCGCAGCGCCGACAAAACCGCGCCGCCCGCCATCACCGCCGAAAAAGCCGAGCGCCAGCAGCAACGCGCCGCCAGCAAAGCCGACCGTCAGGCCCTGCTCGCCCGGCGGCGGACGCTGGTCAAGGAAATCGAGCAACTGGACAAAAAACTCGCCGGCTGGCAGGCGGAAAAAACCGCGCTGGAAAGCCGCTTCGCCGCCCCGGATTTCTACGCCACGACCAGCCGCGCCGAAAACGAAGCCATGCACCGCCAGGCCGCCGCCCTCGGCCAACAGATCGACACGGCGGAGCACCGCTGGCTGGAATTGCACGAAATGCTGGAAACGCTGCCCGAACCGGACTGAAACGCCCCGGCAGTGGACAAAAAACGCTACGGATAGCATCCTAGCAACCATTTACCAAGCCTGCCGCCAAGCCATGAATCTTGCCGATCTGCTGCGATTTCGACACATCGCCATACAATGTCACGACAACCCCGACGCCGACGCCATCGCCGCCGGTTTCGGGCTGTACACCTATTTCACGGCGAGAGGGATCGAAACCGCGCTGTTCTATGGCGGACAGGCGCCGGTGACCAAGCCCAATCTCCTGAAAATGCTGACCCTCTGCGGCATCCCCCTGGCGCACTGCCCGCAAAGCCGCGATTGGCCGGGCCTGCTCATTACCGTGGATTGCCAGTATGGCGCGGGCAATGTGTCGCCCATGCGCGGCGTCGAGGTGGCGGTCATCGACCACCATATCCTCGAATGCCCGATGCCGGTGCTCTATGACGTGCGCCCCTATCTCGGCTCCTGTTCGACTCTGGTCTGGCTTCTGATGCAGGAAGCAGGGTTCCGCCTTGAAGAAATCGAAGCCAGACAGAGCGGCGCGCTGGTGACTGCCCTGCACTACGGCCTCTATACCGACACCTCTTTTTTCGCCGAGGTCAGACACCCCCACGACCGCGACCTGCGCGATCAGGATGGCGTCATCGAGCCGATCTTCCGAACGCTCATAAAATCCAACCTGTCGCTGGAAGACATGTCCGTCGCCGCCACCGCTTTAGCCAAATTGCGCTTTGATGCCCCCGGCGGTTTCGCCCTCGTTGGCGCCGAACCTTGCGAACCCAACATCCTCGGTTTCATCAGCGACCTCGTCCTTCAGGTCGATGCCATCGAGATGGCTGTGGCCTACTGTGAAATGCCGACCGGCATCAAATATTCCGTGCGCTCCTTCGTCAAGGATTGCAAGGCTTCCGACCTGGCCGCCTGGATTGCCGGAGTACTCGGCTCCGGCGGCGGCCACGCGGCCAAAGCCGGCGGCTGGATCAGTGGTCACAACTACGCCGAGCACATGCCGAACCTCAGCCATGCCGACTACTTCAATCATCGGTTGCACGAATATCTGGCCGCCTATACCGTCATCGACTGCACCGCCGCGTCCCCGGCGGAGGGCATCCTGCCCGCAGCCATAACACAGCGGGCGCGGCATTACACAAGACGCCCCCTGCGTCTGGCCTACGTGCCCGCCGAAGCCTTGCCGCGCGGCTCGTCGCTGCACATCCGCACGCTCGAAGGCGACATCAACCTGACCATCGAGGACGACACCTGCCTGATGATCGGACTGCTCGGCGAGGTCTATCCCATATCCAGCGCCGTTTTCCATGGTTCCTACCGCCCTCTCGATACTCCCCTGCAACTGACCCTGCCGTACACGCCGACCGTGCTCGACAAAACGACGGGCATCCGCCGCTCGCTGGATAACGTCGCCCGCCCCTGTCTCCGTCTGGGCGGCGGCGTTGTCTGCGCGGTGCGCCTGGAGCAAGGGGTCAAAGTCTTCACCCACTGGGACCCGGAGAATTATTTCAAGGGCGAAAAAGGCGACTGGCTGGTCTGGACGGAAGAAAACACCACCGACATCTACGTTGTCACCGCGGCGCTCTTTCCCTTGCTGTACGCCGAAGAAACCGTCGAAATCAATGATGGCAGCGATGTCCGCGACTACGCTGGCGTAGACGTGGCGGCACAGCCCGGCGCGGTGCGGGCGTGCAAGAAACCTTTTACCGTGACGGCGCATTTCGCCCGTCAGGCAGGCATTGCCGCCACCCGCGAAGGGGCCGTGCCCTACGCCATCGGCGATGTTCTGGTCACCGGCGTCGATGGCGAAACATGGCCGGTACGCCCGGAGCATTTCGCCGCCGCCTACACGCCCCAACCTCCGCTGCAAACGGGACAGGACGGCGTCTATCTGGCGAATCCCCGCCAGGCCGACGCCCTGTGCATGCCCGCCATCTTTTGCCTGAGCCTGAAAAACGGCGGCTTGCTGTGGGGCCAGCGCGGCGACTGGCTGATCCAGCACGGCGACGGGGAATATGGCATCGTCGGCGCGGCCCTGTTCACCGCCACCTATGACATCCTGAGCGACCCGCAAAAACCATGACACACGACATTTTCGTTAGCTATTCCACCCCGGACAAACTGTTCGCCGACGCCCTCGTGCACCAGCTTGAAAAAGCTGGTTACCGCTGCTGGTACGCACCGCGCGACATCACTGCGGGCGTTTCCTGGCCGCAGGCCATCAGCCAGGCCATCCGCGAAATACCGCTGATGCTGCTGGTCTTTTCCGGCTCATCCAACCGTTCCGACGAAGTCTCCCGCGAACTGACCCTGGCTTCGAGCAACAAACTCATCGTGTTGCCGGTGCGCATCGAGAACGTGCAACCCGGCGCCGGACTGGAATATCACCTGGCCGACCGGCATTGGCTCGATGTACACGGCCTCGAAGAAGACGCCGCCATCAGCCGCGTGCTTGAAGGCCTGGAACGTTACGCCGACATTTTTGCCGCCGCGCGGCCTAGCGAAGCCGCTGCGCCAGCCGCCGCCGCGCCGCTGCCGGACTCGCCGCCAGAGAAAAAACCCTTCGGCTGGCGAGCCGCCGCCTTCCTGCTGATTCTGCTCGCCGCCGCAATCACCTTTTTCGTCTGGCAGGGCCGGGAGCATGTTGCGCCGGAGGACACCGCGCCGCCGCTGGCCTCTCACCCAGCCGTCTTCACGGGCAATAACGGCGTGAACATCGCCGTTGCCCCAACGGCTGACGACAAGGCCGCGCTGATTCGTGTCCAGGGCATCAACCACCCCATCGACAATGTCGTGTTTCTTGCGGAAAAGACCAATGAGGGCCGCCGCACCAGCTTTAACATCACGCTGGACGGAAGTCCCTGGTTTCTGGTGTGGAGTGAAAATGCCTCATCTCACGTCCAAGCCTGGCTACCTGGCATACACGATAGTGTGAATTTGTCGTATGACGAAAAGGCATCTAAGGAACTGGACTTGGCGCTGCTGGCCCAAACCTATGGTAAGCAGAAAAAAGAGGGCATTCAGGCAAAGCTTGCGCGCTTCGACAAGGACAAAGCCGTGGCTCGCGCCGAGTCCGAGATAAAGGAAGACGACGACGGGGCTTCCCGAGCCTGCGGCATGACCGTCAAGACGACGGTAAACTGGAGCAGCATTAACGAAGATCAAATGAAACGCCTGAGCATCGGCAGTTTCTGCGCCACGGTAGCCAATGCGGCGCGGCGGCTATGCGCGGACAATGAGAAATTCAAGGACTGGCTGGCCAGGAACGCCAGCATCACCTGCCAGTTCGGCGACAAGCTCAAACTGGATACCCAAGACGGCAGGATCGTATTCACCACCGCCGAATCCGAACCCAATCAAGACGACTTCGCTTGGCAGTACCTGAGCGGCCAGTAGCAGGTGGATCAATACCGATAGGCCGTCGGGTCCGCCATCCCGGCGGCGGCGAAGCCCGCGGCGCGCAGGCGGCAGGCGTCGCACAAGCGGCAGGCGCGGCCTTGGCTGTCGGCCTGGTAGCAGGAGACGGTAAGGCTGTAATCAACGCCGAGGGCGCTGCCGAGGCGGATGATGTCGGCTTTGGCAAGGTCGATCAACGGCGCGTGAATGGTGAGTTTTCGGCCTTCGACGGCGGCCTTGGTGGCGAGATTGGCCATGTGCTCGAAGGCGGCGATGTATTCGGGGCGGCAGTCCGGGTAGCCGGAGTAATCGACGGCATTGACGCCGATGAAAATATCGCGGCTCCCAAGCACTTCGGCCCAGGCCAGCGCCAGCGAGAGCATGATGGTGTTGCGCGCCGGGACGTAAGTGACCGGGATTCCCGGCTGGAGGCCAGCGGTCGGGATGGCGATGGCGCTGTCGGTCAGCGCCGAGCCGCCAAACTCTGCCAGACCAAAGGGGATGACGCGCTGCCCGGCAGCGCCGAGCGCCTTGGCGAGGCGGGCGGCGGCGGCCAGTTCGGCGTTGTGCCGCTGGCCGTAGTCGAAGGAAAGGCAATGGCAGGCAAAGCCCTGATCGCGGGCGATGGCAAGACAGGTGGCGGAATCAAGTCCGCCCGAAAGCAGGACGACGGCTGGCGGCATCGGGCGCGAATCGCTACTGCCCAGCCAGCAGGCCGACTTCGCGTTCGGCCAGGGCCTCGTCGCCGAGATTGAGGCTGACCAGTCGGCGCAGATGGGTGATGCTGTCGATGTCGATTTCACGGCAGGCCAGACCCAGAGACTTGCCTTCGTGATGAATGACGCTGATTTCCATGCGGATCATGTCGTCATCATCGAGCCGCGCCTTCAAGACGCCGTGGTCGCCGATAACGACGTAGAACGGGACGAGCATCTCGATCAGCGCGCCTTTGAGCGAGAGGTCGAGAAGATTCACGGCATACTCGCCGCTGGTCAGAGCCAGACTGGCTCTGGTCGTAAACGGAATGCGCGAGAACTGGCGGCGATTGCGATCCATGATGGCTCCCTGGTCACTTGCCTTTTATGTTACCCCAAAGCACTTTGTGCAACTGCAACTGGAAGCGGACATCGAGGCCGTCGGCGAGTATCCATTCGGCCAGCGCGACGGGTTCGAGCAAGCCCTGGGCCGCTGACAGCAGCACCGGGCAGATGGCGGCGAGGCAGTGTTCGGCGATGGTTTGCCGCGCCCAGTCGTAATCGGCGCGGGAGGCGATGACGATTTTGATTTCGTCGCGGGCGTTGAGCGCCGCCAGATTGGCCCAGCGATTGCGCTCGCATTCGCCGGAATCCGGCGCTTTCAAATCCATGATGCGGGCGACGCGGGCGTCAACAGCGGTGATGTCGAGCGCCCCGGAGGTTTCCAGCGAGACGTCGTAACCGGCGTCACACAGCGCTGTCAGCAGCGGCAGGCAGTCTTTTTGCGCCAGCGGCTCGCCGCCGGTGACGCAGACGTGGCGGGTCGGGTAGCGGCCTACCTCGGCCAGCACGGCGGCGATGTCGAACAATTCGCCGCCGCTGAAACTGTAGGCCGTATCGCACCAGCGGCAACGCAAGGGACAGCCGGCGAGGCGCACGAACACGGTCGGCAGGCCAACCCTCGTCGCTTCGCCCTGCAAGGAAAAGAAAATTTCGGTCAGTCGGAGGGCCAAGGCCTTATTTCTTCAACCGCTGCGCTGCCGTTTCCGCCGCTGGCGTGCCGGGGAAGTTCTTGATGACTGTTTCGAGCGAGCGTTTCATTCCGGTCGGGTTGCCGAGTTCCTTCTGGCAGGTGGCAATCGCCAGCCAGGCGTCGGCAGCTTTGGGGCTGTCGGCGTATTTGGTAGTGACCACGCTTTGCGCTTCGATGGCCTTGGTGCAGTTGCGCTGGGCGTACCAGGCGTTGCCGAGCCAGTATTGGGCGTTGGCGGCGAGGCTGCTGTCCGGGTACTGACCGACGAAGGCGGCAAAAGCGCCCGCCGCTTCCTTGTAGCGAGCGGCCTTGAAGTGGCCGAGGGCGGCTTCGTATTCCTGCTCGACGCTGGCCGTATCGTGGCTCGGCGCGGCAGCGGGCGCGGCGGCCGGGCTGGCGGTGGTTTCGAACTTGCGCAGGCGGCTGTCGAGATCGAGATAAAAATCCTGCTGGCGCTTGTTGGCGGTTTCCAGTTCGTAATTCAAGGTTTCGATCTGGCCGCGCAGCCGGGCGATTTCTTCGGTCTGGCGTTGCAGTTGCGTTTGCAGCTCAAGCTGGGCGCGCGCCTGCTGCTCGGCCCGCGCCTCGCTCTTGACGCGCAGATCGGTAATCTGCCTGCGTGCCTCGTCGTCGTCGAAGACGCCAGCCTGGGCGTGATGGATGCCCAGGCCAGCCGCCAACAGCAGGGCGATGCGGAGCCGGGGCATGGTCAGAACTCGCCGCGACCGTCAGCAGCGCGGTAGAGGATGTCGGCGCGGCGGTTTTCCGCCCAGGCGGCTTCGCCGGTGCCGGGATTTTTCGGCTTTTCTTCGCCGAGGCTGACCGATTCGACCTGATCTTCACGGGCGCCGAGCAGCACCAGCGAGCGTTTGACGGCATCGGCGCGTTTCTGGCCGAGAGAGAGGTTGTATTCGCGGCTGCCGCGCTCGTCGGTGTTGCCTTGAATCAGCACTTTGAAGCCGCGATTGTCGACCAGGAATCTGGCGTGAGCGGCAACCAGATCCTGAAATTCCGCCTTGATCTCGTAGCGGTCGAGATCAAAGTAGATGCTGCGCTGCGACAGCTTGTTCGCCGGATCGGTCAGGGCTTTGGGCAGGCCGCTAGCGTCGAGGTTGCTGGCATCGACCCGGGTGACGCTGCCGTCGCGGGTTTCGACCTCCGCACGGGTGCCGTCTTCCGGCAGCGGCGTGGTGGTGCAACCCAGGATCAGGGCGGATAACAGGGCGGGGATGATCAGTTTGTTCATGGCTTTCTCCTTTGGGGGGGGACGACGGACGGCGACGGATGCTACTTCAGAAACGGCCCCCAGGCCGGTTCGCGCACGTCGCCAGCGGCGACCGACAGGCGTTGCTTGATTCGGCCATCGCTTGATACGGCGGACAAAACGCCGCGTCCGCCGATTTCGGTGGCGATCAGAATCATGCGGCTGTTGGGGGCAAAACTGGGGGATTCATCCTTGTTGGAATCGGTCAGCACCTGGGTCTGGCGGCTGGCCAGATCCATCACGGCCAGTTGAAAGCGGCCATCGCGGCGGCTGATGAAGGCGAGCGTCTGACCATCGGGCGAGGGGCGTGGCGAGACGTTGTAGTTGCCCTCGAAGCTGACGCGCTGAACGCTGCCGCCCGGCGGCAAACGGTAAATCTGCGGGCTGCCGCCACGGTCGGAGGTGAAATAAAGGCTGCCATCCGGGGCGAAACGCGGCTCGGTGTCGATGCCGGGCGAGGTGGCGAGGCGCTGCGGCGCGCCGCTGCCATCGGCATTGACCAGATAGATTTGCGAATTGCCGTCCTTGGAAAGGACGACGGCGAGCTTGCCGCCATCGGGCGACCAGGCGGGGGCCGAGTTCGAGCCTTTCTGGTTGGCGACCACCGTGCGGCGGCCGGAAGCGAGCGAATGAACGTAGACGATGGGCTTCTTTTTCTCGAAGGAGACATAAGCCAGACGGCTGCCATCGGGCGACCAGACCGGCGAGATGATCGGTTCGGCGGAAGTCAGCGCGGTGGCCGGGTTCTGCCCGTCGGCATCGGCGATTTGCAGCAGAAACTGGCCGCGCGACTTGACGACGTAAGCGATGCGGGTCGAGAAAACGCCTTTTTCGCCGGTCAGCTTTTCGTAAATGAAATCGGCGATGCGGTGTCCGGCGGTGCGCAACTGCTCGTTGCCGGTGATGTAGGCGGCGCCGCCCAGAGATTCTGCCTTGTTGGTGTCGTAGAGGCGAAAACGCGCTTCCAGACGGCCATCGGCGGCGCGCTTGACGCTGCCCGCGGCAATGGCGTCAGCGCCGCGCCCTTTCCAGTCGGCGTAGTCGATGGGCGCATTTTCGTCGAGGCCGGTTTCGCTGGCGTCGACCATTTTGAACAGACCGCTGCGCTCAAGATCGGCGCGCACCGTGCCGGCAATGACGCGGGCGGCAACGCTGTCGCCGGCAAGATCGGGAATGGCGACCGGGATGCGGTTGGCCCCGGCGCCGGTGACATCGACGACCAGTTGCGCCTGGGCCAGCGCGGCGGCGGCAAAGAGGGCGGCAAAGAGGAACAGGCGGTGAACGATTCGGGACATGGGGCGTATTCTCGATAAATCAGGCGGCATTTTACTCGTCAAACGGCTTGTATCGGATTTCCAGCTCGCGCTGGAACAAAGCCGGGTCGTCGGGCTTGGGCAGCGGCGAGGATTTGAGGATGGCCCGCTCGATGGCGGCATCGAGCGCCGGATTGCCGCTGGAGCGTTTCAGGCGCACGGCCAGCACATCGCCGCTCGGCAGTTGGGTGACGTTGAAAACGGCTTCCGGGTTACCCGAGAGATTGGGCGGCAGCACGATATTGCCGCGCACCTTGCCGCGAATCTTGCTGGCGTAGGTTTCGAGGCCACGCAGTCCGGCAGCTTTTCTTTCCTCATCGGCGATGGCGGCGCGGAGGTTTTGTTCCGCCGTCGCCTGCCGCTCGCGTTCTTCTGCCGCCAACTCGTCCTTGAAATCTTTCGGGGCCGGTTTGGGTTTAGGTTCGGGCTTCGGCTCCGGTTTTTTCTTTTCTTCCTGTTTGACCACGATTTCCGGCTTTTTCGGGGCTTCCGCCCTGGGCGGCGGCGGTTCCGGCTTCTTTTCCGGCTCGGCCGGCTTCGCTTTCGGCGGCGGCTGGACCCGCGTCGCCGGTTGCGGCGTTGGCGACCACAGTTCGACATCCATCGTTTCCGGCTGGCTGCGCTTCCACTGCACGCCGAGAAACAGCGCGCCGATCAGGGCCGCATGCACGAGCAGCGTCAGGGTCAGCGCCTTTTTCTTGCCGGGTTCCTGGGAATTGTCGGGCGGCATGGCTTATTTGACCGAGGTTTCCAGCGCGACGCGGGTGAAGCCCTGTTTTTTCACGTCGTCGAGGGTTTCGATCACGGCGCGATAGGTGATTTCCTTGTCACCGGCAATCAGCACCGGAATATCCGGCGATTTTTCACGCTGGGCCGCGAGGGCGATGCGCAAGGCGCGGTGATCGCCGAGTTTCTGTTCCTTGCCTTTGGCGTCGAACAGCGACAGCGCGCCGTCCCTGTCGATCTGCACGCGCAGGAATTGATCCGGCTTTTGCGGCGCGGTGCCGGTCGCGGGCAACTCGACCGAGCCGGAAGTCATCATCGGCGTTGCCACCATGAAGATGACGAGCAACACCAGCATCACGTCGATGTAGGGGACGACGTTGATTTCGTTCTTGAGACGGCGCTGACGCATTACCTCATCTGCCGCTGGAGGATGTTGGAAAACTCCTCCATGAACGACTCGTAGCGCGTCGCCAGGCGGTCGATTTCGTGGGAGAAGCGGTTATAGGCCAAAACGGCGGGAATGGCCGCAAAGAGGCCGATGGCGGTGGCGACCAGCGCCTCGGCAATGCCCGGCGCGACGGTGGCGAGCGTCGCCTGACCGACGTTAGCCAGCCCGCGAAAGGCGTGCATGATGCCCCAGACGGTGCCAAAGAGGCCGATGTAGGGCGAGACGGAACCGACCGAGGCAAGATAGGCGAGATGCGATTCCAGACTATCCATCTCGCGCTGGTAAGTGGCGCGCATGGCGCGGCGCGCGCCGTCGATCACGTCTTTCGGGTCGAGGTTCTTCTGGCCGCGCAGCTTGGTGAATTCGCGGAAACCCGCCTCAAAGACGCGCTCCATCGAGCCGCTTTTGTTGCGGCTGGCGCTGGCGTCCTGGAACAGGGTGTTGAGATCGCCGCCGGACCAGAAATCGCGCTCGAAAACCTCGGTCTTGGCCCGCGCCTGACGCACGGCGAACCATTTCATAAAAATGTAGTACCAGGACATGATCGAGACGCCGACCAGAATCGCCATCACGATCTGGACGACGGCGCTGGCTTCAAGAATCAGGTGGAGGATGGACAAATCCTGGGTGACGTTCATTTGAGGGCTTCCAACTGTTGATGGAGGCTGTCGGGAATCGCCGCCGGACGCATCGTCGCCAGATCGACGCAGGCGATTTCGACGCTGCCGGTGACCAGTTCCTCGCCGCCCCGCCGCACGTGCTGACGAAAAACGACGCGGACGCGGGTCAATCGCTCGACTTCGAGGCCGACCGTCAGTTGGTCATCGAGGCGGGCCGGACGCCAGTACTCGCAAGCCGCCTTGCGGGCGACGAAGCCGATTCCCGTTCCCGCCGCCAGCGCCGATTGATCGTGACCGGCGGCGCGCATCCATTCGCTGCGGCAACGCTCGAAAAACTTGAGGTAATTGGCGTAATACACCACGCCGCCCGCGTCCGTGTCTTCGTAATAGACGCGGACGGGAATGGTGAAGGGTTTGGAATTTGAAGCAGATGGCATCGCGGGATTTTACCGTTTGCGGCAGGAAGAATTGTAACGACGTGTTTTTGCGGCGCTTTTAGCCGGGCGGCGGCATGACAACCCCGACGTCATCCCGGATAATGGCCTGATGAATCGCCCGCGTTTTATCGAACACTATCGCCTGATGATTTTTCTCGGCCTGTTGCTGGCGGGGTGTTTCTTTGCGACTTCGGTGATGGGCTATTTCGTTGCCAAAGATCTGGTTCGCTCGAACTTCATCGACCAGGATCTGTCGCTGACTGCCAGCAATATCTCGGCGGAAATCCAGAAAGACGTGGTGCGGGCGGTGTTGATCTCGTCGACGATGGCGCACGACACCTTCGTCCGCGACTGGGTCTTGAAAGGCGAGCGCCAACCCCAGGCGATGACCCGCTATCTGGCCGAGATCAAGGAGAGTTACGGGGCTTTCAGCAGCTTTTTCGTCTCCGAGCGTAGCGGCAAGTATTACACCGGCAACGGCGTCCTCAAGAAAATCAGCCGAAAAGAACCGCGCGACGCCTGG
Organism: Azonexus sp.; assembly: GCA_031277255.1. GTDB lineage: Bacteria > Pseudomonadota > Gammaproteobacteria > Burkholderiales > Rhodocyclaceae > Azonexus. The sequence continues at coordinate 14,328 of JAITMS010000012.1, forward strand.
TATTACCATCTGCGCGAAACGCAGCAGGCGTACGAGGTCAATATTGATCTCGACATGGCCAATCGGGATGCGATGACCCTGTTCATCAACCACCGGGTCGATGATTTCAAGCACCGCGCCATTGGCGCCATCGGCGTCGGCCTGACGATCAAAGCGGTGCGCCGCCTGGTTGATGACTACCAGGCCCGCTTCCAGCGCACCATCTACTTTGCCGACCAGAGCGGTCATGTCGTCCTCGCCGGTTCGCCGGGCCAGGGCGGCGATCTGCGCCAGCGCCCCGGCCTGGGGCCGCTGGTCGAGGGCATCCTCGGCGGCCGCACCGGCTTTTACCAGTTTGAAGACGCGGGCCATACCCATCTCGTGAATGTCAGTTACCTGCCGGAACTGAAGTGGTATCTGTTCGTCGAGCAAGACGAGGACGCCGCGCTGTCCGGCATCCGCCACACGCTGTACGCCAGTTTCGCCATCAGTCTGGCGGTGACGCTGACGGTGGTTTTTCTCGCCGGTCTGGCCTTGCGCCGTTACCAGTCGCGGATCGAGGAAATGGCCTCGACCGACAAGCTGACCGGCTTGTTCAACCGCCACGCCTGCGCCATGCTGCTCAACAAGGTGATTGCCGCCCATGAGCGCCAGGCGCAGCCGGTTGCTTTCCTCATGGCCGACATCGACCACTTCAAGCGTGTCAACGACCGGCACGGCCACCGGATCGGCGACATGGTGCTGGCCGGTATTGCCGATCTGCTGCGCGCCCGGCTGCGCGCCGCCGACTTCGCGGTGCGCTGGGGCGGCGAGGAATTCCTGCTGGTCTTGCCCGGCTGCAATGTGGCGGAAGGCGCGCTGGTTGGCGACGAGCTGCGGCAGGTCGTGGCCGCCGCCAGTTTCGGCAAGCCGGGAGCGCCGTTCTCAGTGACCATCAGTATCGGCGTCAGCGAACTGACCCCGCAGGAGTCGCCGGAAGCCGCCATCAGCCGCGCCGACGAGGCCCTGTACGCGGCCAAGCGGGCCGGTCGCAACCGGGTCTGCGTGGCGCCGAAACCGGCTGCCGCCAGTGGCCCGTCAGTCGCCGGTGAGCAGATCGCGGACGGCGGCGCTGGCCGGTTCGGCGAGGCCGAGGTGGCGATAGATGGCTGGCGTCGCAATGCGCCCGCGTAAGGTGCGTTGCAGGTAGCCCTGCTGGATCAGATAGGGTTCGAGCACGTCCTCGATGGTGTCGCGCGCTTCGCCGATCGCCGCCGCCAGATTGTCGACGCCGACCGGGCCGCCGCCGAATTTGTCGATGACGGCGAGGAGCAGTTTTCTGTCCATCAGATCCAGTCCGGCGGCGTCGACGTCAAGCATCGACAGGGCGCGATCAGCGACCGCCTGGCTGATTTTGCCGTCGGCCTTGACTTCGGCGTAGTCGCGGACGCGGCGCAGCAAACGGTTGGCGATGCGCGGCGTACCGCGCGAGCGGCGGGCGATTTCAAGCGCCCCTGCCGGGTCGAGCGGGGCGTTCAAGAGGGCTGCCGAACGGCGGACGATGGCGCACAGTTCTTCGGCGCTGTAAAACTCCAGCCGGGCGACGATGCCGAAACGGTCGCGCAGCGGGTTGGTCAGCATCCCGGCCCGCGTCGTCGCGCCGACCAGCGTGAAGGGCGGCAGATCGAGCTTGACCGAGCGGGCGGCTGGCCCTTCGCCGATCATAATGTCGATCTGGAAATCTTCGAGCGCCGGGTAGAGAATTTCTTCGACCACCGGACTCAAGCGATGAATTTCGTCGATGAACAGTACGTCATGCGCTTCGAGATTGGTCAGAATCGCCGCCAGATCGCCCGCCCGTTCAAGCACCGGGCCGGAGGTCTGGCGCAGGTTGACACCCATTTCGGCGGCGATGATGTGAGCCAGCGTCGTTTTGCCCAAACCGGGCGGGCCGAACAGCAGCACGTGGTCGAGCGCCTCGGCGCGCTTTCGGGCGGCGGCGATGAAAATTTCCAGTTGTTCGCGGATTTTCTGCTGCCCGGTGTAGTCAGAAAGCCGCCGGGGCCGCAGCGCCCGCTCCAGGGCTTCTTCCTGCGCCGATTTGCTGTGCGGGGCAATCAGGCGCTCGGCGGCGGCCAGTTGGTCGGTTTCGATCATGCCGTTGGCTCCGGGTTGGGCGTCTGCTCTGGCCTTGGGCCGATCCAGCGGGCGAACAGCATTTGCCCCAGCGCCAGCAGCACCGGCCCCAAAAAAATGCCGATAAAGCCAAACACCAGCACGCCGCCAAAAACGCCAAGGGCGACGAGCAGAATGGAAAGACCCGCGCCGCGCGCCATCAGCAGCGGTTTCAGGAAATTGTCGATGCTGCTGACGACAAAGAGGCCGTAAAGCGCCATGAAAATCGCCCAGCCCGTCTGACCGTTGCTGTACAGCCAGATGGCCGCGCCGCCCCAGATCAGCGGCGGGCCGACCGGAATCATCGAGAGGAAAAAAGTGGCAAAGCCCAACATCACCACGCCCGGCACGCCAGCGATCAAAAAGCCGATCATCGCCACCGTGCCCTGCCCCACCGCCGTGCCGACAATGCCAAGCATGACGCCGAGCACGGTGTCGCGCAGTTTGATCAGCATGTCGATGCCGAGTTCGTCGCCCAGTTTGCTGGCGGCAACGCTCAACATGTCGCTGATGCGCTCGCCGTCGCGGAAGAAGAAGAAAGCGATGAACAAGACCAGAGCGATCTGCAACAGACCATTGGCGGCAATGGCGGCGGCAGCGACGAGCAGGCTGCGGGTTGGGGCGATCAGTTGTTTCAGGGTTTCATTGAGCGCCTCGCGGTCGCCCGCCAACTGTTGCCAGGTTTCGCCCAGGTCGCCGCCGATCAATGGCAGGCTGCTCAACCACGCTGGCGGCTGCGCTGGCAGGCCGCTATCGAGATAAGGCTTGATGTGGCCGATCAGGCTGTCGACGCCGCTCGCCAGCGAACCGGCAAGAAACAGGGTCGGCAGCAGCAGAATCAGGATCAGCGCCAGCACCACCAGCCCCGCGCCGAGCGAGCGGCGGCCCTTGAGGCGCGGCAGCAGCCGGTCGCGGTAAAGCTCCCAGGCGCACAGCCAGATCACAAAGGCAAACAGAATGGCGCCGACAAAAGGCAGCAGCACGGCAATGCAGCCGATGATGAGGAGCGCCACCAGCGCGATTTGCGTCAGCCGCTTGGGATCGAAAGGCGTCGCCGTCATATTTTCGACAACAGCTTGAGCGCCTGACGGATACCGTCCGCCGTGGCGAGGTCGGCAGGCAACTGCTGCAAGGCGGCGCTCGCTTCCTTGTCGTTGTAACCGAGCGCCAGCAAGGCGTCGAGAATATCGTTGCGGGCCGCGCCGCCGCCAACGCCGGGCGCCGCGCCGCCCGCGGCAGCGAGCTTGCCTTTCAATTCGAGCAACAGGCGCTCCGCCGTTTTTTTGCCAATGCCGGGGATTTTGACCAGCCGCCCGATTTCCTGCCGGGCGATGGCCGCCGCCAGATCATCGACCGACAGGCCCGACAACACCGAAAGCGCCGTGCGCGCCCCGATGCCGGAAATTTTCAGCAACTGGCGAAAAGTAAAACGCTCGGCCTCGCTCAAGAAACCATAAAGAAAATGCCCATCCTCGCGCACCGCGAAATGCGTCAGCAGGCAGACGCGCTCGCCGCTGCCGGGCAGGTTGTAGAAGGTGCTCATCGGCACATCAAGCTCATAGCCGACGCCGCCGACATCAAGCACGATCTGCGGCGGGTTTTTCTCGGCAATCAGGCCGGTCAGTCTGCCAATCATGGGTTACGGATATTCCTGCCGAACGTGCATAACCCGTAGAATTTTTATGGTCGACATGTCTACGCGATACACGATGATGTCATTGGGGTGGGCGACGATTTTCCTTGTTCCCGCGACGCGCTCGCTTTGTTGGTATAAGTAAGGGCGTTCGGCTGTTGGCAGTACGGAATTTTCCAGTAGCTTTTTTATTCGTCGCGCGGCGGCTGGATTTTCTTTGGCGATGTATTGAATGATGTTGCGTAGATCGTTTCGTGCAGCGTTTGACCAAATGATCGGCAGCATCAGTGTTTCTGCCTTTCTGTTTCGATTTGGTCGATCAATGCGTCCATTTCTGCCATGACTTCATCGTGCGGGGTTCCGGGAGTTGGGTCGTCGATTGCTTCTTTTACCTTGGCGCGGAACCATTGGTCATAGCTGTCAGCTTGTTCCTGAGTCTCGAACTCATAGACTCGCGGGTCTAGAACGGTGCTCATGCGTTTCTCCTTTCAGTTGCGTTGAGTGTAGCGGGGAAGCTCGTTCGTTGCCAGCTTGCCCAGACCCTGACCGTTCATGCCTGCTCACCCTTTGCCAGCAATTGCACGAGCGGTTCATTGATGAAGTACACGTGCTTGCCACGATGCTGCTCGCGCACCAATCCGGCTTCTCCCAGTTGACGCAGATACTCATGTTCAAATTCCCGCCGGAATAGCACGTAGGTACGGCGTCATGTTAAAAATAAGCGAGCTTTGACGAGCCGATTACCCGATCAGCCGACCGCCGCGAATGCGATACCCGGCGGTTGCCAGCTTGCCCAGTCCCTGGCCGCCGTGGGCGTGGCAGATGGCGCAAGCCAGCGCGTCGGCGGCGTCCGCCGAGGGTGTGCCGGAGAGATCGAGGAGCCGCGCCACCATTGCCTGCACCTGCTCCTTGGCCGCTTTGCCCTGGCCGACGACGGCCTGCTTGATCTGCAAGGCCGTGTATTCCGCCACCGGCAAGCCACCCTGCGTCAGGGCGCTGATCGCTGCGCCGCGCGCCTGGCCGAGCAGCAGGGTCGATTGCGGGTTGACATTGACAAACACCTTTTCCACCGCCGCCTGATCGGGCCGGTAAGTGGCGATCACCTCGCCGATACCGGCAAACAGCGTGGCGATGCGCTCCGGCAGCCCCTGTTTATCGTTGGTCTTGACGCAACCGCTGGCAACGTAGCGCAAGCGGCTGCCGTGCTTCTCGATGACGCCGAAGCCCGTCACCCGCAAGCCGGGGTCGATGCCGAGCAGGCGGATGGGCAAGTCATTCGGCGGCGATGGGGCAGACATGGCGTCATTGTACGGGGCTGGCGGCGGCCTGTCCCACGCCGGGCAGGCAATGCCCGCCGGAAAAGAAGGAATTGACACGAGCCAATGAATGGCTCTTCATCACAGACGGCAAAGTCATGCAAAATACATAATTTCAAATGTAAAGAGTATCGCCATGCCTTTGTTCAAACTACCGCCCCTCGATAATCGAAATGAAGGCGCAACAGGGGGCGCTGCGGGGAGAGTTGAGTTCCGGGAAAGTGATCGTCGGGCTGCCTCCCCTCCCGAAGCGCCACCGATCATCCCACACGAGCGGCGAAGCCACGAGCGCCGGGTTGCCCCTGGCACCCATATCCGCTATGACCCGGAACTGACCAAGCAGTTGTCCAAAGAGCATCGGGCGCTATTCGAGCTGCTCGACAAAATCAACCATGCCGTCGAATGGCGCGACATGGTGACCGCGTCCAGACGGCTGGAAGCTTTCCGCACGGCCTTTCAGTCGCATCTGCTGACCGAGAATGTTCGTCTCTACGTTTATCTGGAGCGCCTGTTCGCCGACGATCCCGCCAGCCATTCGCTGATCCGCGACTTCCACCGCGAAATGGATGAGCTTGGCAGGACGGTGCTCAAATTTTTCACCAAGTACGAAGGTCTTGCCAAGCAGCCCGAACTGGCTGCCAGTTTTAGCCGCGATCTGGCCGCCGCCGGTAAGGCGCTGACGAACCGTATCGAACGCGAAGAAAAGATGCTCTACCCGCTTTATAGCCGATCCAATCAATAATCGGACTCTCGAATTAGCTTCTCCAAGTTTCCGCCGATTTTTCGCCATCGGCGCTTGAGGTTGGCCCAGAGTTTCTCGATGGGGTTGAGATCAGGGCTGTAGGGGGCGAGATAGAGGAGTTCGCAGCCGCATTCTTCAACGAT
>JAITMS010000069.1 GCA_031277255.1 Azonexus sp.
TCCTTCCCCTTCAAGGGGAAGGCCGGGATGGGGATGGGTTATTCAATGCCGGTTCTATAGGGTGTAGACCATGTTCCTCGGCGGCGACCTCGGCGGCACCAAAACCCTGCTCGCGCTGGCCGATGGCGATGGTCGCATCCGCCGCCAGCAGCGTTACGCCAGCGCCGAATACGGTGATTTTGCTGACATGCTGGCCGATTTTCTCGCCGGTGAGCGCGGCCTCCGCGCCGCCTGCTTCGGCCTCGCCGGGCCAACCGATGGCCGGACGGCGCAACTGACCTACCTGCCGTGGCGGCTGGCGGCGGACGATCTCGGTCGCCGCTTCGCCATTGCCCGCGTCATGCTGGTCAACGACTTTGCCGCCGCCGCCAATGGCTTGCCGCACGTCGCGCCAGAAAATCTCCTCACCCTGCAAAGCGGCGATCCCGACGCCGCCGCGCCGCGCCTCCTGATCGGCCCCGGCACCGGCCTCGGCGTTGCCGGACTGCTGCCGGAAGGCAATCGCTACCGCGTCGTAGCGGGCGAAGGCGGCCATTTCGGTTTTGCCCCGCAGACGCCGGAAGAAAGCGAATTATCGCGCTGGCTGCTCAGGGAAAATGGCCGGGCAACCGCCGAAGACGTACTCTCCGGGCCGGGTCTGGCGCGTATCTACCGCTTTCTCGGCGGCCCGCCAACGCCGCCGGAAGCCATCGGCGCGGCCATTGGCCGTGGCGACGATCCGCTGGCGCTGGCCGCGCGGCAAATCTGGCTGCGCTGCCTCGGCGGCTTTGCCGGTGACCTGGCCCTGCACTGGCTGGCCCGTGGCGGCGTCTACCTCGCTGGCGGCGTCGCCGCCCGGCTCCTGCCCGCCGCCGACTGCGCCCCGCTGCTCGAAGCCTTCCACGCCAAACGCGAACACGCCGGACTGATGCCCGCCATGCCACTCCACCTCGTCACCGACCAGGAACTCGGCCTCAAAGGCGCACTGGCGCTGGCGGCGGATGCGCCTTGCTTGCCGTAATTGACCTTATATATAATACAAAGTGTGATATTTATTTTGCCGGAACGATGATGCGAGGGTTTTCAAGAACGCTTGGTTCCAGAGGTTTGCCCGCAAACAAGGCATATCGGACAAGGCGCTTTGGGAGGCTGTTGAGCGCGCCGAACGCGGTCTGGTTGATGCCGACCTTGGCGGCGGCGTCATCAAGCAGCGCGTCGCAAGGCCCGGACAGAGCAAGTCAGGCGGCTTCCGTACCATTATCCTGTACCGTGCAAAGCAGCGGTCTTTCTTTGTATACGGTTTTGCCAAGAGCGACCGCGACAACATCAACGATGACGAAGTGGCCGCGTTCAAGAAGGCGGCGGGTTACGTGCTGGAACTGTCAGACATCCATCTGGCCGAACTGATCGGCGCGGGAAAATTTACGGAGGCGCAGAATCATGGTCAAGAAATACCGGAGTGAAGCCTATGCGGCCATACATGAAACGATGGCGGCGCTGCACGAGGTCGGCGCCATCGACAAGCAGACCATGCGCGAGTTCGACGCCCGTTGCCTGACACCGGCCCTACCCATGTCTCCCGATCATATTCGCGCCTTGCGCGAGCGCGAACACTTGTCGCAGCCCATCTTTGCCCTTTACCTCAATGTCAGCAGGAACCTCGTCTCCGATTGGGAACGCGGCGTCAAGAAACCTGGCGGCCCGGCCCTGCGCCTGCTGACCGTGATCGAGAAAAACGGCATCGAGGCCATTGCCTAGAAATTGGCAAGCGTGTGCCATTATGGGAAGTGGCTCCGGCTTCAAAGTTGGTGAAGGGGGCGGTGGGAAAATCAGATTGAGTACGACCCTTTTTCTAGGATGCGACAGTTTTAGGCACAACGGTAAATTTTATGTTGCACCTACGTTGCATTTTTCTTTCTTTCTAGCCGGATAGAAATGAAGGCGGCGCCGAATATTACAACAAGAAAAATCCATAAGGAATAACCAAAAACATAATCCCACCACGTAAATTTGAGTGGCGGAAGGGGATTGGGAATAAAACCATTTTCTTGGAATCCTTTTAATAAATCTTCAGGAGGAAGATGCTTACATTCTTGAGGCTCGCCTACTTTGCAAAGAACGTAGCCTTTGCTTTCAAAGTTATATGGTGCTATGAAAAAATTAGTTTGAATTAGATGACCGAGATATACTTTCCTTTTGTCCGAGCCAGCTAATTTTGTATCGGCAATATATGAAACACTTTCGTCAGTGCCAAAATACAATTTTGCAGCATTGGCTTGGAAGGGAAGAAAACCACAGATGGATAGAATGAGTAGCAAGAGTTTATTTTTCATTGGAGTACATGGGAGTGAACAAAAAAGGGATGTTTAGGGAGCCTCTGATCAAAAGCAACTTCAACCATTCTGAGTATTAGGGTCAGCTTCGCCTTTATTCTCCTTCCGAGAGAAGTCCCCGCCTTTCACGTCAATTCCAGCACCACCGCCGCCAGTGGCGGCAGGGTGAGGGCCAGGCTGGCGGGCCATTCGCGCCAGGGTTCGGCGGTGGCTTCGAGCGTGCCGCCGTTGCCGAGGTTGCTGCCGCCGTACCAGGCGGAATCGCTGTTGATGAGTTCGCGGTAGCGTCCGGCTTGCGGCAGGCCGATGCGGTAGTTGTGGCGCGGTTCTGGCGTGAAGTTGAGGATGATGGCGACGAAGCGGCCATCCCTGGCCCGGCGCAGCCAGCAGAGGACGGATTGGCTGTGGTCGTGGCAGTCGATCCAGCGAAAGCCGTCGGCGGAAAAATCCTGCTCGTGGAGGGCCGGCAGGTCGCGGTAGAGGCGGTTGAGGTCGGCGGCGAGGCGTTGCAGGCCCTGGTGCGCCCGGTCGGCCAGCAGCCGCCAGTCGAGTTCGTGGGCCTCTGACCATTCGCGCCATTGGCCGAATTCGCCGCCCATGAACATCAGTTTTTTGCCCGGCATCAGCGCCTGCCAGGCAAAGAGGAGGCGCAGGTTGGCCCGGCGCTGCCAGTCGTCGCCGGGCATTTTGGCGAGCAGGGCGCGTTTGCCGTGCACCACTTCGTCGTGCGATAGCGGCAGGACGAAGTTTTCGCTGTAGGCGTACATCTGGCCGAAGGTCAGTTCGTCGTGGTGCCAGCAGCGGTGGATCGGGTCGCGCTGGAAGTAGGCGAGGCTGTCGTTCATCCAGCCCATGTTCCATTTCATTGAGAAACCAAGGCCGCCGACCCAGGTCGGGCGCGAGACTTGCGGCCAGGCGGTGGATTCTTCGGCAATCATCAAGGCGCCGGGAAATTCGCCATGCACCATGGCGTTGAGCGATTGCAGAAAGGCGATGGCGTCGAGATTTTCGCGGCCGCCGTAAGCGTTGGGCAGCCATTCGCCTTCTTTGCGCGAGTAGTCGAGATAGAGCATGGAGGCGACGGCGTCGACGCGCAGGCCGTCGAAGTGAAATTCGGCCAGCCACCAGTAGGCGGAGGAGAGGAGAAAACTACGCACCTCGTGCCGCCCGTAGTTGAAAATGTGCGTGCCCCAGTCGGCATGGAGGCCAAGGCGCGGGTCGTCGTGTTCGTAGAGGGCGGTGCCGTCGTAGCGGGCCAGCGCCCAGTCGTCCTGCGGGAAGTGCCCCGGCACCCAGTCGAGGAGGACGCCCAGTCCGGCCTGGTGGCAGGCGTCGATGAAATAGCGCAGGTCGTCCGGCGCGCCGTAGCGGGCGCTCGGCGCGAAATAGCCGGTGGTCTGGTAGCCCCAGGATTCGTCGAGCGGGTGTTCGGTGACCGGCAGCAGTTCGAGGTGGGTGTAGCCCATTTCCACCGCGTAGGGGATCAGGTGTTCGGCGAGGTCGCGCCACAGCCAGCGGCGGCCATCGGGATGACGCCGCCAGGAGCCGGGATGGACTTCGTAGATGTTGACCGGGGCCTGCTGCCAATCCCAGTTGGCGCGGCGGGCGAGCCATTCCGCATCGCCCCAGACGTGGGTCGAGGGCGGCGCGATCCAGGCGGCGGAGCCGGGGCGCAGTTCAAAGGCGCGGGCGTAGGGGTCGCATTTGATGAGGGTGGCGCCGCTGTCGCGGTGGGTGATGGCGAAGCGGTAAAGCTGGTGCGGCCCGGCTTCGCTCACCAGGGCTTCCCAGATGCCGGAGTCGCCGAGCGGCCGCATGGCATGGCGACCCGGCTGCCAGTCGTTGAATTCGCCAACGACGCTGACCGCCGAGGCGTTGGGCGCCCAGACGCGGAATGTTACGCCATCCGTGGCAGGGTGGGCGCCGAGCAGGCGATAAGCCTGAAAATTGCGCCCTTCGTTGAACAGGTAAATCGCTTTGGCATATTTGGAATCCGGCATAGACCCTCCGTGAAGCAGTATCATAAAGGTGAAATCACTGACCGGGGAGATTCATCATGTCCGCCAACACCCGTCGTTCCCACCTGCAAGACCACGCCGCGCGCGAGCACCATGACCGTTTCATCAGCCAATTGACGCGTAATGCCTTCGCCGTCATTCTGGCTGGCGGCCGCGGCACCCGCTTGAAGCAACTGACCGATTATCGCGCCAAACCGGCGGTTCCCTTTGCCGGCAAGTTCCGCATCATTGATTTTACGCTGTCGAACTGCGTCAATTCCGGCATCCGCAAAATCGGCGTCGCCACGCAGTACAAGGCGCACAGCCTGATCCGCCACATCCAGCGCGGCTGGAGTTTTTTCGATGGCCGCTTTGATGAATTCATCCAGTTACTGCCTGCGCAACAGCAGATCGACGAGCAGCAGTGGTATCAGGGCACGGCCGACGCCGTGTTCCAGAACCTGCACCTGCTGCACCGCCACCTGTCGAAGTACGTGCTGATCGTGGCTGGCGACCATGTCTACAAGATGGACTATGGCCGCATGCTTGCCAGCCATGTCGATAAAGGGGCCGACATGACCGTTGCCTGCATCGACGTGCCGCTGGCCGAGGCCCGCGAGTTTGGCGTCATGGGCGTTGATGACGACGACCGCGTCGTCAGCTTTGTCGAAAAACCGGCCAATCCGCCGCCCATTCCCGGCCAGCCGGAACGGGCACTGGCTTCGATGGGCGTCTATATTTTCAATACCGCCTTTCTCCTCGAACAGTTGCAGCGCGACGCCGCCGACGCCCATTCGAGCCGCGATTTCGGCAAGGACATCATCCCCCACATCGTTCCCCGCTACCGCGTTTATGCCCATCGCTTCGCCGATTCCTGCGTCGGCAGCAGCGGGCAGAAGCCTTACTGGCGCGATGTCGGCACCATCGACGCCTATTGGGAGGCGAACATGGAAATGACCAAGGTGACGCCGGAACTCAATCTCTACGACCGCGACTGGCCGATCTGGACTTATCAGGAGCAGTTGCCGCCCGCCAAGTTCGTTTTTGACGACGATGGCCGCCGCGGCCAGGCCATCGACTCGATGGTTTCCGGCGGCTGCATCATCTCCGGCGCTGAACTCAAACGCTCGCTGCTCTTTTCCAGCGTCCATCTGCACAGTTGGGTCAGCGTCACCGATTCGGTGCTGCTGCCCGGCGTCGATGTCGGGCGTCATGCCGTGCTCCGCCGCTGCGTCATCGACAAGCGCGTGCGCATTCCTGAAGGGATGCAGATCGGCGTTGATAGCGCAGAAGACAAAAAACGCTTCCACGTCAGTCCCGGCGGCGTCGTGCTGGTGACGCCGGGAATGCTCGGCCAGGAGGTGTGACGCCGATGGCCGATCTTGCTTTTCTGTGGCACATGCACCAGCCGGATTACCGCCATCCCGACAGCGGCGAGTTTCTGCTGCCTTGGGTGCTGCTGCATACGATCAAGGATTACACCGACATGGCGGCGCATCTGGAACTGCATCCGGGCGTCCGCTGCACGGTCAATTTCGTCCCGGTGCTGCTCGACCAGATCGAGGATTACGTCGAGCAGTTCAAGAGCGGCCAATGGCGCGACCCGCTGTTGCGCATCGCCGCCGCCCCCGATTTTTCACCCGATCATTGCCTGCTGCCGCTCGATCAGAGCGAATGGCTGCTTGACATGGCCTTTCGCTGTCACGCGCCGACCATGCTCGAACCCTTTGCCGGTTACCGCAATCTGCGCGATCACCTGGGTTTTGTCCGCGCCCAGAATGGACACAGCCTCAATTACCTCGCCGCCACTTATTACACCGACCTCGCCACCTGGTACCTGCTGGCCTGGACGGGCGAGAGCCTGCGCCGCAGTGGCCGGATCATTCCGCAACTGATGGCCAAGGGCGGCAATTTCACCGCCGCCGAGCGGCAGGCGCTGCTGGCTGAACTGGGTGAGGCCGTCAGCGGCGTCATCGGGCGCTACCGGGCGCTGGCCGAACGCGGCCAGATCGAATTGAGCAGCACCCCGGCCAAGCACCCGCTGGCCCCGCTGCTGCTCGATTTTGCCTGCGCCCGCGAAGCCCTGCCCGATTGCCCCCTGCCCGCAGCGCCGAACTATCCCGGCGGCCGCACCCGCGTCGCCGCCCATCTGGCCGACGCCCAGACCAGCCACGCCCGCCGTTTCGGCCAGCCAGCCGCCGGTCTGTGGCCCGCCGAAGGCGCGCTGTCCACTGAGTTTTTGAAACAGGTGGCGGCCGCCGGTTTTCAATGGACGGCCAGCAGCCGCGGCGTGCTGCGCAACTCGGTCGGCGAGGCGGCGCGGACGACGACGCCGTGGCTGCCGCCCGAAGGCGTCGCCCAGGGCACGCCGGACGACATCCTGCTCTTTTTCCGCGACGAGCGGCTCTCCGACCTGATCGGCTTCGAGTACGCCAAATGGCATGGCCGCGACGCCGCCCGGCATTTCATGGGCGAACTGAAAGCCATCGAGCGGAAAGACCCGAACAGCCTGATCCCGGTCTTTCTCGATGGCGAAAACGCTTGGGAGTATTACCCCTACAACGCCTGGTATTTTTTCGCCGACCTTTACGGCGAACTGGAAGAAACGCCGGAGATCCGCACCGTCACCCTGTCTCAGGCCGCCGCCGCGCGCCGCCAGAGCGCCCCGCGCCTGCCGCGCCTGGTCGCGGGCAGTTGGGTGTACGGCAGCTTGTCAACCTGGGTCGGCCACCCGGCCAAAAACCGCGCCTGGGAGCTGCTCTGCGAACTCAAACTGAGCGCCGACCGGGCGCTCGTCAGCAAACGCCTTTCCGCCGCCGCCGAGGCCGAAGTGGGCCGCCGCCTGGCGATCTGCGAAAGTTCGGACTGGTTCTGGTGGCTGGGCGACGACAATCCGCCGCAATCGGTCGCCGCCTTCGACCAGTTGTTCCGCCACAACCTCTCCGCCCTCTACCACCTGCTTGAACTGCCGCCGCCCGCCGCCCTCGACCATTCCCTGAGCAGCGGCGGCGGCAGCGACGCCGAAAGCGGCGGCACCATGCGCCGCGCCACCGAGACACGATGATGACCCAACCCCTCACCCTCCTCCTCGGCGTCCATGCCCACCAGCCGGTCGGCAATTTTCCGGAAGTCATCGAGGATGCCCACCAGCGTTGCTACAAGCCGTTTCTCGAAACGCTCAACGATTATCCCGACTTCCGCTTTGCCGCGCATTTTTCCGGCTGGCTGCTTGACTGGCTGCGTCAGCGTCACCCGGCGGACATGGAAATGCTGGCGGCGATGGCGCGGCGCGGTCAGGTCGAACTGTTCAGTTCCGGCGATACCGAACCGGTGCTGGCGGCCATTCCGCACCGCGACCGGGTCGGCCAGATCAAGGCGCTCAACGACAAACTGACGGCGTGGACGGGCAAAAGTCCGCGCGGGGCGTGGCTGACCGAGCGCGTCTGGGAATCCTCGGTCGTCGCGGCGCTACGTGAGTCCGGCATCGACTACGTGACGGTCGATGACTACCATTTTTTATGCACCGGCAAGCCGCTCACGCAACTCGACGGCTATTTCAGCACGGAAGAAGGCGGCAGTCGGCTCGACCTCTTTCCCATTTCCGAGGCGCTCCGCTACCGCCTGCCTTTTGCTCCCGCCGCCGAAGTCGTCGCCTATCTTGAAAACCTCGCCGCCGAAGGGCGCAGCGCCGCCATTTATTTTGACGACATCGAAAAATTCGGCATCTGGCCGGAAACCTACGACTGGGTTTACGGGCGCGGCTGGCTGCGGGCGATGATCGAAGGCGTGCTCGCCAGCCCGGCTATCGTCACCGCCACCTATGGCGATTTTCACGCCCGGCAGGCGACGCGCGGCATCATCTATCTGCCGACCGCCTCCTACAGCGAAATGGGCCAATGGGCGCTGCCGATGCCCGCCGCCGGCGTGTATGCCGAGTTGCTGGCGAAGGAGCAGGCCGCTGGCGGCTTCGATCGCTATCGGCCCTTTTTACGCGGCGGCATCTGGCGCAACTTTCTTTCCCGTTACCCGGAAGCCAACTGGCTGCACAAGCGGATGCTCGGCCTCTCGGCGCGGCTCTCCGAACTGCCTGAGCCGCCGCCGTCCCTGACTGCCCAACTGTACCGCGCCCAGGCCAACGACGCTTACTGGCACGGCCTCTTTGGCGGCCTCTACCTGCCGCATCTGCGGCGGGCGGTGTGGGCCAATCTGGTCGAACTGGAAGCCGGGCTGGACACCTTACAGCCGCGTCCGGCGATGGAAGCGCGCGACCTTGACCTCGACGGCCACAGGGAAATTTTCCTGCATGGCCCGGCGCTCCAGGCGGTGCTCCGCGACGACGGCCTGGCCGCCGTCTGCGAACTCGCCAGCTACCCCTTGCGGCACAATTTCGCCGACAGCCTCTGCCGCTACCACGAGCTGTATCACGACCGCATCCATCAGGCGCCGAGCGAGCACCACGGCGCCGGTATCGCCTCGGCCCACGACATCGTCCGCTGCAAGGAGCCGATCAGCGCCGCCGACATCGTCCCCGACGCCCTGCCGCGCCTCCTCTGCCTCGACCGCCTCGACGACCTCCCGCTTACCGACTACCAGTTGGCGGCGACGACGCCGACGCCGGTCTTTACCCGTCCCGGCGTCAGCAAACGCTACACCCTCGATGGCGGGACGCTGACCATCGACTGGCAATTCACCGGCCTCGCCGGTTGCCGTTTCACGACCGTGCTGAATCTGGCGATGCCCAGTTGCGACGGCTTTCTCGGCCGTTACGTGCTGGCCGACGGCAGCATTGCCGGGGGTTTCGGCCAGTCGCTTGAGATCGCGGAAAGCGGCTTGCTGACGCTGGAAGATGGCGTTCTTGGCGGTCGCGTCGCGCTGGCGATGACGCCAGCGGCGCGGCTGACCTGTCAGGCCCACAAAACAGTTTCACAATCCGAAGCCGGTTTTGAGAAAATCATGCAGTCGGCGGAAATCCGGATCGCCTGGGAAATTTCCGACGCCATCCGGGCCGTGCGCCTGCAACTCAACATTTCCAGCTAAGACTCTCAACACACCATGACTGGCACCGTTTACCAAATCGAAGTCAACCCCCAACTTCCCGAACGCCTCGAACGCCTCGACGAACTCGCCAATAACCTCTGGTATAGCTGGGACCGCCCGACCCAGGGGCTGTTCGTCAGCCTCTCGCCCCGCCTGTGGCAGGCCGTCGGCCACAATCCCAAGGCTTTTTTGAAGCGCGCCGACCAGAAACGGCTGGAGGCGACGGCGGACAATCCGGTCTTTCTCGGCGCGCTCAACCGCGCCCTGGCGGCTTACGACAGCTACCACGAGATGCCGGGGCTGGCCCACGTGCATGGCCACCGCTTCGAAAAAGACGATCTGATCGCCTATTTCTGCGCCGAATTCGGCTTTCATGAGAGCCTGCCGATTTATTCCGGCGGCCTGGGCATCCTCGCTGGCGACCACTGCAAGGCGGCCAGCGACATGGGCCTGCCCTTCATCGGCGTCGGCCTCCTCTACCGCCAGGGCTATTTTTCCCAGACCCTCACCGCCGATGGTCAGCAGCAGGCTGCCTACGCCGATTCCAATTTCGACGACCTGCCGGTTTCTCCGCTTTACGATGCCGATGGCGGCGAACTGCGCGTCACCGTCGAACTGCCGGGGCGGGCGGTCGCGGTCAGGGTCTGGGAAGTCAATGTCGGCCACGTCCGGCTCATTCTGCTCGACACCTCGCTGCCGGAAAATTCCGCCGCCGACCGTGAAATCACCCACCGCCTCTACGGCGGCGACAAGACCACGCGCATCGAGCAGGAAATCCTCCTCGGCATCGGCGGCGTCCGGGCGCTCGCCAAGCTCGGCATGAAGCCGACGGTCTGGCATATCAACGAAGGCCATGCCGCCTTCCTCATTCTCGAACGCATCCGCAAGCTGATGAGCGGCGATCAGCCCGCCGGTCTGTCTTTTTCGGCGGCGCTCGAAGCGGTCGCGGCCAATACCGTATTTACCACGCACACGCCAGTGCCCGCCGGTCACGATCATTTTGCCGAAGACATGATCCGCCACTATTTTTCGGCCTGGTGTCAGGAACTCGGCCTTGATTGCGCGGCGCTGCTGGCGCTTGGCGCTGAGCCGGGGCAGGGCGACTTCAACATGACGGCGCTGGCCCTGCGCGGCTCGCGTTATCACAACGGCGTTTCGCGCATCCACGGCGGCGTTTCGTCCAATATCTGCCGCCACCTGTGGCCGCAGATTCCGCCCGCCGAAAATCCCATCGGCTATGTCACCAATGGCGTGCATCTGCCGACCTTCCTTGCCCCGGAGTGGTTCGACACCTTCGAGAGCTACCTCGGCATCGGCTGGCAGGAGCGGCAGATCGAGCCGGGCAACTGGGACGGCGTCGACGCCATTCCCGACGCCACCTTCTGGAGCATCCGCCAACAGTTGAAAGCCAAGATGCTGCGGCTGGTGCGCGAGCGCATCCGCACCCAGCACGCGAGGAACCAGGGGTCGCCGGCGCATCTCGACCGGCTTTTGAAACTGGTCGATCCCGAAAACCCGAACATCCTGACCATCGGTTTCGCCCGCCGCTTCGCCACCTACAAGCGGGCCGACCTGCTGCTTCAGGATCTCGACTGGCTGCGCGAAATCATCAGCGATGAAGGGCGGCCGGTGCTCTTTCTTTTCGCCGGCAAAGCGCATCCGGCTGACCAGCCGGGGCAGGAAATGATCCGCCGTCTGGCCGAGGCGGCGCGCCAGCCGGAATTTGAAGGCCGCCTGCTGCTGGTCGAAGGCTACGACCTGCACCTTTCGCGCTCTCTGGTGGCGGGCGTCGATGTCTGGCTCAACAACCCGATCTACCCGCTCGAAGCCTCCGGCACTTCCGGCATGAAGGCGGCGATGAACGGCACGCTCAATCTCTCGGTGCTCGACGGCTGGTGGGGCGAAGGCTACGACGAGGGGGGCGACGACGGCGACGAAGCCCGCAACGGCTGGGCGATCAAACCGGCCCCGGCGCACCTCGACGCCGCCCGGCGCGACGCCGAGGAAGCCCGCTCGCTCTACGAAATCCTGCAAGACCAGGTGATTCCGACCTACTACCGCACCGGGCCGATGGGCTATTCGCCGGACTGGGTAGCGATGACCAAACGCTGCATCGCCACCATCGCGCCGCGCTTCAACGTCATCCGCATGGTTGGCGAATACGTCAGGAACGCCTACGCGCCCGCCGCCGATGGCGGCCGCCGCTACGCCGCCGCTGATTTTGCCGTCGCCCGCGAGGTCGCCGAATGGAAAGCCCGCGTCCGCGCCGCCTGGCCCGGCGTCCGCCTGCTCCGCCTCGATCAGCCGGAACGGCGTCTGCCGTTTGGCGCCGCCCTGCACATCGAAGTCGCCGTGCAGCTCAATGGCCTGTCCTCTGCCGATGTCACGGTCGAAATCCTGTTTGGCCGCCCCGGTCTGAAAGCGGGCAGCAGCAAGCTGCATCACTATCCGCTGCGCTGCACCGGCAACAACGACCAGGGCGAGGCGCTCTACACCCTCGACCTCAAGCCGGAACTCTGCGGTCGGCTGGAATACCGCGTGCGCATCTTCCCGACCCACGCCGCCCTCTCCCATCCCTTTGAAACCGGCCTCATGCTGTGGCTATGAAATTGACCGAGACTCCCGCCTGGCAGGCGTTGAACGCCCACGCCGCGACTTTCTCCCGGCGTCATCTGCGCGATCTGTTCGCCGCTGACGACGGACGCTTCACGCGCTTTTCGCGGTCTTTCGATGGCTTGCTCCTCGATTTTTCCAAACAGCGGATCGACGCCGAAACACACCGCCTCCTGCTCGACCTCGCCGCCGCTGCCGATGTCGCGGGCTGGCGGTGGAAAATGCTGGCGGGTGAAATCATCAACCACACCGAAGGCCGCGCCGTCCGCCATGTCGCCTTGCGCGCCGGTGACGCCGCGCCGCCGGAAGTGCGCGCCGTGCTGGCGCAGATGGCCGCCTGCTGCGATCGCGTCCACAGCGGCGGCTGGCGCGGCTACAGCGA
Source organism: Azonexus sp. (assembly GCA_031277255.1). Taxonomy (GTDB): domain Bacteria; phylum Pseudomonadota; class Gammaproteobacteria; order Burkholderiales; family Rhodocyclaceae; genus Azonexus. The sequence continues at coordinate 12,342 of JAITMS010000069.1, forward strand.
TGAGCGCATCAGCGATGTCGTCAATATCGGCATCGGCGGCTCCGACCTCGGCCCGCGCATGGCGGCGCGGGCGCTGGCGGCAGCGCAGCAGCCGGATCTGCGCGTGCATTTCGTGTCCAATGTCGACGCCGCCGACATCGCCCCGCTGCTCGCCCGCCTCAATCCGCGCACGACGCTGTTCATCATCGCCAGCAAAACCTTCACCACGCAGGAAACCCTCATCAACGCCCGCACCGCCCGCGCCTGGCTGCTTGCCGCGGCGGGCAGTGAAGAAGCCGTGGCCCGGCATTTCATCGCCATTTCCACCGCCCGCGAACAGACCCGCCAGTTCGGCATTGCCGACGCCAATGTCTTTGAATTCTGGGATTGGGTCGGGGGCCGCTTTTCGCTGTGGTCGGCAATCGGCCTCTCGCTGGCGCTGGCCGTCGGCTGGAGCCGTTTCACCGAACTGCTGGCGGGCGCGAGGGCGATGGATGAGCACTTCGCCACCGCCCCTGCCGCCGACAACCTGCCGCTGACCCTGGCGCTGCTGAGTCTGTGGAATACCGATTTTCTCGGCGCGCCGACCGCCGCCGTGCTGCCCTACAGCCAGTCGCTCGAATTGCTGCCGTCCTACCTGCAACAACTGGAAATGGAAAGCAACGGCAAACAGACCGACCGCGCCGGCGAATCTCTCGCCATCCCGACCAATCCCGTCGTTTGGGGCGCGGCGGGCAGCAACGGCCAGCACTCGTTTTACCAGTTGCTGCATCAGGGCGGGCGGCTCATCCCCTGCGATTTCATTGCCTTGAGCGACAGCGATTTCCCGCTGCCCGGCCATCACCGGCCCCTCTTGGCCAACTGCCTCGCCCAGTCGGCGGCGCTGGCTTTCGGCCAGACCGCCGAAGAACTCCGCGCCGCGGGCGTCTCCGAATCGCTCTTGCCGTACAAACTGTTTCCCGGCAACCAGCCGTCGTCAACCCTGCTGCTGCCCAGGCTGGACGCCTACAGCCTCGGCCAGTTGCTCGCCCTGTACGAACACAAAACCTTCTGCCTCGGCGTCCTGTGGCATATCAATTCCTTCGACCAGTGGGGGGTCGAACTCGGCAAAACGTTGGCGGGCCGGATCGAACGGCTGCTTGCCGGGGAGTATAATAATGACAACGGCAAGGCTTTCGATGCCTCCACTCAGGGTTTGTTGTCCGCACTTGGAAAAAAGATATGAAGCCCCTATCCATCCTCTTTGCCACCTCCGAAATGGCCCCCTGGGTCAAAACCGGCGGTCTTGGCGACGTTGCCGCCGCGCTGCCGGCGGCCCTCAAACGCGCCGGTTACGACATGCGCGTCCTGCTGCCCTGGTACCCGGCGCTGCGCTCGGCCTTCCCCCGCGCCAAGGTCGTTGCCGAAATCCCCGCCCTCGCCCCGGCCCTGCCGCCCGCCCGCCTGCGTTCGGCCAAGGCTGACGGCTTGCCGCTCCTGCTGCTCGATTGCCCGTCGCTCTACGACCGTCCCGGCAATCCCTACCTCGACGCCAACGGCTACGACTGGCCCGACAACGCCATCCGCTTTGGCCTCTTGTCGCGGGTCGCCGCCTTGCTCGGCCAGACCGCCTCGCCGCTCGACTGGCGTCCCGACGTGGTGCACGCCAATGACTGGCAAACGGCCCTGGCCGCCGCCTGGCTGCACGACCAAGGCGGCGCCGCCAGCGTCGTCACCGTGCACAACATCGCCTTTCAGGGCTGCTTCGGCGAACCGCTGCGCGCCGACCTCGGCCTGCCGGAATCGGCCTGGCGTTTCGACGGCATCGAGTACCACGGCCTGCTCTCCTTCCTCAAAGCCGGACTGCAACTGGCCACCCGCATCTCCACCGTCAGCCCGACCTACGCCAGAGAAATCCAGGACGAAGCCTTCGGCTACGGCCTGGCCCCGCTCCTGCGCCATCGCCGCGAGCATTTGCGCGGCATCTTGAACGGCATCGACGCCGACCTCTGGAATCCCGCCACCGACGCCGCGCTGGCTGCCCCTTACGCCGCCAACAAGCTGGCCGCCAAACGCCGCAACAAAGCGGCGCTGCAAAAGGAAATGGGGCTTGAGCCGGTCACTGACCGGCCCCTGTTCGGCGTTGTCAGCCGTTTGACCGAGCAAAAAGGCCACGACCTGCTGCTCGCCATCGGCGACGGCCTGCCCGAACTGCCCGCCCAACTGGTCATGCTCGGCAGCGGCGACCCGGCGCTGGAATCCGGCTTTCTCGCCCTCGCCGAACGCCTGCCGGGGCAAGTCGCCGTCCGCTTGGGCTTCGACGAGCCTCTGGCCCATCGCATCAAGGCCGGGGCCGACTGCTTCCTCATGCCATCGCGCTTTGAACCCTGCGGCTTGAGCCAGATGTACAGCCTGCGCTACGGCACGCCGCCGCTGGTTCAGGCCACCGGCGGCCTGGCCGATACCGTCGTCGACGTCAGCGCCACAACGCTGGCCGACAAAACCGGCAACGGCTTCGTCATGGCCGACGGCAGCCCCCACGCCCTCTGGCAGACCATGCAGCGCGCCACCGCCGCCTGGGGCGACAAGCGGCAGTGGCAGCGCATCCAGCAGAACGGCATGCGCTGCGACTTCTCCTGGCCGCACGCCGCCGCTGAGTATGACAGTCTCTACCACGAGGCTGTCGCCGACCGGGGCTAGCGCGGTTTTCATTCAAATGCACGCATACCCACCAATACCGTTCGCCCTGAGCCTGTCGAAGGGCGGTGCGGAGAGAGAGTCTGGAGGCTTGAACCGGGCTTCGACAGGCTCAGCCCGAACGGGAGATGTAAGAATTTGAACGAGGCGCTCTAAAACCCCAACCATGTCCGAAATCGTCCTCATCGCCGCCCTGGCCCGCAACCGGGTGATTGGCCGCGATAACCAACTGCTCTGGCATGTGCCGGAAGACATGGCGCATTTCAAAAAACTGACGCAAGGCCACACCGTCCTCATGGGGCGGCGAACCTGGGAGTCGCTACCGGCCCGCTGGCGGCCCTTGCCGGGGCGGCGCAATATCGTCGTTTCCAGACAGCCCGCCTACGCCGCGCCGGGCGCGGAACTCGCCGCCTCACTGGCAGAGGCGCTGGCGCTGACGACCACGCAGGAAACCGTATTCATCATCGGCGGCGCCGACATCTACCGCCAGACCTTGCCGCTGGCCAAGCGCCTCGAATTGACCGAACTCGACCTGGAACCGGAAGGCGACGCCTGGTTTCCCGAATTTTCCCCCGCCGACTGGCGGCAAACCGCCAGCCAGCCCCTCGCTGACGGGCCGATCAGCGGTCGTTTTGTGACTTATAGCCATTCCAGTTAACAATCAGACGAATGAAAGCCGATGTAGGGCACGATATATCAAGCGTCTTGGCAGGATCGTCCCTCTCCCCTCGTGGGAGAGGGAAAGAGGGAGAGGGGCTTTTCACTTCGTCAGCGCAATAAATACTTCCGACAGCTTCTCCGGCAGCCGCCCGATGTTGTCGATCACCGAATACTGGCGGCCAAAGATGTCGGCGGCGTAGTCGTCGGCGCGTGGGTCGAGGCTGATGCAGTAGGGGAAGATGGCTTGTTGCGCGAGTTCGCGGACGGCGCGGCGGGCGTCTTC
>JAITMS010000085.1 GCA_031277255.1 Azonexus sp.
GCGGTTACCCCCGCCCCCTCCCCCCCGGCCCCTCGCCCACGAGGGGAGAGGGGAGTATCGGACGCCCGCCGCCTCGCCTGCGCCGACAACGCCGCCGAATGTGCCGCCGCTGTTGCCTGGGCGGCGCGGCATCTGGCGGCCCGTCCCGGCTGCCGTCTCGGCATCGTCGCGCCCGATCTGGCCAGCGTCCGCGACCGGCTGGAATTTCTCCTCGATGACGTGCTGCATCCGGGCGCGATTCGGCCTGACGCCACCGAATCGCCGCGCTGTTTCAATTTTTCGCTTGGCCGCCCGCTGGCCGGGGAGCCGCTGGTGCGCTGCGCGCTCGAATTGCTGCAACTGGGCGGCGGCAAAGGGGCCAAGGTCGAGCAGGCGCGGCTGTCGGCCCTGTTGCTGGCCGACGGCTGGGCGACGGCGAGTGAGGCCGATGGGCGGGCGCTGCTCGATGCCGCGCTGCGCCGCGACCTGCCCTGGCTGACCACGCTGACCGCCCTGCTGCGGCTGGCCAAACGCCTGGCCGACGATGCGCCCTGTCGGCGCAGCATCGCCGCCTTGACGGCGCTGGCCGATACGCTTGGCGGCGCGCCGCGCCGCTTGCGTCCGGGGCAATGGCTGGGCGTTTTCCGCACGGCGCTGGCGGCGGCGGGCTGGCCCGGCGAGCGGCCATTATCGAGCCGCGAATTTCAGGCCCGCCGCGCTTTCGACGACGTACTCGCCGCCTTCGCCCGTCTTGAGCCGCTGCTGGGCAGCCTGAGTCAGAGCGAGGCGGTGCGCCGTCTGGGGCAGTTGTGCCGCCAGCGCATTTTTCAGCCGGAAACGCGCGGCCAGCCCGCCTTGCAGATTCTTGGCCTGCTCGAAAGCGCCGGTCTGGAATTTGACGCGCTGTGGGTGATGGGCATGAATGACGACCAATGGCCGCCGCGGCCCCGGCCCAATCCACTATTACCCATTGAAAGCCAGCGGGCGGCGGGCAGCGCCCACGCCAGCGCCGAGGTCGAACTGGATTTCGCCCGCCGCATCCATGCCCGCCTCCTCGACGCCGCCCCGGAGGTGGTCTTTTCATACGCCCGCGCCGAGGGCAACCGTCTCCTGCGGCCCAGCCCGCTGCTGGCGGGTTTGCCGGAACGGACACTGGCGACGCCACAACCATCGACCATCGCCACCCGCCTGGCAGCGGCCAGCGGGCAGCTTGAGCAGCTTGACGACGCCGCCGCGCCGCCGTTGCTGGCGGGCGAAACCGTCAGCGGCGGCAGTTGGCTGTTGCGCGCCCAGGCCATCTGCCCGGCCTGGGCCTTTTATCAATACCGCCTCGGCGCGGAAGCTCTGGCCGAGCCGCTCGAAGGACTTGACCCGGCCGATCGCGGCTCGCTGGCGCACGGCGCGTTGGAGGCATTCTGGCGGCAGACGCAGGATTCGGCGAAACTCGCCGCGCTCGATGAAACGGCGCTGGCTGAAGCTATCGCCGCCGCCGTCGCCGAGGCCATCAGGCGCTTCGAAGCGGCCCGGCAGACGCAATTGCCCGCCCGCTTCCGCCAGCTTGAAGCGGCGCGGCTGGAAAAACTGCTGAGCGTTTGGCTTGGCTTTGAAGCCGGGCGGCCTGCGCCGTTTACGGTCGTCGCCTGCGAGCAGCGGGCGGAAATTGAAATCGAAGGCATCCGCATCCGTCTGGTGGTCGACCGCATCGACCAGTTGGCCGATGGCCGCCAGATCATCATCGACTACAAGACCGGCGCCGCCATCGACAGCAAAAACTGGAGCAGCCCGCGCCTGACCGAGCCGCAGTTGCCGATTTACGCCGCCCTGGTCAATGACCAGGTCGCCGCCGTCGTTTTTGCCCGGGCGCTGCCCGACCAACCGGCGTTTACCGGCGTTGCCGACGAAAAAGACATTCTGCCCGGCGTTCCGGGCCTTGGCGACGCCAGACAGAAAATCTTTGACCCGGCGAAGTTCTCCGACTGGCCCGCCGTCATCACCCACTGGCGCGCCTGCCTCCACACCGTCGCCGGAGAAATCCGCGACGGCTGGGCAGGCGTCGTTTTCGCCGATGCAAAGGATCTGCAATATTGCCCGGCGCTGCCGCTGCTACGCCTGCCGGAACGGCAGCGGCTGCTGGCGGTAGCCGTCTCCGGCCAGCGGGTATGAATGAGCGGTCTGCGTCAGCGGGTTCGCCCGAACGAACGATCAGTCCGCTTTATTGAGGCCGTATTCCGAAGAAAACTCAAGGAGGCGATGCCCAAGAACACATCGGTTTGCCATGTCGAGGACGATTGCCAGAAACACATTGGGGTCTTCGGAATTGACAAGGACATGTAGAAATTTGCCGGAAGGGTGTTCATAGACATAAGTGACCTCTCCAGGAAACTGATGACCCGAAAAATCGTCTTGCGGAATTGCGTCAAAATACGGCCAGAAATTGAAGGGCGGCTCCGCGTCTTGGGGAAGCCGACGCATAGGCGCGGCAAATGTGGCGTCGAATTGTTCCTGGGTGAGCTTCATGGCGGGTTTGGCAGCGATTGGACGATGTTCGGCATCTTGCTCACAAGTCAGAAATATATGGGCGCAACCGGGCATTGAGCTTGGTCAGCTTTGTCATCAAAACCGGAAAGGGACTGTGATGGGGGAGGTATCCCGCGCCCCTTGGCCTTTACGTCCGAAACGCTTCCACGATTAGAGCATTTTTGATTTACCTGGAAACGCTGGTAACCTATTGAGTGGGCGATGTTGGGGGAATCGTATGAGAGCCTACCCACAGGATTTGCGAGATCGAATACTTGGGGCCTTGGAG
>JAITMS010000006.1 GCA_031277255.1 Azonexus sp.
GGGCAATTCCCTGACCAGCCGCCAGAGCGAAGCGATCAAGCCGCCGTAAGCCAGAGAGGAAGTCGGCTGGCTGTTGGGAAGATAACGGAAAACCAGCGCCGCCATCCCGGAAACAGCAACAATGGCGATGCCGAATACCGCCCGCCAGCCAAAATGTTCGCCAATGAATCCGGCGACCACGCGCGCCAGCAAAATACCCAGCAATAATCCGCTCATGACGAGGCCAATCGCGCGTCCGCGCCCGGAAGCCGGAGCCAGTTCAGCGGCAAACGGGCCAGCCTGCTGCGCCATTGTCGAAAAAAACCCCAGCATGAAGCTCGCGCCAATCAAGACCGCCAGTGTCGGCGCGGCGATGGCGACCAGCAGCGCGCCGCAGGCTCCCAGCGCCTGCCAGATGATCAGGGCGCGGCGATTGATGCGGTCGCCCAATGGCGCAATCAGCAGCATCCCGATAGCAAAACCGAATTGCGTGGCCGCCGGCACCGCGCCAACCCAGGCCAGTTGACGCGGAAAAGATGCCCCGATGCTGACGAGCAAGGGCTGGTTATAGTAGATGTTTGCAATCGAAACGCCCGCCGTCGCCGCCAAAATGCCGAGTGACCGATTGAGCGTCTGCTCTGGCGACAAAGTTGAAAGCGGCATCATGGCGCTATTATTTTCGTTTTGTGAACGCCATAGCAAGCATAAAAGCCGGATTGTATTCAGGCCAACAGCGATTCCAGCATCGGCAAAAGCCGCTCGGTTTCCTTCCGGCCCACTTCGATGGCCTCGCTGGCGCGGTGGAAGTCGAGCAGGCCGAGATAGCCGAGGCGCGGGGCGATCAGCGCGTCTGCCGGTTCACCCGCCAGGCGTGAGCTGGCAATGCGTTTTTGCATGATGGCGACGCTGTTGGTCATCACATCGACAAGCGCCGGTTGCGCCGGAGCTTCCTCGCCGCGCCCGAACCAGCGGCCAACGACTTGACGCCAGCCGCTTTTTTCCGGCGGCGGCGGTTCATTGGCGGGTTGCAGCGCGGTCAGTTCCAGGCCGACGTCGACGGCAATCACCAATTCAGCCTCCAGCGCCCGGCACAAGGACACCGGCACCGGATTGACGAGGCCGCCATCGACGAGAAAGCGGTGATCCTGGATTTGCGGCGAAAAAAGGCCCGGCAGGGCGATCGAAGCGCGCACGGCGGCGGCCACCGAACCATCACGCAGCCAGATTTCGCGGCCCGTGGCGAGGTCGGTGGCGACACAGGCAAAGGGCCGTTCGAGGCTCAAAAAATCCTTGTTGAGAAACGTTCCCTCGGCGAAGTCGAGCAGCTTTTCGCCTTTAATCAGGCCGCCGTTCAGGCTGACATCGAAATAACCCAGCACATCGCGCCGGGTCAGCGTGACCGCCCAATCCTCAAGCTTGTCGAGCGCGCCGGAAGCGTAAGCCGCCCCGACAAACGCCCCCATCGACGTACCGCAGACCAGATCCGGCTCAATCCCCGCCGCCTGCAAGGCGCGCAACACGCCAATATGCGCCCAGCCGCGCGCCGCGCCGGAGCCAAGAGCGATACCGAGACGGGGGGCGTTCATGGGTTTGTTCATGGTTTAGCGTGGTTTTTGATTGAAATGCTGACGGTTGACGGTCATCTTGCTCATTGAATCCGAACCGCTCTCATCCCGCCCGACCGGTTCGGCGTACAGATCGTGATGGTCGGCGTCGACCACGCGAACTTGCAGAAGATCGCCGGGGGCGGCGTCAAAGAAGCCGTCGAGGTAAACCAGGCCGTCGATTTCCGGGGCGTCGGCCTTGGAGCGGGCGATGACGCCTTCTTCATCGACTTCATCGACCAGCACGTCGATGACGCTGTCGATTTTGGCTGCCAGCTTTTCGGCGGAGATGTCTTCCTGCACCTGCATCAGCCAGCGGCGGCGGTCTTCGCGCACCTCTTCGGGCGGCAGGCCGGGCAGGTCGTTGGCCGTGGCTCCGGCGACCGGCGAATAGGCAAAAGCGCCGACGTGGTCGAGCCGGGCGGTTTCGAGAAATTCGATCAACTGGTCGAAATCGGCCGCCGTCTCGCCGGGAAAGCCGGTGATGAAGGTCGAGCGGATGACGATTTCCGGGCAGATGTCGCGCCATCGGTTGATGCGCTCCAGCATGTTTTCCGCCGAGGCAGGCCGCCGCATGGCTTTGAGAATTTTCGGGCTGGCGTGCTGAAACGGCACATCAAGGTAAGGCAGAATTTTGCCCGCGGCCATGAGCGGAATCACGTCATCGACCGAAGGGTAAGGATAAACGTAGTGCAGCCGCACCCAGACGTCGAAGCTCGCCAGCGCCTCGCACAATGCCTTGAGCCGCGTCTTGACCGGCCTGCCGCCCCAGAACTGGGTGCGGTATTTGACATCGACCCCGTAGGCGCTGGTGTCCTGAGCGATGACGAGAATTTCCCGGACGCCCGCGCGGACGAGGTTCTCGGCCTCCGCCAGAACATCGCCGACCGGGCGCGAGACAAGCGGGCCGCGCAGCGCGGGGATGATGCAGAAGGTGCAATCGTGATTGCAGCCTTCAGAAATTTTCAGGTAGGCAAAATGCGCGGGCGTCAGGCGTATGCCTTCCGGCGGCACGAGATCGGCATAGGGGTCGTGCGGCCTGGGCAAATGCCGGTGCACGTGGCCCATCACCTCTTCCAGCGCGTGCGGGCCGGTCACCGCCAGCACCGAGGGATGCGCGGCTTGCACGATGCCGCCCTTGGCCCCCAGGCAGCCGGTGACGATGACCTTGCCGTTCTCGCGCAGGGCCTCGCCGATGGCGTCGAGCGACTCCTCAATCGCCGCGTCGATGAAGCCGCAGGTGTTGACGATGACCAGACCGGCCTCGTCGTAACTTGGCGAAATCGCGTAGCCCTCGGCCCGCAGCCGCGTCAGGATCAACTCGGCGTCACTGCCCGCCTTGGGGCAGCCAAGGGAGACGAAGCCGATGGTGGGGGTGTCGTTCATGCAAAAACCGTCCGGCGCGGGAGCGAAAGGGGCGTATTCTACGCGCTGGCGCGGCGGGCGGGGTGTGAGCGGTGGAGTGGATTCGGATGTCGAGAACAACAACCAGAGGGGCCAGCAATTCCGACCCAATCGCCGTTGAGGAGGAGTGATATGTGGCCCATGCTGAGATTGGCTTCAATCGTTGTCGGCTTTTTTCTCGTTTCCGGTTTTTCTCATGCGGATTCGCCGCCCGTAGCCATTGAGTGCACATGGACAAAACCCGCCCAGTTGGCTCCCATACCGCCTGATTCCGGGCCGCTGCGGCTGGAGGGCGTCTACTGCGTGGAGCCATCGCTGCCTCGCGGATTGGAGCGTCCGCAATTATCCCCTGATGGAAACTGGCTGCTTCTTTTCGATGATCGTCCCAGGATGTGGCTGAGCAATATTCATGACGCCACGAAAATCCATTCTTTTGGCGTATTTCCCAATCCTCTCTCGAAAGCCGGTGCCAGATGGTATGTCTGGGCTGACGATTCACGTTCTGTATTGGCTGCGACACAGGACAAGCAGGGCAACGGTTTTGCGACAGGCCCGATGAAACCTATCATGTTTTCAATAGATGGCTCGACACAGCCGCTGCCGGAACTGACCCATCCAGCGGGGCCGCTGGATGACCTGTTCTGGATCGGTAACACAGGACTTGCCATCGCGGCATTCGGTACACAGGGATATCATTACGAAAATCCGACCATCGCCATTGTGGATGCCCGCAAGGGTCAGATCATACAGGCCGTGGCATTGGCGTCCTTGCCTGATGGCCCATATAAAACATTTTTTGTGATTCATGGAAGGCTGAACTCGCAAGGGCAAGTACATGCTCTAATCGCACTCCCTCACGGTCGTTGGGCCGAATGGCATCAGGGTGATGCTCCTCGCATGGTGCCGTTTGATGAGACAAATGCACTCAAGCACTGGTTTGCACTGCCCCCAGACGGGAAGCATGTGTTGATGATGCAAGGTTTGGCCGCATCGGGAATAATCTGTGAATTTTGGAGCAAGAATTGTCCGCTGCCCGCATCATACCCAGACCCTATTGCGCAATTGCTTGAAATCTCCACGGGGCGAGTTGTCTGGTCGCTTGACGGAACTGAAAAGGAGTCTCGTGGCCACAATGGCCCTGCCATCAGCCCGGACGGTCGCTATGCTCTCATCTCGATTCTGGCGGAATCTGGTGTGAAGCCTGTACCCACGATCGCACTGATTTCGATGGCTGACGGCAAAATTTTGCAAAAAATCAACCACTATTCAAAAGTATTTGCTTTTTCAAGCGACAGCAAGATCGCTTGGATTATCGACGATACATTCGTTGCCCAATATCTTATCCGCGATTAACCCATCCAACTGGTTACGTTGTCGGCAAAGGCCCCCCGCAACACCCCCGCCGCAACCAGTAAACGATCAATCTCCGCCGCCGTTTTGACCGGGCGTAGCCGCTGGTACAAGGCTTCGGCGGGTACGTAGTGACGGCGGAGCAGAGCCAGCCATTGTTTGAGGCGGCCTCCGGCGTGTTCCGGCCGCACCCGTTGGCGGACGCCTTGCCAGTAGGCGGCGACGGCGGGCGTGATTTGATCCCAGCCGCCGACCGTTTCGCCACGGGCGCGGCGGGCGAGGAGCGGGTCGGCGATGGCGCCGCGCCCAAGCATGATGTCGGCGCAACCGGTGGCGGCCTGGCAGTTGCGGAAATCGTCGACCGTCCACACTTCGCCGTTGGCGATCAGCGGCAGCTTGACGGCGGCGCGGAGCCGGGCGATTGCCGCCCAGCGGGCGGGTGGCCGGTAGCCGTCGGCCTGGGTGCGGCCATGCACGATCAGTTCGTCGATGCCGGCAGCGGCGAGCGCCTGGGCGTTGTCGACAGCGCGGCTGGCGTCGGCAATGCCGAGGCGCATTTTGGCGGTGAAGGGCATCTCCGGCGGGACGACGGCGCGGACGGCGGCGGCGATGGCGTGGAGCAGTTCCGGTTCGTTCAGCAGCGCGGCGCCGCCGCGGTGGCGATTGACGGTCGGCGCCGGGCAGCCGAAATTGAGGTCGATGCCCGCGGGCTTGAGGCTGACCAGGCGGCGGGCGTTTGCCGCCATCAGGGGCGGATCGGAGCCGAGCAGTTGCACGCGCATCGGCGTCCCGGCCAGGGTTTTGCCGCCGTGCCGCAATTCCGGGCAAATGCGCTCAAAGGTTTTGACCGGCAGGAGGCTGTTGGCAACGCGGACAAATTCGCAGATGCCCCAGTCGTAACCGCCGATGCCGGTGAGCACGCCGCGCAGCAGGTCATCGGCCAGCCCTTCCATCGGGGCGAGGAGAATGCGGGAGGGCATGGAAGATTCGTGGTTAGAGCATTTTCTGCTCAAATCCTTACGCTCCCGTTCGTCCTGAGCTTGTCCCTTCGTCAGGCTCAGGACAGGCGAAGGACTGTGCAGAGAGAGGATACGGCGGCTTGAACCGGGCTTCGACAGGCTCAGCCCGAACGGTATAGGGGGGTGTATGCACTTGAATCAAAACCGCTCTAGCGGGCCGTGAAGAAGGCGGCGATTATAATCCGCGCCATGCTGCGCCTTGTGCTTGACACCAATGTCGTCCTCGACCTCCTCCATTGGGCGGACGCCGACGCCGCGCCGATCATGGCGGCGCTCACTGCCCGGCGCGCCGAATGTCTGGCCGACGAGCGCACGCTGGGCGAGTTGCGGCGGGTGCTGACCTATCCGAGACTCAGGCTGACAGCGGCGGCGATGGCTGACTATGACGCCCGTTATACGGCGCTGGCGCATCTGGTTCCACCGGGCGCCGCCCCCGCCCTGCCCCGCTGCCGCGACCGGGACGACCAGATGTTCCTCGAACTAGCCGCCCGCGCTGGGGCTGATTTGCTGGTCAGCAAGGATAAGGCGCTGTTGCAGCTACGCGGGCGCGGCCAACTGGGCTTTCGCATCGTTTCGCCGCTGGCGTTCAGAGGACAGAAGACTGAGGACAGATGACTGAAGTTTTTGCGCCGCATTCCCTCTCCCCCGGCCCCTCTCCCACAAGTGGGAGAGGGGAGGCACACCTCTCTCCCGCTCGCGGGAGAGAGGATAGGAGAGAGGGCTGGCGGCGGATACTGGCTGTCCTCTGTCCTCTGGAAACTACCACTCGACCAGCGACACCCCGACGCCGTAGTAATTGCCGCGGTGGTTGTAGTCGACGAGGCTCTCCCCATAGCCGGAAAACCATTGCAGATGCCCGCGCAACTGTCCGGCGATGGGGAAGGCGTAATCAAGCTGCGCCGCGCCGCGGCTGCCGCTGCCGCCGCGCAGGTTGTGGCGGAGCAGCAGCGAAAACTGCTGTTTGCCCCAGTCTCGCACCAGATGCACATCGGCGCGGCCAAGGTAGTGGGTGATGTCCGGGTTGTCGTCGCTGGAGCCTTCCGGGATGCGCCACCACGGGCGCACGGTCAGCGTCCAGTCGCCGCGCTCGAAGGCGGCGGCGAACATGACGCGGTTCCAGCTTCGTGAGAGCGGCAGGCTGCGGCCATTGGATTGATGATTGACGCCAAGCGAGACAAAACGCCCGCGCCAGCCAAGGAAATCATAATCCGTGCGCCAGAGGAACATCACTTCCGGTTCGTAATCGGTTTCGCGGAAAGGGCGGGAATCGTCGGCGTTGTAAAGCTGCCAGCGCGACGACTGGGTGTAGCCGAACCAGAGGTCGCCGTTGTCGCCGATCAGGTCTTCGCCGAGTTTGCTCTTGAAGCCGATCTGAAACTTGACCTCGTTGCTGGAAAAACCAACCGGCGCGCCACTGTGCCCCACCGCCGGGCTATGCGGCGTGTGGTTGGGGTTCTGGGCGTGGAACCAGGGCAGGATGTAGACCGGCTTGTAAGGCCGGATGCGCAAAATGCGACCACGCTCGCCGGGGTCAAGCTCCCAGGCTTTGCCGAGGAGCGAGGGGGCGGGGGCGGATTCGGGGGCCGACGCGGGTTCAGGCGCGGTGGCGGCAGGCGTTGCTGTGGCTGCATCCCCGACCAGCCGGTCGTAGCAGGCCAGCCGTTCGGCGTCGTCGACAAACGCCCGGCAGGCGGTCAAGGTTTGCGCGGGTGCGACGGTGGCGACAGAGCATCCGGCAACGAGCGCGAGGACGGTGACAAGCCGTTTCATCCCTCACCCCCGCCGACGGCGGAAAACCCAGGTCGTCGCGTCAGAGGCTTCCGGCGCGAAGGCGTAATCTTCTGCGGCAAAATCTTGCAACCCTTCCGGCTCGGTCAGGCGACGCAACACGGCAAAGCGCGTCATCAAACCGCGCGCCCGCTTGGCGTAGAAGCTGACGATCCTGTAGCGGCCATTCTGCCAATCCTCAAACACCGGCTGAATCACCGTCCCGGCGATCTTGCGCCCGACGGCGGCCTTGAAATACTCCGCCGAGGCCAGATTGACGACGACAGGCCGCGCCATTGCAGAGAGTTCAGCATTGATCGCCTGCAACAGACGCTCGCCCCAGAAGGCATAGAGGTCTTTACCCGCCGCGTTCTCATAGCGTGTCCCCATTTCCAGACGGTAAGGCTGCATCAGGTCGAGCGGCCGCAGGATGCCGTACAGCCCGGAGAGAATCCGCACCTGCCGCTGGGCAAAGGCGAGATCGTCGGCGTCCAGCGTGGCCGCATCCAGCCCGTCATAGACATCCCCGGCAAAAGCCAGCGCCGCCTGCTTGGCGTTGGCCGACGTAAAAGGCCGCCGCCACTCGGCATAACGGTTGAAGTTGAGCGCCGCCAGGGGGTCGGAAAGCCCCATCAACTGCGCAATTTCGGCGGGCGACAGGCGGCGCAACTGACGGATCAGCGTTTCCGCCTGATCGAGAAAAGCGGGCTGCGTCGCCTCGGCAATATGCGGCGGCGTCTTGAAATCCAGCGTTTTGGCAGGCGAGAGCAGGATGAGCATGGTCGAACGGGAGCAAAGGCAATGGCCCGCATTTTACCGGCTGGTAAAATTCCGTTTTTGCATTTTCTGGAATCCCCGATGAAACGAACCCGCTTTGGCGTCCGCGACCGCTTGTCGCGTGACGCCGCCGAACTGCAACGGCTGGCCGCCGGTCTGGCCGACTCCGGCGGCAGGCTGGAGGATAGCTACTGGGAAGCGCGCCTCGCTGAGACGGTCGACAGCCTTTTGAAACATGGCGCCGAAGATGACCTCAACACGGCGCTCGACCGCCTCTTTGAAGCCAATCCGCGCGCCCATGACGAGCTGGCCGACATGGTTGAGGCGCAGGCCGAAACGAGCCGCCTTGAAGCGCAGGGGCAAGCCTTCGACATCCAGTTGTTCGCCGCGCCCGTGCTGGCCTGGTCGCGCTTTTCCATCCCCGCCTGCCCGCTGCCCGCGGCCAATCTGGCGGCGCTCTCGGTGCAGCTTGGGGCGCATGTGTTCAGCCATCCGGCACGAGTGGCGCTGGCTGATTTTCTCTTTAGCCCGGATCAGTTGCCGCGCAGTTTCTGCGACACCCGGCAACTCACCCACGCCCTCGGCGAAGCGGCGCTGGCCGGACGGCATCTGGCTATCGACGCCAGCACCCTGGCCGAAACCAACCGTTTTTTATCGGATGTCCGCTACCTCGTCGGCGCTGTAGCCGTGCCGCGCGGCGAGCCGCCCTTCCGCTGGAACGAGAAGGACGGCAGCAAGGAAAACGCGCTCCGGGAATGGCATAAACAGGGCGGTCCCAGCCTCGATCCGCTGCTTACCGGCTGTTCCTGGGAGCCGGTGCTGCCGGACGCCTACCACACCGCCTGCCGCAACGCCGACCGCCTTTCGCGCCCCTACTCGCTGCGCGCTTCGGTGGCTTTTTTGCAGACCCTGCTCGGCCTCATGCCCGCCGGTCTGCGCGCCGTCGTCGGCCCCTGCTACGATCGCCGCATGGAGGAATACCGCGTCGGCCTGGGGCCGCGCGAGCAGTCCGACATCTACCACGGCATCGTCTGGCCGCTCTTGGGCGCTGAGGACGAAGCGACCGACGCCGCTGGCGAAATCGAAACCGTGCTGCGCGAGGCGGGGGTCAAGGAAGTGGTCTTCCTCGACCACCACTTCCCGATGGAATTCTGCGACGACTGCGGCGCGCCTTTCTACCCCAACGCCGACGCCGAAATGGTGCACGCCGAAATGCCGGAACAGAGCGGCGA
>JAITMS010000053.1 GCA_031277255.1 Azonexus sp.
TACAACAATGCCCACCAGATCATGTTCTGTCCGCCCTTCGACCCGTTTATCCGGTAGCCCGGCAAACCGCGCCACCAACGCCGCTACCCCTTCGTCTTGCTTCATCTCTACGCCCAAATATCAGGAGTAGACGACTTTCTTCAGAGGTTTACAAGCCCCCTTCATAAGCTATTGAGGGTTAACGAGGTTTGGTGCTCCGGCCCTGAGGGCTTTTGAGTTGCCCGCGACCGCGGCAGCGGTCAATGTTAAAATCGCACGTTTTATTTTTCCCGCTTTGGAGACACCCCCGATGATTAGTCTTGCCCACGCCCAGACCGCCACTGGCCCTGCCGACCCGACTGGCGGTTTCATGCAACTGCTGCCGATGATCGCCATGTTCGCCATCCTGTGGTTCCTGCTGATCCGCCCGCAGATGAAGAAGGCCAAGGAGCACCGGACGTTGATTGCCGCCTTGCAGAAGGGCGACGAAGTTGTCACCGGCGGCGGTCTGGTCGGTCGCATCACCAAGGTCGGCGAAGCCTACGTCACGCTGGAAATCGCCGAAGGCACCGAAGTCGTCGTGCAAAGACCGGCCATCGGCATCGTCCTGCCCAAAGGCTCGCTGAAATCCCTGTAATCACCCCGGAAGGCGGCTTCTCAGCAGCCTTCTCCGTTGCCTAAGCCGCCATGAACCGCTATCCCCTCTGGAAATACATCCTCGTCGCCGTCGCGCTGGTCTTCGGTTTTATCTACACCCTGCCCAATTTCTACGGTCACTCGCCCGCCGTGCAGGTTTCCAGCGCCAAGGCGACGCTCAGGGTCGATGACGATACGCAGAAGCGCGTCGAGGAAATCCTGAAAGAAGCCGGTATCGCCCATAACGGCATCCAGCTCGACGCCGTTGGCGTCAAGGCCCGCTTCGCCAACGAGGACATTCAGTTACAGGCAAGAGACGCGCTGCAAAAAAACCTCAATCCCGATGCCTCTGATCCGCAATACACGGTCGCCCTCAACCTGCTCTCGGCCTCGCCGCGCTGGCTGACGGCGCTGCACGCGCTGCCGATGTATCTCGGTCTCGATTTGCGCGGCGGCGTGCATTTTCTCCTGCAAGTCGATATGCAGGGGGCGCTCTCCAAGCGCCTCGACGCGACCGCCGCCGATCTGCGCCTCCAGTTGCGCGACAAGAAAATCCGCTACGCCAGCGTCAGCCGCGACAAAGATGCCATCGTCATCAAGTTCAACGACGCCGAAACACGCGACAAGGCCAGAGCCGCGATCACCGGCCTCCAGCGCGAACTGACGCTGACGCAAACCGACCTGACGCTGACGGCGGCGCTCCTGCCGCAAGCCATGAAGGAAATTCAGGAAGCCGCCCTCAAGCAGAACATGGCCACCCTCGGCAACCGCGTCAATGAGCTTGGCGTGGCCGAGCCGGTCATCCAGCAGCAGGGGGCTGACCGCATCGTCGTTCAATTACCCGGCATTCAGGATGTCGCCCAGGCCAAGGAACTGATTGGCCGCACCGCCACGCTGGAAGTGCGGATGGTCGACGAAAGCGCGTCGGCCTCCGGCCTCACGGCGGGCGCTGATGTTTTCCCTCACCGCGAAAGGAACGGAGAAGTCTCCCGGGTCGTGGTCAAAAAAGAAGTGGTGCTCACCGGCGACCGCTTCATCAAGGCCAGTTCCACCTTCGACCAGAACCATCAGCCCGCCGTTTCGGTCGAGCTTGACACCGCAGGCGGCAACATCATGCGCGATGTCACCAGCAAGAACCTGAAAAAACTCATGGCCATCATCCTCTTTGACCGTGGCCGGGGCGAGGCGATTTCGGTCGCCACCATCCAGGGCGAATTTTCCAGCCAGTTCCAGATTACCGGCGCGTTCTCGCCCAAGGAGACCAACGATCTCGCCATCCTCATCCGTTCCGGCTCACTGGCGGCGCCAATGGAGATCATCGAGGAGCGCACCATCGGCCCCTCACTCGGCCAGGAGAGCATCGACAAGGGCTTTTATTCGACGCTGTGGGGTTTCGTCGCCATTGCCGTTTTTATGATGGTCTATTACCAGATGTTCGGCGTCACCTCCTCCTTGGCGCTGGCTGCCAACCTGCTGTTGCTGGTCGCCTTGCTCTCGCTCCTGCAAGCGACCCTGACCCTGCCCGGCATCGCCGCCATCGCCCTGACCTTGGGCATGGCGATTGACGCCAACGTCCTCATCAACGAGCGCGTCCGCGAAGAACTGCGGGCCGGAATGCCGCCGCAGGCAGCCATTGCCGAAGGCTACTCACAGGCTTTCCGCACCATTCTCGACTCCAACATCACGACCCTGATTGCCGGTCTGGCCCTGCTCATTTTCGGCTCCGGCCCGGTGCGCGGCTTTGCCGTGGTGCATTGCCTCGGCATTCTGACCTCCATTTTCTCCTCGGTCGTCATCTCGCGCGCCCTGGTCAACCTGATCTATGGCCGCCAGAAAAAACTGGCCGGGGTCGCCATTGGCCAGGTCTGGAAACCCGGCGTCGCGGTGACGACGGTCGCCGGTAAAAAATAAGGAGCAGCGGCCATGGAATTTTTCCGCATCAAAAAAGACATCCCCTTCATGCGCCATGCGCTGACCTTCAACATCATTTCCCTCATCACCTTTCTCCTTGCTGTTTTCTTTCTGGCGACCAAGGGGCTGCACCTGTCGGTCGAATTCACCGGCGGCACGCTGATCGAAGTCCGCTACCCGCAGGCGGCGGAACTGGAAAAAGTGCGCGGGGCGCTGGCCGAGGCCGGGTTCACCGATTTTCAGGCGCAGAACTTCGGCTCCTCGCAAGACGTACTCATCCGCCTGCCACTGCGCAGCGGCGAAGACAGCAACAAACAGGGCGAGCAGGTGCTGGCGGCGCTGGCGGCGGCAACGCCGGGGGCGGTCAAGCAGCGCAACGAATACGTCGGCCCGCAGGTCGGCAAGGAACTGGCCGAAAACGGCGCCATGGCGCTGCTGGTCGTCGTCATCGGCATCATGATCTACCTTGCCTTCCGCTTTGAATGGCGCTTCTCGGTTTCGGCCATCATCGCCAACCTGCACGACGTCATCATCATTCTCGGCTTCTTCGCCGCCTTCCAGTGGGAATTCTCGCTCTCGGTGCTGGCCGCCGTGCTGGCCGTGCTCGGCTACTCGGTCAATGAATCCGTCGTCGTCTTCGACCGGGTGCGCGAAACCTTCAAAAAAGTGCGCGGCCTCACCACCCCGCAAGTCCTCGACCACGCCATCACCAGCACCATTTCCCGCACCATCATCACCCACGCCTCGACCCAGGTCATGGTCCTGTCGATGCTCATCTTCGGCGGCGAAACCCTGCACTACTTCGCCATGGCGCTCACCATCGGCATCTGCTTCGGCATCTACTCCTCGGTGCTGGTCGCCAGCCCCCTGGTCATGTGGCTTGGCGTCTCGCGCGAACAGTTCATCAACAAGCAAAAACGGGTGATCGAAGGGGCCAACGAGGACGGGGCGGTGGTTTGAGCATGAAGCAAGAAGAATTGTCCAAGGCGACAAACCCCGATCTGCGCGCCTCGCTGCCCGCCATGCGGCGCGCGACGGAACTGGCCCGCCGGATTGCGGTGCAAACCGGCACGGCCATCGTCGTGGTACGGGATGGCAAGCCCATCCGCATCACGGCGGAGGAATTGCGCAGGGAGCAGCCGCAGCCATGAACCGGGTGATTTCGCCTGCGGCTGGCAATGGCGGTAGTCAATGAAATTTAACCAATCAACAGGAGCAGACCATGAAACGCTTATTGATTGTTGGTGCGGTTGCTGGGGCTTTGTTTTCTCAGCCGGGTTTTACGCAAGGCCCTAACATTGGCTCTAGTGAATTATCAGTTGCCAGCATTCTTTTTCCATCAATAATTTCTGGAATATCGATTCGCGCATATTTTCGTAAATTATCAGAAGGATCAACGCCGATCAAAGTGGACAAGGTCGAGCCAAAAGAAAACAACAAGACGCTTATCAAAGGCGAGGCCAAAGGTGAGCATGTCGAGTTTGAGATTGATAGCCATATCGCCAAGGATGCCAATATCAAGGAAAACGACGATGTTTTTATTCGGGACGCCAAGCTCGGCTATGTTCTGGAATGTAACAATATTGCCTTAGGAATTGTTTCAATGCCTGAAAATGAAAAGAATTTCCAGCGAGAAAAACTGAATTGAAAAACCTGCTTCTCTCCCTCTTTCTGGCCTGTTCATGCGCCGCCTATGCCGGTCAAGGCTGCGAGCCAAGAGGGAGTCAAGCGGACAGCATTGTCAAGGCCATAACCTTTGCCGCCAAGGTCATCGAAAAACTGGATGAAGTCTACCCCGGCAATCATCAAGTCGTTCTCATTGGCAGAATAGGCCAGGATATCAGCAAGTACGGCCAGAAATATTCTCACGGCGGCTATGCCTATAAAGAGGATGGCTATTGGGTCATCCGGCACGAACTGAACACCTGCGGCACTGACCAGTCATCGGTTTACCAGGAAGGCATCGGTAATTTTTTCCTCGATGATTTGTTCAAATATGAGGCCATGCTTGTCTCGTTCAAAGAGCCGTACAATACCCGCCTGTTGAATACGCTCAAAGACAATAGCCTCGCCGTCAGGATGCACGGGGGTAAATACAATATGTTGTATTACCCGTTCTCCGCCAAATATCAGAATTCAAATGGCTGGCTGCTGGAAACCTTTGTTTTTGCCAGTGCCGATGTTCTCGGCGCGGAAATCGAAAACAGAGAATCGGCGCAACAGCTCCTGAAAGGGCTTTCCTACAAACCGGCGACCTTGCATATCGGCATGTTCACCCGTCTTGGCGCCAGAATAACCAAGGTCAATATCGCCTTTGACGACCAGCCATTTGATGAAAGAATGGCTGGAAATATTCAAACAGTGACATTTGATGATGTTGTTAGCTTTTACGAAGAAAAAGAATTTATGGATAAAAAACTGGAAATGGGTGGCGACGGAGAGTAGCCGCAGCCTATTTGGGGTATAAAAAAGCCGCCTTTGAGGCGGCTTTTTTGTCACCACGACGGCACTTCCGCCGCTGGGGGTGGTGGTGGCGGCGGCGGTAGCCAGGCGCCGCTGGCGGCGTGGACGGCGGCTGCCGCCAGCAGGAGCGCGACGATCAGCGCAATGGGGCCGCCGCCGCGGGCGTCTTCGCCGTTTTCGACGGTTTTCTTGCCGGTCAGCATCGGTCTGACCAGATTGTCTTTTTTGCCGATGGCGTAAAAGGCAATCGCCGCCAGATGGAGGCCGACGAGCAGGAACAGGAGGTTGGCAAGGAGGTGATGCAGGCCGGTCAGACGGTTGCTCATGGCTTTGTCGACCAGATCGTAGAGCGGCCCGTGAAAGGCGATGTCGTCATTGGCAAACAGGCCGAGAACCGCCTGAATGCCGACCACGGCGAGCAGGCCGAAGACCGATAGCGCGCCGAGCGGGTTGTGTCCCGGCTGCCGCCACTGGCCTTGGAGGTAGGCGCGAATCTTGGCCGGGGTCGGGAAGAACTGGGCGAAGCGGGCGTAGGTCGAGCCGATCAACCCCCACACGAGGCGAAAGACGACGAGGCCGATGATGAAAAGGCCAATCCGCCCGTGCCAGTCGATCAGGCCGCCGCCCAACTGGCCGCTGACGACGGCGGCGATGACGGCCAACACCAGCAGCCAGTGAAAGAGACGGGTGGGCAGATCCCAGAGGCGAATGGCTTTGCTCATGTCAATATCCTTGCTGATGCCAATGAAACAGGCGCCCAAGGGCGCCTGCCGTGTCGGGACGATTTTCGTTCAAGTGCTTGCGGTTTTCCCTCGCCCGCTTGCGGGAGAGGGTGGCCGCAGGCCGGGAGAGGGCCAGCGGCGTTCCATTGCCGCCGCCAATCGGGACGACTGCCCCTCTCCCCCAGCCCCTCTCCCGCAAGCGGGCGAGGGGAGCAAAGCGCATCGGCGCGGAAACGGCGAACCCAAACCGCGCCAAACGAAAACCGCTCCAGGCGCGATGCGCCGGTTTATTCCTTGGTTCTGAAATCGTCGTGGCAAGCCTTGCAGGAACCGCCGAGCTTTTCAAACTGCGCCTTGGTGGCGGCGGCGTCGCCGGTGGCGGCGACCTTGGCCATTTCGTTGGCTTCGCGGTTGAAGTCGGTGGCGATCTTGCCGACTTTTTCCTTGTTCTCGGCCTTGAACAATTCCGGTTTGACGCGGGTTTCGACCCAGCCCTTGCCCTTGTCGGTGCCCGGCAGGTAAAGCGCGCCCATGCCGGAATTGGCGATGCTCTGGATGACGTTGGCGGCCTTGATGACCTCGTCCTTGTTGTACTTGCCTTCGACGTTATCCTTGATCCGGTGCATGTTCCAGGCCATCGTGGCATAGGCCGACTGGCGGAATTTGATGGCTTCCTCCGGCTTCATCTGGGCGGCGGCGCTAGCGGCGAGGGTGACGCCAACGAGGGCGAGCATGAGTTTCTTCATCGTTCTTTCTCCAGGGTTGTTTGAGGGAACCGCTGATTTTACCGGCTTTGCATAAAACAGTTTGTAACCAAAGTCACATGGCAGCGGCGGATGCGCGCCGCAATGCCGCCGTCAGGGCGGCGATCATGGCGGCGTGGTCGAGCACGCCAGCACTCTCGCGGATGCTGTGCATGGCCCACAGGGGCGAACCGACATCGACGCTGGCGACGCCCAGTCGGGCGGCGACGAGGGGGCCGATGGTGCTGCCGCAGCCGAGATCGGCGCGGTGGGCGTAGTGCTGGCAGGGAACGCTGGCGGCGGCGCAGAAGCCCATGAAGCGGGCGGCGCTGTCGGCAGTGGTGCTGTAACGCTGGTTGGCATTGCTTTTGATGACCGGGCCGCCATTGACGAGAACGTGGTGGCCCGGCTCGTAAGCGGCGGGGAAGTTGGGGTGCCAGGCGTGGGCCATGTCGGCGCTGATGAAAAAACTCCGGGCCAGCCGCCGCCGCTGATCTTCGGCATCTTGCCCGGCGCTGGCGGCGAGCCGGGCGATGACGTCGGCGGCGAGGCTGCCGCCTGCGCCAACGGCGCTTTCGCTGCCGACTTCTTCGTGGTCGAACAGGGCGATCAGCGCGGCGCGGGCGGGGGCATCGGCGCTGACAGCGAGCAGGGCGCAGAGGGCGGCGTGGCAGGAGGCGAGGTTGTCGAGGCGGCTGCTGGCGATAAATTCACTGTTCGGCCCCCAGAAACTGCCCGCTTGCGTATCCGCCGCCGCCAGATCCCAGGTCAGCAGATCCTCCGGGGCGACGCCGCATTGCTCGGCGATGAGTTGCCGGAAGCGCCTCTCGCCGCTCGCGCCGTCGTCGGCCAGGCCGAGCAGGAGCGGCAGTTCGCTTTGCCGGTTGAATTTGAGGCCGACCTCATTGACCTCGCGGTTCATGTGGATGGCGAGATTGGGGAGACGCAGCAAGGGCTGGGCGAAGCGCACCAGATGACTGGCAAAACCCTGACCAGAGCGGACATTGACACGGCCTGCCAGCGTCAGGTCGCGGTCGGCAAAGGTGGCGAGGATGGGGCTGCCATAGACCTCGACGCCGACGCGCCAGAGGCCGCCGCTTTCATCCGCCGCTCTCGGTTTGACGCGCAGGCCGGGGGAATCGGTGTGCGCGCCGATCAGGGTCAAGCCCTGGTCGGCATTGCCGCCGGTGATGAAAGCGACGAGCGAGCCGCCACGGGTGAGGTAGCAACGGCTGCCGGGCGGCAGCCGCCAGCGTTCGCCTTCATCGAGCCGCTTGAATCCGGCGGCGGCGAGGCGTTCTGCGCATTCATGGACGACGTGCCAGGGGCTGGGGCCGGCGTCGATGAAATGGAGCAGGTCCTGCGCCTGGGCGCGGACGGTGGCGGCGATGTTCATGGGCGTTATTCCTGACAGAGACGCAGCAGCAGCGCGGCGACGCGCCGGTCGTAGAGCATGGCGAAGTGTCCGACCGGCGGCAGTTCGACATCGCGGGCGCCGGGCAGGCGCTGGTTATCTTGCGGCATGACGTAGTTATCCCAGGGATTGCGCAGGCTGAACGTTGGCACATGGAGCTGTTCCCCGGCCATGTCGCGCAGCCACAGGGAATCCGGGGCCATTTCGCGGGCGCTGCGGCCCCAGCCGAAGCGGGCCAGTTCGCTGCCCGTGTGCGGCGTCGCCAGCGTCAGCAGACGCTCGACCCGCTCATCGCCGTGACGGGCGAGGTAGGAGCGGCAGACCAGACCGCCCATGCTGTGGCCGATCAGGATCAGTTTCCGGTTGCCGACGGCGGCGGAGATTTCCTCAATGCGCTGCCTGAGCGGCGGCACCATCTGGCCGAGACTGGCGTAGGGCGGCAGGCTGATGGCGGCGACAGCGTAACCGGCGGCTTCAAGGCGTCGCCGCAACAGCCACCAGACGTTGCGATTGCAGGCGTTGCCGTGCGCCAGCAGCGCGACCCGGCGACGATCAGCGGGCGGACGGTCGGCGGGCATCCACAGCCCGCCAAAGGGCAGCACGATGAGAACGGTAAAGAGAAAAGCGAGGTAGTCGACGGCGATCAGAGAGAGACGGGCGGCCAGAGCCAGCGGCGGCGCGGGCGAAGCGTAGCGGCTGGCGAAAAACCAGCCGGGAGCGTAGAGGAGCGTGCGCAGGCCGAGCAGGCCGCCAAGGGCGATCAGGGCGGCGCTGTCCCAGTCAGCCTCGAGGTAGCGGGCGAGCGCCAGCCAGCAGGCCGTCTCGGCGGCAAGCCAGAGGAGCAGGGAGGCGGACAGCACGGACGGACTCAGGCGGCCAGGTCGGGCTTGCCGAGCCAGACGCAAGCGCCTTTCGATTCTTTGTCGATGGCGGCCAAGAGCCGCTCGTGCTCGGCCACTTCGGCGGCGGTGGCGCGGCGGACGAGGAGCGGTTTGCGCTGGCGCGCCTGGCCATCGCTGCCAACCGGCGGGCGCGGCGCTTCGTCGGCTTCGATCATCAGGCTGTTCTGGCCGCGCGTCATGGCGAGAAAGACCTCGGCCAGGAGTTCGGTATCGAGCAGCGCGCCGTGCAAGGCGCGCCCGGAGTTGTCGATCTCGTAGCGTTCGCACAGGGCATCCAAGCTGTTGCGCTTGCCCGGATGCAGGTCGCGCGCCATTTTCAGCGTATCGGTCACGCCGTTGCAGAGGGTTTCGACCGGCACGCGGTCAAGCCGGTCGAGTTCGGCATTGAGAAAGCCAAGGTCGAAAGGCGCGTTGTGGATGATGAGTTCAGCGCCGTTGATGAAATCGAGGAATTCATCGGCGATGTCGGCGAATTTCGGCTTGTCGGCGAGAAAATCGAGGGTAATGCCATGCACGGCCAGCGCCCCCGCCTCGATCTCGCGCTCCGGGTTGATGTATTTGTGCAGATGACGGCCCGTCAGGCGGCGATTGGCCATTTCAAGACCGGCGATTTCGATGATCCGATGACCCTGACGAGGATCGAGGCCGGTGGTTTCGGTGTCGAGGACGATCTGGCGCATATCAGCCTTTCTCCAATTCATCAATACCCCGATTCGCCAGGGCGTCGGCGCGTTCGTTGCCGGGGTGTCCGGCGTGGCCCTTGACCCAGACCCAGTCGAGCCGGTGCTGACCGGCCAGAGCGTCGAGTTCCTGCCACAGATCGGCGTTTTTGACCGGCTTTTTGTCCGCTGTTTTCCAGCCGTTCCGCTTCCAGCCGTGAATCCACTCGCTGATGCCCTTCAGGACATACTGCGAATCGGTGAAAACCCGCGCCGCGACCGGGCGTTTCAAGGCCGCCAGGGCGCGGATGGCGGCGGTCAGTTCCATGCGGTTATTGGTTGTTTCCCGCTCGCCGCCCCACAATTCCTTTTCCCGCTCGCCCAGGCGCAGAATCGCGCCCCAGCCGCCGGGGCCGGGATTGCCCCGGCAGGCGCCGTCGGTAAAGATGTCGACCGGAGTTTCAGCGTGTTTTTGATTCATCTGCGGGCATCGTTGATCCCTCCCCGTTCGCCCTGAGCTTGTCGAAGGGCGGTGCGGAGCGAGTGTGTCGGCGGGTTTGAACGGGCTTCGACAGGCTCAGCCCGAACGGGTGGCTGGAGTTTGCCCGCGATTCATCCTTGGTTTGTCGTGTCGGTAAATTACTAGCCTTGCTCATGGATTTCTTTCTGTACCGCCGGGCGCAGCGCCTTCTGGGCGACCGAGCGGGAGCGCCATTCCGGCGTGATCAGGCGCATCCCGGAGGTGCGTTTGATGGCCCGCAGCATATAGACGCCGCCGGAAAAACGCCACCAGCGGCGGCCCATGTTTTCCAGCGGATGCCAGCGGCGCAGCCATTTTTCTTCCGTCAGCGGCGGCGCGTAGCAGCCGAAGACCGCGCCGCCGACCTCGAAACCGAGCAGCCGCAGCCAGTCCTTGAGGCGGTTGGGCGAGAGCCAGTCGCCATGCCAGGGGAACTGGCCGCGGCGCTTGCCGCGCCGCCGCAAGCCCCAGAGCGAGAAGGGGTTGAAACCGGTGATGATGATCTGGCCTTCGGGAATCAGGAGACGCTCGACCTCGCGCAGAATCAGGTGCGGATCGTCGCAAAATTCCAGCACATGCGGCAGCAGGGCGAGATCGGTGCTGTGCGAGGCAAAAGGCAGCGCCTTCAGATCGCACAGCACATCGGCCTGGGCAAAGGCGTGACCGGCCCCGCCGGGGGAACTGACGGTCTGCCGCAGGGGAATCCGGTTGGCGCGCAGCAAAGGACATTGCGGCAGGCCGATTTGCAGGGCGTTGAAGCCGAAAATGTCTTCCACCAGCGCGTCCATCTCGCGCTGCTCCCAGGCCAGCACATAGCGGCCCTGGGCCGAATCGAGCCAGGCGTCGAGGCCGGGAATTGACATCCGGGACGGCTCGTCTGATAGTTCCGGCATGTTTGAAATCTCGTTCATTCCCGCCTTCAAGGACAATTACATCTGGCTGCTCCGCCGCGACCATCAGGCGCTCGTCGTCGATCCGGGCGATGCCGCGCCAGTGCTGGCCCGGCTGGCGGAAGACGGCCTGACGCTCGCCGGCATCCTGATTACCCATCATCACGCCGATCATCAGGGCGGCGTCGGCGAACTGACGGCGCATCATCCGGCGCCGGTTTTCGCCCCGGCTGGCGAGTCTATCACAGGCCGCACAGCCCCCCTCGACGGCGGCGAGCGCCTGACGCTGCTGGGCCAAACGCTCGATGTGCTGGCCGTCCCCGGCCATACCGCCGGGCATCTCGCCTATCTGACCGACGACGGCCTCTTTTGCGGCGACACCCTGTTCGGCGCCGGTTGTGGCCGTCTGTTTGAAGGCACGCCCGCCCAGATGGCGGCTTCCCTCGACCGCCTCGCCGCCCTGCCGCCAACAACCCGGATTTACTGCGCCCACGAATACACCGCGGTCAATCTCCGTTTCGCCACCGCCGTCGAACCCGACAACCCGGCCATCACCGCCCGCGCCGCACAGGTCGCCGCCCAGCGCCGCGCCAATCTGCCCAGCGTGCCGTCAACACTGGCGGAAGAACTGGCAACCAACCCCTTCCTGCGCTGCCGCCAGCCCGCCGTGATCGCCGCCGCCCGCCAGCACGGCGCGACGGACGATTCACCCGTCGCCGTCTTCGCCGCACTCCGACGCTGGCGGTCAGAGGACAGATGACGGAGGACAGAAGACAGAGGGGTATTCAGTAAAACAGTCGTCAGCCAGTTTGCGCTGGCGCGCGCCAGCGCAAACTGACTGAATACAGAACACAGACTTCAAATCTGTCCTCTGTCCTCTGTCTTCTGTCCTCTGAACCTGACAACCCGATTGCGGCCCGTGTTCTTGGCTTCGTAGAGCGCCTGGTCGGCGGCGGCGATGAGGCTGTTGGCGGCGTTGTCGCGCTCCGGCACGGTGGCGGCGAGGCCGATGCTGAGGGTGACCCGGCTGTGGCTGGAGGCGCTGTGGGGGATATTGAGGGTCTGTACGGCGCGGCGGATTTTTTCGGCGACGATCAGGGCGCCGCCCAGCGGCGTTTCCGGCAGCAGGACGACGAATTCCTCGCCGCCGTAACGGGCTGCTACGTCGGAGCCGCGTTCGAGGCTGGTGGCAATGGCGCCGGCGACGCGGCGCAGACATTCGTCACCGGCCTGATGGCCGTAGGTGTCGTTGAATTTCTTGAAGTGGTCGACGTCGCACATGACCAGCGCCAGTTCGCTGCCGCTGCGGCGGGCGCGCCGCCATTCGCGGGTCAGGCAGTCGTCAAAATAGCGGCGGTTGGCGATGCCGGTCAGGCCGTCGCTGGCCGACAGGCGCTGCAAATCCTGATTGGCTTTGTCGAGTTCGCTGGCGAGTTTGACCAGCGAGTCGCGCATCTCGATCAGCCGCCCCATAGCCCGCACCTTGGCGCCGAGAACGACTTCGCTGACCGGCTTCAACAGGTAATCGTCGCCGCCCGCCATGATGCCCTGCTCGATGTCTTTGTCCTTGCCGAGCGAGGAGAGGAAGATGATCGGCGTCCAGTCGCCGCCTTTTTCGCTGGCGCGGATGCGGCGGGCGACTGCAAAACCGTCGATGTCGGGCAGGACGACATCGAGCAGCACCAGATCGGGCCGTTCGCGGTCGAAGCTGGCGACCGCCGCCGCCCCGCTTTCGGCGGGCAGCACGGTAGCGCCGAGGCGCCTGATGTATTCGGTGAGCAACATCAGGTTCGAACGGCTGTCTTCGACGATCAGGATTTTCATGGCAGCGGGAGGCAGCGGGAGGCGGCGGGTGGCAAGTCATTGCCGCAAAGGAAGCGAATGGCATGATAAATTACTTCGCAACTTTTTCCCGGCGGGCGGTAGATTAACATGGCAGAGACTTTGGCAGGCAGTCAAAACGGCGTCTCACGGTGGCAAACGCTGTTGTCTTCGCGGCGCATCAAACGCTTGGGTTTATGGACGCTGGTGATCGTTGTCGCTTTTGGCCTGTTCGGCTATTTTGCCGCGCCGCCGATTGCCCGATCGGTGCTGGTCAAGCAGCTTTCAGAGCTTTTGCACCGCGAGGTCGCGATCGACAAGGTGGCGATCAATCCCTATGCCCTCTCGGCGGAGATCGACGGGCTGAGCGTCAAAGCAGCCGATGGCCGGGAGGTGGCCGGGTTTGACGCGCTGGCGGTCAACCTGTCGTCGGCTTCGCTGTTCAAGGCGGCGCTGGTGATCGACGCCATCCGCGTCGATGGCCTGCGTCTCGAAGTGGTGCACGAGGGCGACGGGCGCTACGATATTTCCGACCTCATTGACGAATGGAGCCAACCCAGCGCGGAACCGTCCTCGACGCCGCGTTTTTCGCTCAACAACATCGAACTGAATCATGGCCGCGTCGTTTTTGACGACCGCCCGAAAGGCGTCAGGCACGAACTCAGCGACATCAATCTGGGTTTACCCTTTCTTTCCAGCCTGCCCTATCAAGCGGAAGTTCTCGTCCAGCCGCATTTTTCCGCCCGCGCCGACGGCTCCCTGATCGAAATGCAGGGGCAGAGCACGCCTTTTGCCGAAACGCGGGAAAGCGAACTCAATCTCAAGATCGACGCTTTCAAGCTGGCCGCCGTAGAAGCCTACCTGCCGCCGACGCTGCCCTTGCAGATCAAGGACGGCCAGTTTGACGCCGATCTCAAGATCATTTTCAAGGAAGTGTCGGCCAGCGTTTTCTCCCTCGCCGTGCAGGGCGGGGCCAAAATCTCGGCGCTTGCCGTCCATGACAAGGACGGCCCCTTGCTGCTCGGCTGGCAGGAACTGGCGGTCGATCTCGATCAGGCCGACCTCATCAACCGCCGGATTGCCGTGCGCCGGGTGGCCTTGAGCAGCCCCGAAGTCGGCCTTGCCGTCAACCGGCAGGGGCAACTCAATCTGTTGGCCTTGCTCGACCGGCTGGCGGGCAGCGGCGGTCAAGCAGCCAAGGCGGAAGCCGCCGGGGTTGAAGGGCCGCCGCTCGCCTGGTCGCTCGGCGAATTTACGCTGGATAACGGCCTCGTCCGCTGGCAGGACGCATCGAACGCCAGGCCGGTAGCGGGCGAATTGCGCCAGTTGCGGATCAAGACCGGCCCCGTCGACAGTGCGCTAACCAAACCCATCGAAATCACCGAGATCAGCGGCCAGCCTGATTTTGGCGACGCCCTGCGGGCCGAGCGCCTCAGCCTGAGCGGTATCAGCCTTGATCTTGCGGCACAGCGCATCGAGATTGGCGAAATCGCCAACCAGGGCACACGGATACGGATACTGCGCGACAAGGTGGGAAGCATCGCCTGGCTGACGCCGCCCGCCCTGAAAACGGCCAGCGCCGATGAAGCCAAGGCCAAGGCCGGGGAGGCGCGCCCGTGGGCGGCGCTCGTCAAACGCCTTGATGTCAGCGATCTGGCCGTGCGTTTTGAAGACCGCGGCAGCAAATCGACCGCCGTGCAGGAGTTGACCGACCTCGCCCTCACCGGCGAAAACCTCGGTACGGAAAAAGACAGCAAGGGGCGGATCGACTTTGCCGGGCTGGTCAACAAAAAAGGCAAATTCAAGATCGACGGCGAAGTGCGGCTGGAACCGCTCGATCTCGCCCTCAACATCGACACCCAGGCCATCCAGCTTTTGCCCTTGCAGCCTTATTTTGCCGACTATCTCGACGCTGGCTTCAAAAACGGCCAGTTCTCGAACCAGGGCGCAGCCACGGCCAGCCTCGACGGCGGCAAGCTCAAACTGGCCTATCGCGGCTCGGCCACCCTCGGCAATCTGCAACTGGTCGACAAAGTCAACAAAACAGATTTTCTGCGCTGGAAATCGCTCTATTTCGGCGGCATCGACTTCAAACTCGAACCGCTCGCCGTCGATATTGGCGAAATCGCCCTGAGCGACTTTTTCGCCCGCGTCATTTTAAGCGAACAAGGGCGGCTCAACCTGCAAGATATCATCCGCAGCCAGGAGGCCGCGCCGCCAAGCGCCACCGCATCGGCCGCCTCTGACGCCAAACCTGCCGCTGCCCCGCCGCCGGTCAAAATCGCCAAAGTCACCTTGCAGAACGGCGCCATCAATTTCACCGACCGCTTCGTCAAACCCAATTACAACGTCAATGTCAGCAAACTCACCGGGCGGGTCACCGGCCTTTCCTCGACCGCAGGCACGACCGCCGATCTCGACCTGCGCGCCGCCTACGCCAAATCGGCCCCGGTGCAGATTCAGGGCAAGCTCAACCCGCTCGCCGCCAAATCCTTTCTCGACCTCAAAGCCAGCGTCAAAGGCGTTGATCTGACCGGCTTTTCCACCTATTCCGGCAAATACGCCGGTTACGCCATCGCCAAAGGCACCCTCTCGCTCGACCTCGCCTACAAGCTGGAAAACCAGCAACTGACCGCCAGCAACAAGGTTTTCATCGACCAATTCACCTTTGGCGAGCCGGTCGAAAGCCCCGACGCCACCCAGTTGCCGGTCAATCTCGCCCTTGCGCTCTTGAAGAACAACAAAGGTGAAATCGACGTCGAGCTACCCATTTCCGGCTCCCTCGACGACCCGGAATTTTCCTTTGGCGGCATCGTCCTTCGCGTCATCGGCAACCTCATCGTCAAAGCCGTCACCTCGCCCTTTGCGCTCCTTGGCTCAATGTTCGGCGACGATGAAGAACTCTCCAAAGTCGACTTCGAGCCGGGCCGCGCGCGCATCAGCGAAAGCCGCGCCCACGCGCTGGAAACCTTGGCCAAAGCCCTCAACGAGCGGCAGGGCCTGAAACTCGACATCAGCGGCCTGGCCGAACCCGAAACCGACCGCGAAGGCTTGAAAGAAGTCGCCCTGGAGCGCGCCATCCGCGCCGAATGCCGCCAGAACAAAGCGGAAGCCGCCGCGCCAGACCAGAGCGAACTCACCGCCGCCGAACGCCTGACTTGTCTCACCGCCGTCTACAAAGCCGCCAAATTCCCCAAACCGCGCAACGTGGTCGGCTTTCAGAAAGACCTGCCCGCCGAAGAAATGGAAAAACTCATTCTCGCCAACACCACCATCGGCGACGAAGACATCGGCAAACTCGCCCGCCAACGCGCCGAAAACGTCCGCGCCTGGCTCACCAACCAGGGCCACATCGCCCCCGACCGCCTCTTTCTGGTCGCCCCCAAAACCGACGCCACACCGGGCGCACGGGTTGATTTTGCCTTGAAATAGGGTAGGGTTGCGGCTATCCGGGACAAAACAAGGCCGCAGGCTGGGTCGAAAGACCCGGCATTGCGCCATGACGCTGGGTTATCGCTATGCTTCAACCCAGCCTACAGTCCTTTGGCTCGCAATGACAATGATTTCGGGAGGGTTAGAATCCATGAACGAGCGCATTACATCCAATCCAGCCATCTGCCACGGCAAACCCTGCATACGCGGTTTGCGCTATCCAGTGGAAAATATCCTTGAATGGCTGGCGGGCGGTATGACGATCAAGGAAATTTTGGCCGACTATACGGATTTGGAATATGAAGATATTCTCGCGGCGCTTGGCTACGCCGCTCGCCTTGTCCATACCAAGCGCCTGGAGCGGCTGGCTGCGTGAAATTTCTGGTCGATGCGCAGCAAGCATAGCTTGGGTAGAGCGCAGCGAAACCCAACATGACGGATATCGGTCGGGAGCTACAAGCTGGTGGTGAAAATTAAATCGAGTCACGTTATTTCAGATTGGAATTAAGTGAAGCTGGCCCAAAAATCGTTCATCTTTCTGTTGGCAATTATTTTTAATTGCCAATCTGTTGTATATGCTGACCGGAATATGTACCAACTATCGCGCTTTGAAATAAATGAATTGATCTTGATTAAAACAAAGCGCGTTCATGGGAAATGGCTTGCATGTATAAAACCTTTGGGTGAGCAAAAACCTTTGCTGGCGACAAAGGGGCAAGGCTTTGGGATGGATCATGGGATGATAGATAAAATTGATCGCCACGGAATAGTTGTAGGCGAGTTTCGTATGGTCAATGACGGAGAATGGATATTGCATAGCTTTCGCATTCCATTGGTCAAGGATAGGAATTATTCAAATATTGAATGTGATTGGGATAGTAAAAATATTCAAAAAATAACTCCTCCTTCGTATGATCCAGAGGATCCAGCAATAAACGATGACTGATCCCCTGCTTCTCGCCCTTGGTTGCGTCCTGATCCTCATTTTGCAGTTGCTGATCCTGTGGCGCGGCAGCCGTGGCGGCGAGCGTATCGACGCCTTGCGGGCGGCGCTCGATCAAAACCTTGAGCGGCTGGAACGCGAACTGCGTGAGGAACTGGCGCGTGGGCGGCGGGAGGATGCTGAAGCGGCTTTCCGTGACCGTGAGGAAAGGGCGCAGTCGACGAACCGGCTGGGGCAGGCGGTGACGACGCAGGTGGGACAGTTTGGCGCGTTGCAGGCCGAGCGGCTGGAAGCCTTCGCGCGTGAGTTGAACCGTTTTTCGCTGGGGCTGGATGAGCGTTTCGAGCGCCTCAAGCAAAGCGTCGAGGGGCGGTTGGCGGCGATTCAGACGGATAACGCTGCCAAGCTCGAAGAAATGCGCCGCACGGTGGACGAAAAACTGCACGCGACGCTGGAGCAGCGGCTGGGCGAATCCTTCAAGCTGGTCAGCGAGCGGCTGGAGCAGGTACATCGCGGTTTGGGCGAGATGCAGTCGCTGGCGGCGGGCGTCGGCGATTTGAAGCGGGTGCTGACCAATGTCAAGACGCGCGGCGTCTGGGGCGAAGTGCAACTGTCGGCGCTGCTCGAACAACTGCTGACCGCCGAGCAGTTTGCCGCCAATGTCAGCACCCGGCCCGGCAGCAATGAGCGGGTCGATTTTGCCATCCGCCTGCCGGGCAAGGATGACAGCGCCGTCGTCTGGCTGCCGATTGACGCCAAGTTCCCGATCGAGGATTACCAGCGCCTGCTCGAAGCGCAGGAGCGCGGCGACCCGGCGGCGGCGGAAGAAGCCGCCAAGGCTATCGAAACGCGCCTCAAAGCCGAGGCCCGCAGTATCCGCGACAAATACGTCGCGCCGCCGCACACCACCGATTTTGCCTTTCTCTACCTGCCGGTCGAAGGCTTGTATGCCGAGGCGCTGCGCCGCCCCGGTCTGGCCGAAACCTTGCAGCGCGATTACCGCGTCAGCCTGGCCGGGCCGACAACCTTGGCGGCGCTCCTCAACAGCCTGCAAATGGGTTTTCGCACGCTGGCTATTGAACAACGCTCGGCGGAAGTCTGGGCGGTGCTCGGCGCGGTCAAGACCGAGTTCGGTAAATTCGGCGAGGCGCTTGCCCACACGCGCAAGAAGCTCGATGAGGCGAGCACGTCGATTGGCCGGGCGGAAACGCGCACCCGCCAGTTGTCGCGCAAATTGAAAGAAGTTGAAGCCCTGCCCGTCGGCATGGCCGAGCAACTGATCGGCGCGGTCGATTTCGATGCCGTCGACGATGAATAAGCGGAAGGCCGGTCACTAGGCAGTGTCGTCAATAGACTGAGTTATACTGCTCATTATTTACTGACGAGGGTTGTGTATGAAGCCAGAGTATCGACGCCACGACATATCGGATGAAGCATGGAGCGTTTTGGAG
>JAITMS010000041.1 GCA_031277255.1 Azonexus sp.
CCAATACAACAATGCCCACCAGATCATGTTCTGTCCGCCCTTCGACCCGTTTATCCGGTAGCCCGGCAAACCGCGCAACCAACCCCGCTACCCCTTCGCCTGGTTAACGAGTTTTGGTGCTCCGGCCCTGGATGACAATCCGTCAGACTTTCCAGCTTATCCCTGCCCCCACACGCGCAGCCCGCGATGCGTGGCAAGTGCGTCATAGTCGCGGTCACTGTGCAGCAACAGATAATCGTGCTGGATGCAAAAAGCGGCCACCATCACGTCAATGGCGCTACGCACGGTGACGCCGCGCCCGCGCAAATGTCGGTAATGTTCGGCAGCGGCCAGCGCCAGGTCTTCGCCGCCACAAGTCTCGGCACTCAGGCTCAATAGCAGCAGACGCGCCTGCCGCATCGCGCGTTCGTGGCGAAAGCCGCGCAGCACTTCAAACAACACCAGATCGGGCACGATCAGCCGTATATGGCCATCGTTGAGCAGGCGGCGAAGCTCAAATCTGGCAGGTGTCGGGCGGCTGTTGAAGAAATCAATCCAGACACTGGAATCAACGACCAGCACGACCCGTTACCTTTTTTTCCGGCTGGCGCTGGCGGAACGGGAGGCAACAGGTTTTACCGGGTAGGGCGCGGGCGCTTCCTGCACAGGCAGGGGTTCCGTTGCGGCCTCCTCGTCCGGCGAGGGTTTTGTCCAGTCAATCGACTCGTCGCCTTCCCACTTCAATCTGCCTTCCCATTTAAGGATTTCGCGGTATGCCGCCTGTCGCGCGAGCAAACGCAAACCGGCCTCGACGGTTTCCTTTTTGGTGGTGTAGGAACCCGCGCGCATTGCCTGGGTAAGCAAATCGTCATCAATATCAATGTTAGTGCGCATGATGTGTATAAAACGTAATAACGATGTGCATCATGCGCTTTTCATCCAGAAAACGCCAAGCTTATTTCGGCTGCCACGAACAGCGACGACGCGCGGGGGATTTCATGCCATTACCCGCCGCCGCTGGCGCACAGGCGTTCGACCGCCGGATGGCGAATCCGCCGCTCGTTGGAGAGGGCGTAAATGTGCTCGCTGACCCCCGTCATGGCGCCGAGCGGGACGGCTTCGAGCTGGCTGGCGATCTGTTCGGCCAGGGCCAGCGGGGCCGGGAAAATGCCGAGGCCGCCGCGGCCAAAGGTGGTCATCAGGGCGCTGTCCTCAAATTCGCCGACGATGTTGGGCCGCGCGCCAACCTGCTCCAGCCAGCGTTCGATGTGGTGGCGCAGCGCGTGGTGGCGGGTTGGCAGCAGCAGCGGCGCGTCGTCTAGGCGGCGCGGGAAATCGGCACGGTAGCGGGCGGCGAGGTCGGCGCTGGCAAAAAGGCCGGTGGCGAATTCGCCGAGGTGGCTGCTGAAGACTTTGAGATTGCCGCCGAGCGGGGCCGGGCGGTCGGTCAGCACGACATCGAGGCGGTGCAGGGCGAGATCGGCGAGCAGATCCTCGAACTCGCCCTCGTCGCAGATCAGGCGAACGTCGCCGCCCATCGTCGTGACCTTCTTCAAGAGGCCGTAAGCGAGGAGCTTGGGAATGCCGTCGGAAATCCCGGCGCGCAGGCGCAGGCTGGCGTTGCTGCCGCTGTTATGGACAGCGTCGACCAGCGCGTCGCCCAGTTCGAAAATACGATCAGCGTAGCCGAGCGCGGCGCGGCCCGCCTCGCTCAGCGCCAGACCGCGCCCCTGACTGTTGAACAGCGCCTTGCCAAGCTGGCGTTCGAGCAGCGACAACTGGCCGCTGATGGTCTGCACGGCGACGCCGAGGCGGGCGGCGGCGCGGGTGATACTGCCTTCGTGGGCAACCACCCAGAAGTAATGCAGGTGCTTGAAGTTCAGGGGCGTCATTTCGATTGCAGAAAAAAGCGAAGATTGCCTGAATTTTGCTACGATTTTTATTGGGCCTGCAATGGGTTAACATCCGGCCCGCATCATTTTTCGACAGGAGTCCGCCATGAAGCGCGTTTTGCTTTTTCTTGCCACCAACCTCGCCGTCATGCTGGTGCTCAGCGTCGTCGCCAACCTGCTCGGCGTCGATCGTTACCTCACCGCCAATGGCATGAACTTTGGCATGTTGCTGGCTTTCGCCGCCGTGATCGGCTTCGGCGGCGCTTTTATTTCGCTGCTGCTGTCAAAAAGCATGGCCAAGCGGAGCACCGGGGCCAGGGTCATCGAACAGCCGTCGTCGTCGACCGAGGTCTGGCTGGTCGATACCGTCACCCGACTGACGCAGCGGGCGGGTCTGCCGATGCCGGAAGTGGCGATTTACGAGGGACAGCCCAATGCCTTCGCCACCGGCGCGACCAGGAACAGTTCGCTGGTCGCCGTCTCCACCGGCCTTTTGCAAAACATGACCCGCGAGGAGGCGGAAGCCGTGCTGGCGCACGAGGTCGCTCACATCGCCAACGGCGACATGGTGACGCTGACCCTGATTCAGGGCGTGGTCAACACCTTCGTTATCTTCATCTCGCGCATTGCCGGTCATCTGGTCGATTCTTTTCTGCGCCGCAACGACTCCGGGAATAGCGGGCCGGGGATCGGCTACATGGTGAGCAGTCTGGTCTGCCAAGCCGTCCTCGGCGTACTGGCCAGCATCATCGTCGCCTGGTTCTCGCGTCAGCGCGAGTTCCGCGCCGACGCCGGGGCCGCCAACCTGATGAATACCCCCGTACCGATGCAGAACGCCCTGCGCCGCCTCGGCAACCTGCATACCGAACCGCTGCCGCAAAACATGGCCGCCTCCGGCATCGCGGGCGGCAAGGCAAGTCTGATGGCGCTGTTCGCCACCCACCCGCCGCTGGAGCAGCGGATCGCCGCCTTGAATCCGCGCTGATTTTTCCCGCCGACTCAACAAAGCAAGCGGCCCGCCCACAGGCGGGCCGCTTGCTTAGAGCATTTTCTGTTCAATTCTTTACACTTCCGTTCGTCCTGAGCTTGTCGAAGGACGGTGCGGAGAGAGGATACGGCGGTTTGAACCGGGCTTCGACAGGCTCAGCCCGAACGGTATCGGAGTGTGTATGCACTTGAATCAAAACCGCTCTAATGGATGGCGCGTGGAATATTTCACGCCCAACGGCTGCCGTTTTCCTTAGAATCCTGAAACCTACGGTCAGCTTGTCGCAAATCGGCATGAATTCTCCTCCTTTCCCGGCGCTGCCATGAGCCTCTCATCGGCAGCCGAACTCCAGGAGGGCATCGCCAGCCTGTCCAAGGGCGCCTACTTCAAGGAGGCGTCGCTCGACATGACGCTCAGCCTGTTGACCGAATCGGCGGCGCGAGGAACCGGCGTCGAGCGGGTCAGCATCTGGGCGCTGACCGATGACCAGTCGGAATTACGCTGTCTCGAACTTTACAAACTGACGACTGGCCGCCATCGCAGCGGCGGGGTACTGCGGGCCGCCGACTACCCGGCCTATTTCCGCGCCCTGCGCGACAGCGCCGACATCGCCGTCGACGATGTCTATCAGCATCCGGCAATGGCCGAATTTCTCTCCGACTACATGCCGCAGCATGGCATCACGGCAACGCTCGATACGCCCATCTATATTCGCGGCGAATTGCAGGGGGTGCTGTGCATTGAACAGGTCGGCCATCCCCAGCCGTGGTCGCTGGCGCACCGTCTGTTCGCCCAGGCGGTAGCCAATCTGATCGCCCTGGCGCTGGTCGAGTACGAAGCCGACGAGGCCCGCCGCCGGGTGCGCCAGACCGATGAGCGGTTCAAGCTGCTGTTTGAACTGGCGACGGAAGCCATGCTGCTGGTCGACTGCGGCAGCGGGCGCGTGCTCGACGCCAATCACCAGGCCGAAAGTCTGTTTGGCTGCCGCCGCGGCGAGTTGACCGGACGATCGCGGCAGCAGCTCTACCGTTTGCCGGTGCACTCCGATCTGGCCGCGCCAGCGGCTGAAACGCCCTCGCTGGCAGCCGAAATACGGCGGACGGACGGTGAATTGCAGGCGGTCAAAATCACCGTCAAGGAAGCCGAAGTCGCGCCGGGGCGGCGGCTGGCCGTGGAAACCATCCTGCCCTTATGACTGCCCGGCCAGTCTGGCAAAGGCGCTGACGACTTCCGGCGGCGCTTGCACCAGTTCAATCAGGACGCCTTCGCCGCCGATCGGAAATTCGGCGTTGCCCTTGGGGTGCAAAAAAGTGATGTCGAAACCCGCCGCCCCCTTGCGGATGCCGCCCGGCGCAAAGCGGACGCCCTTGGCCGCGAGCCACTCGACGGCTTTCGGCAGATCGTCGATCCAGAGGCCGACGTGGTTGAGCGGGGTAGCGTGGACAGCGGGCTTTTTTTCCGCATCGAGGGGCTGCATCAAATCGACCTCGACCTTGAACGGGCCGCTGCCGATGGCGCAGATGTCCTCGTCGACATTTTCACGCTCAGAGACAAAGGTGCTGGTGACTTCAAGGCCGAACAGGTCGACCCAGAGCGTGCGCAGTTTGTCCTTGGATGGGCCGCCGATGGCGATTTGCTGGATGCCGAGAACCTTGAATGGACGTGTCATAAAAATTTTCCTGTCAGCGTAAAAAAACCTTCAGCCAAACCGTTTCCGGCAGGCCAGCCACCACAGCAGCGCCCCGGCGGCGATCATCGGCAGGGACAGCCATTGCCCCATGCTGATGGCGTAGGACTGGCCGAAAATGCCGTCATCCGGTTCGCGGAAGTATTCGGTGATGAAGCGGAAAGCGCCGTAACCGATGAGAAAAACGCCGGATACCGCGCCGCGCGGCCTCGGTTTGCGGCTGTAAAGCCAGAGGATAACAAACAGCGCCAAGCCTTCCAGGCCGATGTGATAAAGCTGCGACGGATGGCGCGGTTGCTGGTCGCCCGCCTGCGGAAAAATCATTGCCCAGGGCAGCGACGAATCGGCGACACGGCCCCACAGTTCGCCATTGATGAAGTTGCCGAAACGCCCGGCGGCCAGCCCCAGCGGCACCAGCGGGGCGATGAAATCGGTGATGTCGAGCCAGGCTTGCTGGTGTTTTCTCGCCCACAGCATCATGGCGACGAGAACGCCGAGAAAGCCGCCGTGAAAGCTCATGCCGCCCTTCCAGATGGCAAAAATTTCGAGCGGCTGGGCGAAATAGTAGCCGGGTACGTAAAACAGCACCTGACCCAAGCGGCCGCCGATGATGACGCCCAACATGCCGTAGAACAGCAGGTCATCGAGTTGTTCGACGGTCAACGCGGCCCGGCGGTGATGAATGACCCAGCGACCGAGCAGCAGAAACTGGGCAAAGGCGACCACATACATCAGGCCGTACCAGCGGACAGACAGCGGGCCAAGCGAAAAGGCGACAGGGTCAAACTGGGGGTGGAGGAGCATTGAAGCGGCGGAGTGGACTAAAATCCGGCGATTATAGTTCGCGCCCGGAGCCGTTTCATGCCGGCGCTTGAGTTCCAGTGTTTAGCCGACGGAGAAAACCATGCCGCAATATCGTTCCCAGACCTCGACTCATGGCCGCAACATGGCTGGCGCGCGCGCCCTGTGGCGGGCGACCGGGATGCGGGACGGCGATTTTGAGAAGCCGATCATCGCCGTGGTCAACAGCTTCACCCAGTTCGTGCCGGGGCATGTGCATCTGAAAGACATCGGCCAACTGGTGGCGCGGGAAATTGAAGCGGCGGGCGGCGTCGCCAAGGAATTCAACACCATCGCCATTGACGACGGCATCGCCATGGGCCACGACGGCATGCTCTATTCCCTGCCTTCCCGCGATCTGATCGCCGATTCCGTCGAATACATGGTCAATGCCCACTGCGCCGACGCCATGGTCTGCATTTCCAATTGCGACAAGATCACGCCGGGAATGCTGATGGCGGCCATGCGCCTCAACATTCCCGCCGTCTTCGTCTCCGGCGGGCCGATGGAAGCGGGCAAGGCCCACATCAAAGGCCAGGTCGTCCATCTCGATCTGATTGATTCAATGGTCATGGCCGCCGACAGCGCGGCGCCGGAGGCCGATGTCGATGCCGTCGAACGCTCGGCCTGCCCGACCTGCGGCTCCTGTTCCGGCATGTTTACCGCCAATTCGATGAACTGCCTGACCGAGGCGCTCGGTTTGAGCCTGCCCGGCAATGGCACCCTCGTCGCCACGCACGCCGACCGCAAGGAATTATTCCTGCGCGCCGGGCGGCTCTCTGTCGAACTCTGCCGCCGTTACTACGAGCAGGACGACGCCACGGCGCTGCCGCGCTCAATCGCCACCAAGGCCGCTTTCGAGAACGCGATGAGGCTCGACGTGGCGATGGGCGGCTCGACCAACACCGTGCTGCACATTCTTGCCACCGCCCGCGAAGCCCAGGTTGATTTCACGATGGCCGACATCGACCGCATTTCCCGCTCGACGCCTTGCCTGTGCAAGGTCGCCCCGATGAGCGATCAATATCACGTCGAGGACGTGCATCGCGCTGGCGGCATCATGGGCATTCTCGGCGAACTCGATCGCGCCGGGCTGCTCTGCCGCGACGTGCCGACCGTCTATGCCAGCACCCTGGGCGAGGCCATCGAATACTGCGATGTCATCGGCAACCGCGATGTCAAGGTGCATGAATTTTTCCAGGCCGCGCCGGGCGGCGTGCCGACCCAGACAGCCTTTTCGCAGGATCGGCGCTATCCCGAACTCGACCTTGACCGGACCCAGGGCTGCATCCGCAACCAGGCCAACGCCTATTCGCAGGATGGCGGTCTGGCCGTGCTTTACGGCAACATTGCCGAAGATGGCTGCATCGTCAAAACGGCGGGCGTTGATGCCGCGATCTGGACCTTCAGCGGACGGGCGCGCGTGTTCGAAAGTCAGGACGCCGCTGTCGCGGGCATTCTCGGCGGCAAGGTCGTGGCGGGCGATGTCGTCGTCATCCGCTACGAAGGCCCGAAAGGCGGGCCGGGCATGCAGGAAATGCTCTACCCGACTTCCTATCTGAAATCGAGAGGTCTGGGCAAAGCCTGCGCCCTCCTCACCGACGGCCGTTTTTCCGGCGGCACCTCCGGCCTCTCGATCGGTCACGCCTCGCCGGAAGCGGCGGACGGCGGCGCCATCGCCTTGGTCGAGGAGGGCGACGCCATCGAAATCGACATCCCCCAGCGCCGCATCCATCTGGCCGTCACGGCGGAGGAACTGGCCCGCCGCCGGACCGCCATGACCGCGCGCGGCGACGCCGCCTGGCAGCCGGTTGGCCGCCAGCGCGCTGTTTCCGCCGCGCTGGAAGCCTATGCCTTGATGACCACCTCAGCCGACAAGGGCGCGGTGCGCGATGTGAGGCAAATCCAGCGGCGTAAGTAGTTTGAACTACGCCTTTGTCAACTATTCTCACCCTGAATCGTTAAGCAATTTGTGATAAGCGGCGGCAAGCATTGTGGCTGGGCGCTTTTCAGTGATGGCTTGCAAGTGTTTGAAAAAGCTCTATCATCGCAAGCGTTTTTTACCCAACCAATCCAAAGGAGTTCAAGGATGAAATTTGTGCATATCGCCGTCACGGCTGCTATCGCGGGCATGGCAATGGCTGGTCAGGTCTACGCTGCTGAAGATCAATCCGCGCTGGCCAAATCGAAAAACTGTCTGACCTGCCACACCGTCGACAAAAAACTGGTCGGCCCGGCCTACAAGGAAGTCGCCGCCAAGTACAAGGGTGACGCCAAGGCGGTAGATACGCTGGCGGCCAAGGTCATCGCTGGCGGCAAGGGCAACTGGGGTCAGGTACCGATGCCGCCGAACAAGGTGACCGAAGATGAAGCGAAAAAGCTGGTGACCTGGATTCTGTCCCACTGACAAACTGCGTCTCACCCCCCAAAAAAAGCCGACCGTCGTCGGCTTTTTTGTTGCTGCGGCTATTGACAGCATTTGCCCGCGCACAGATAATTCCCGGTTCTTCTGGAGGGGTGGCCGAGTGGTTAAAGGCAGCAGACTGTAAATCTGCCCTCTTACGAGTACGAAGGTTCGAATCCTTCCCCCTCCACCAGATTGAAGTTGCTGGTGCAGCGGGTTGAGGTTGAGCGGGTGTAGCTCAATGGTAGAGCTGAAGCCTTCCAAGCTTAAGACGAGGGTTCGATTCCCTTCACCCGCTCCACGACGCAGTACGGTTTTTGTTTGACAAGTAGGCCCATGTAGCTCAGTGGTAGAGCACTCCCTTGGTAAGGGAGAGGTCGGCAGTTCAATCCCGCCCATGGGCACCATCGCCTGGCTGGTTTTTTTATTTGATTTGATGATTGGGGAGCTGGAATGGCAAAGGAAAAATTTGAACGCACCAAGCCGCACGTGAATGTCGGCACGATTGGTCACGTCGATCATGGCAAGACGACCTTGACGGCGGCGATCACCACGGTTCTGGCGACCAAGTT
>JAITMS010000073.1 GCA_031277255.1 Azonexus sp.
TCATGGCATGGCCGGTTTCGGAACCGTCCTTGTCCAGCTTCATCAGGTTGTGCGGACAGATGTACATGCAGGCCGTTTTATCCTGGCCCTTGCAACCATCGCATTTTTCGGTACGAACATATGTGGGCATCGCCTACCTCCTTGTCGTTGGCAAAATCTTCTCCACGCCAGCGCGCGGAGCCGTGAGCATCGTCTACCTGGCCGAATGGCCAGTCAGTTTTACTTCAACCTTGGCCGAAGCCTCCAGACCGGCGTAATACTCGCGCAGGATGGCGAGCACTTCGGGCCGCGAAAATTCCGCCGGTACGGGCGCGTCTTCGGAAAGCATCTTTCTCAGCTTGGTCCCCGACAGCAGCAGGCGCTTCTCATCGGGGTGCGGGCAGGTGCGCGCCGAGGCCATGCCGCCGCAGTCGTAGCACCAGAATGTCCAGTCGATCTTGAGCGGCTGCGTTTCCAGCGAACCCTTGGGGATCTCGTCAAAAATATGGTGGGCGTCGAAAGGCCCGTAATAGCTGCCGACGCCCGCGTGGTCGCGGCCAACGATCAGGTGCGAGCAGCCGTAGTTCTGGCGGAACAGGGCGTGCAGCAGCGCCTCGCGCGGGCCAGCGTAGCGCATGTCGAGCGGGTAGCCAGCCTGGAGCACGGTCTTCTCGACAAAATAACGGTGGATCAGGGCGTCGATGGCCTGGGTGCGAACCTCGGCGGGAATGTCGCCCGGCTTCAGGTTGCCGA
The DNA here is from genome assembly GCA_031277255.1 of Azonexus sp. Classification (GTDB taxonomy): domain Bacteria; phylum Pseudomonadota; class Gammaproteobacteria; order Burkholderiales; family Rhodocyclaceae; genus Azonexus. Next base: position 733 of record JAITMS010000073.1, read on the forward strand.
GCAGGGAATGGATAAGCACGCCATCACAGACCTCGATGGCGACCTTGGCCAGATACTCGTGCGAACGGTGCATCGGGTTGCGGGTCTGGAAAGCCGCTACTTTCGACCAGCCGAAGGATTCGAACAGGGCGCGCGTCCGCGCCGGACTCATAAACAGGTCGCCGTATTTCTCCGGGAAGCCGCCTTCCGAGAGCGCCTTGATCGGCCCGGCGAGGTTGACCTCGCCCTGTTCCATGACCATCCTGACGCCGGGGTGCTCGGGGTCGGCGGTCTTGAATACCGTCAGACATTCGTGCGCCTTGTCGATGCGGTACTTCTCGCTGACCTGCATGGTCGCCAGGATGGCGTCGTCGTCGGGATCGACCAGCGCCACGGTAGCGCCGATACTGATCGCCCCGGCGGTCGTGGCGTCGGTGGAGAGCGTGATCGGAATCGGCCAGAACAGCCCGGCGGCGGTGCGCATACCGTCGCACACGCCCTGCCAGTCGGCATGGCCCATAAAGCCTTCGAGCGGCGTGAAGCCGCCGATGCCGAGCATGATGATGTCGCCCTTTTCGCGCGACGAGACGCGCACCCGCGGCAAAGCCTGCGCCCGCTGCAATGCCATGCGGCGTTCATCGCCAGCGAGCAGCAGCGGCTTGAGGTCGCCGCCGCCGTGAGGATTGACGAGCTTGGCCATGTCCTGGCTCCTGTTCGGTGGTCGATCCGTCCCTAGCCCTTGCGCAGGAAGAAGACGAAGCTGTCGCCGTCCTTGGTCGTCTCGACGAGCGGGTTGCCCGTCTGTTTGGCGAAAGCCTCCATGTCCTTGACCGAGCCGACATCAGTGGCCAGCACCTTGAGCACCTGCCCCGGGGTCATGTCATTGAGCGATTTCTTGGTTTTGACGATGGGCAGCGGACAGGACAGTCCGCGGGCGTCGAGTTCCTTGTTGAAATTCATCGTGTTGCGCCTCCGTTGGTTGAACGCCCGGCGTCTCTTGCCGCTCCCGCCAAGCCCCGCCATTAACGGAAATTGCGCAAGGGGCGTCTATAACCACTGAGAGTGACAGGTGATTACCCGCATGGGTAATTCAAGGCAATCACGCCTGTCCCGGCGGCGCGAGAGCGAGGACGGAAGCGCGATCATCGGGAACCAGCGTTCGCTGCAAACGCCAATCAAACGCTTGACGGTTTGGCGGCAGCGGCTATAATGCCCGGCTTCCTCAGGCGGTTAGCTCAGTTGGTTAGAGCGCCACGTTGACATCGTGGAGGTCGTTGGTTCGATTCCAATACCGCCTACCAAATTTCTGAAAAGTGCGGTTGGCGTGATCTGACCGCATTTTTTTCGCCCGGAATTTGCCATGCCCGATATCAAACTGCCCGATGGTTCCGTCCGCCGTTACGAAGAAGCGGTCACGGTTGCCGAAGTCGCCGCCAGCATTGGCGCGGGTCTGGCCCGCGCGGCGCTGGCCGGCAAGGTCGATGGGGCGCTGGTCGATACCTCCTGCCGGATCGAGCGCGATGCCGAGCTGGCGATCATTACCGAGCGCGACGCCGAAGGGCTGGAGCTGATCCGCCATTCGACGGCGCATTTGCTGGCTTACGCCGTCAAGGAACTGTTCCCGGAGGCGCAGGTGACCATCGGCCCGGTGGTTGACAACGGCTTTTATTATGACTTCGCCTACAAGCGGCCATTCACGCCGGAAGATCTGGCAGCCATCGAAAAACGCATGGGCGAACTGGCCAAGCGGGATATTCCGGTCAGCCGCGAGGTCTGGGCGCGTGATGACGCCGTCAAGTTCTTTCTCGATCAGGGCGAGCAATACAAGGCCGAACTGATTGCCGCCATTCCCGCCGATCAGCCGGTGTCGCTCTACCGCGAGGGTGATTTCATCGACCTCTGCCGCGGCCCGCATGTGCCGTCGACCGGCAAGCTCAAGGTTTTCAAGCTGATGAAGGTGGCTGGCGCTTACTGGCGCGGCGATCACCGCAACGAGCAGTTGCAGCGCATCTACGGCACGGCCTGGGCGAAGAAGGAAGACCTCGACGCCTATCTGCACATGCTGGAAGAAGCTGAAAAGCGCGATCACCGCCGCCTGGGCCGACAGTTCGATCTCTTTCACATGCAGGACGAAGCGCCGGGCCTGGTCTTCTGGCATCCCAAGGGCTGGGCGGTGTGGCAGGAAATCGAGCAGTACATGCGCGCCGTCTATCGTGACAACGGCTATCAGGAAGTGCGCTGTCCGCAGATTCTCGACAAGGCGCTGTGGGAAAAATCCGGCCACTGGGAACATTATAAAGACAACATGTTTACCACGGCTTCGGAAAACCGCGATTACGCCGTCAAGCCGATGAACTGTCCGGGTCATGTGCAGGTGTTCAACGCCGATTTGCGCTCCTATCGTGAATTGCCGCTGCGTTACGGCGAATTCGGCTCCTGCCACCGCAACGAACCGACCGGCGCGTTGCACGGCCTGATGCGCGTGCGCGGCTTCGTTCAGGACGACGGCCATATTTTCTGCACCGAGGAGCAGATCGAGTCCGAAGTGACGGCCTTCAACGCGCTGGTGAGAAAGGTTTACGCCGATTTCGGCTTTCACGACATCGCCGTCAAGCTGGCGCTCCGCCCGGCCAGCCGCGTTGGCTCGGATGAAGTCTGGGACAAGGCCGAGGCGGCGCTACGCCAAGGCTTGCGCGCTTCCGGGCTGGCCTGGGAGGAATTGCCGGGCGAGGGCGCTTTTTACGGCCCGAAAATCGAATTTCACATCAAGGACGCCATTGGCCGTTCCTGGCAGTGCGGCACGGTGCAGGTCGATTTCTCGATGCCGGGCCGCCTGGGCGCGGAATATGTGGACGCTGACGATCTGCGTCAAACGCCGGTCATGCTGCACCGCGCCATTCTCGGCTCGCTGGAGCGTTTTATCGGCATCCTGATCGAAAATTTCGCCGGCGCCTTGCCGTTGTGGCTGGCGCCGGTTCAGGTCGTTGTCTTGAATATTTCGGAAAAGCAGGCCGACTATGCCGCCAGCATCGCGCAAAAGCTACACCGGACGGGCTTCAGGGCCGAATCGGATTTGCGCAACGAGAAAATTACCTATAAAATCCGGGAACATAGCTTGAACCGACTGCCTTACCAACTCGTCGTCGGCGACAAGGAAAAAGCAGAAGGACTGGTGGCCGTGCGAACACGCGGCGGTCAGGATCTCGGACAGATGACTGTCGATACCCTGATCGAGCGGCTTCAAAAAGAAGTCGCGGCGCGGTGTGGCACGGCTTAATTTATTGTTGGCTTGGGGGTTTTACCATCGCTCAGAACAAGGCGCATCGCCTCAACGAAGAAATTACGGCGCCAGAGGTGCGCCTTCAGGGTGTAGACGGAGAGCAGCTTGGGATTATGAATATCCGCGCTGCCTTGCAAATGGCCGAGGAAACCGGCGTCGATCTGGTCGAGATCGCGCCCCTGGCCAGCCCGCCGGTCTGCCGGATCATGGATTACGGCAAGTTCAAGTATCAGGAACAAAAACGCGCCCATGAGGCGAAGTTGAAGCAAAAGCAGGTTCAGATCAAGGAAATCAAGCTGCGCCCCGGCACGGACGAAAACGATTACCAGATCAAGCTGCGCAACATGATTCGCTTCCTTGAGGAAGAAGACAAGGTCAAGGTCACCTTGCGCTTCCGGGGCCGCGAAATGGCGCACCAGGAATTCGGGATGCGCCAGTTGGAAAGAATCAGGACCGACCTCGAAGCAGTCGGTCAGGTCGAACAAATGCCGAAAATGGAAGGGCGGCAGATGATTATGATCGTCGCCCCGGCGAAAAAGAAGTAGTTGTGGTGAGAAAAAGTGCTTTCGGGTAGAAGAAGCGTTCCCGCCGGGAACCACCTGACAGCATGTTAAAAGGAGCAGTCAAATGCCCAAAATGAAGACCAAGAGCAGCGCCAAAAAGCGTTTCTCGATCCGCGCCGGTGGCAGCATCAAGCGCGGCCAGGCTTTCAAGCGTCATATCCTGACCAAGAAAACGACCAAGAACAAGCGTCACCTGCGTGGCGCGGTTGGCGTACACGAGTGCGATAGCGCAGCCGTCCGCGCCATGATGCCCTACGCATAAGGAGTTAACATGTCCAGAGTCAAACGGGGTGTCACGGCCCGCGCCCGGCACAAAAAAGTTCTTGCCCAGGCCAAGGGCTATCGCGGTCGGCGTAAAAATGTCTATCGCATCGCCAAACAGGCGGTGATGAAGGCCGGTCAGTATCAGTACCGTGACCGCCGCCAGAAGAAGCGCCAGTTCCGTTCCTTGTGGATTGCCCGCATCAACGCCGCCGCGCGTGAATTGGGCATGAAATACAGCACCTTTATGAACGGCTTGAAAAAAGCCAATATCGACGTCGACCGCAAGGTTCTCGCCGATCTCGCCGTTTTTGACCAGCCCGCCTTTGCCGCTTTGGCCGCCCAAGCCAAGGCCAAGCTCGGCGCCTGAGCGAAAGCTGAATGAAAAAAGGAGGCGTTAAGCCTCCTTTTTTGTTGGCAGCCGCAGGGAAAACCCATGGACAATCTTGATCGAATCGTTACCGAGGCGCGAGCCGCGTTTGCCGCCCTCTCCGACCCGGACGCGCTGGAGCAGGTCAAGGCCCGCTTTCTCGGCAAAAGCGGCCAGATTACCGAGCGCCTGAAAGAACTGGGCAAGCTCTTGCCGGAACAAAAGAAAATCGCTGGCGCGGCGATCAATGCCGCCAAAACGGCCATTGAAAACGCCTTGAACGAGCGCCGCGAAGCCATCCGCCAGGCGGCGCTGGCGGCGCGTCTCGCCGAGGAGGCGCTGGATGTCACCTTGCCCGGACGGAGCGAACAGCGGGGCGGCCTGCATCCGGTGACGCGCTCGCTGGAACGCATCGAGGCGCTGTTTGCCTCAATCGGCTTCAGCGTTGCCGACGGGCCGGAAATCGAGGACGATTTCCATAACTTCACCGCGCTGAACACGCCGGAAGATCACCCGGCGCGGTCGATGCACGATACCTTTTACCTGCAAAATCCCGATGGCTCGGTGGCTGACAAGGTGCTGCTGCGCACCCACACCAGCCCGATCCAGGCGCGTTACATGCAGGCGCATGTCGCCCGCTACCGGCATCTCCCAAGCCTGCCGGAGATCCGCATCATCGCGCCGGGCCGGGTTTACCGGGTCGATTCCGACGCTACGCACTCGCCGATGTTTCATCAGGTCGAAGGCTTGTGGGTTGGCGAGAACGTCTCCTTTGCCGATCTGAAGGGCGTGATTGCCGATTTTCTCCGGCGTTTCTTTGAAACCGACGATCTGACCGTGCGCTTTCGCCCGTCCTTCTTTCCGTTCACCGAGCCGTCCGCCGAAATCGACGTGGCGTTTATGAGCGGCGCGCTGGAAGGGCGCTGGCTGGAAGTCGCCGGTTGCGGCATGGTGCATCCGAATGTGCTCAAAATCGCTGGCATCGACCCGGAAAAATATACCGGCTTTGCCTTCGGCTTCGGCCCCGATCGCCTGACCATGCTGCGTTATGGCGTCAATGACTTGCGCCTGTTTTTTGAAGGCGATTTGCGTTTTCTGCGCCAATTTGTCTGATTTACCTCTTCGAGACGCCCATGAAATTTTCCGAATCCTGGCTGCGCGCCTTCGTCGATCCCCAACTGACGAGCGAGGAACTTTCCCATCGCCTGACCATGGCCGGTCTGGAAGTCGAAAACCGCCAGCCGGTCGCGCCCGCTTTCGCTCACGTCGTGGTCGCCGAGGTGCTGGCGGTGACGAAACACCCCGATGCCGACCGGCTGAACGTCTGCCGCGTTGATACGGGCAGCGGCGCGCCCGTCACCATCGTCTGCGGCGCGCCGAATGTCGCCGTTGGCCTCAAGGCGCCGTGCGCCTTGCCGGGCGCTGTTTTGCCCGGCGCTTTGACGATCAGGGCGGCCAAGGTGCGCGGTGTTGAATCCGCGGGCATGTTGTGCTCGGCCAAAGAACTGGGCGCCGACGAGGATGCGTCCGGCCTTTTGCTGTTGCCCGCCGATGCGCCGGTCGGCGCGGACCTGCGCCATTATCTCGACCTCGACGACTGCCAGTTTGAACTCAAGTTGACGCCGAACCGCGCCGATTGCCTGTCCCTGCTCGGCATCGCCCGTGAAGTCGCGGCCATTACCGGCGCTGCCGCGCATCTGCCGGAGATTCCGGCGGTTCCGGCGACGATTGCCGATACCCGCGCCATCGTGCTCGACGCGCCAGAAGGCTGCCCCCTGTATTGCGGCCGCGTCATCAAGGGCGTTGATGCGCGGGCGGCGACGCCGGAATGGATGAAACGCCGCCTGCAACGCAGCGGCGTCCGGGCTATTTCGGCGCTGGTCGATGTCACCAATTACGTCATGCTCGAACTCGGCCAGCCGCTGCACGCTTTCGACAACACCCGGCTCTCCGGCGCGATCCACGCCCGTCTGGCCGAGCCGGGAGAAAAACTGCTGCTCCTCAACGAACAGACCATTGCCGTCGATGCCGATGTGCTGATGATCGCCGACGACGCCAAGCCACTGGCGATGGCGGGCGTCATGGGCGGCGAGGAGAGCGGGATTACACTGGAAACGCGGGAACTGTTCCTCGAATCGGCCTTTTTCTCGCCGCCAGCCATCGCTGGCCGCGCCCGGCGCTATGGTTTTACGTCGGACGCCGCACACCGCTTCGAGCGCGGCGTCGATTTCGGCGGCGCCCGCCGGGCGCTGGAACGCGCTACTCAACTCATTCTCGACATCTGCGGCGGCCAAGCCGGGCCGGTGGTCGAAGCCCAGGCCGCGCTGCCGCCGCGCCCACCGGTGCGCTTACGTAGCGCCCGCGCTGAAAAAGTGCTGGGCCTTGAACTGGGCGCAGAACGCATCGCCGCGCTGCTGGCCGGGCTGGGCTTGAGCTATCAGCGCGAAGGCGAGACGGGCGAAGATTTTCTCGTGACCCCGCCATCCTGGCGCTTCGACCTCGAAATCGAAGAAGACCTGATCGAAGAAATCGCCCGCCTCCACGGCTACGACAACATTCCCGCCCCGGCCCCGCAAGGCCGGATGGCCATGATGCCGCAGCCGGAAGTCGAGCGCCCCAACGCCCGCATCCGCCAGGCGCTGATCGACCGCGGTTATCAGGAAGTGGTCAATTTCGCCTTCGTCGACGCCGCCTGGGAAGCCGATTTCGCCGGTAAAACAGCAGAAAGCGAACTGATCCGCCTGGCCAACCCCATCGCCAGCCAGATGGCCGTCATGCGCTCGACCCTGTTGGGCGGCCTGATCGCCAATCTCGTCACCAACCTGCGGCGTAAACAAAGCCGCGTCCGCCTGTTTGAACTGGGCCGCTGTTTTGCCCGCGATGACCAGGGCGCGCGGACGCTTGACGCGCCCGTGGCCGGCTTCCGCCAGCCGTGGCGTCTGGCCGCTCTCGCCTATGGCGGCGCTTTGCCGGAAGGCTGGGGCAGCGGCGGGCGCAAAGTCGATTTTTACGACTTGAAGGGCGACCTCGAAGCACTGCTCGCGCCTGCCCAAACACGCTGGGAAAAACTGACCCACCCGGCCCTGCATCCCGGTCGCGCCGCCAGCGTGGTGCTCGATGGCAAGATCATCGGCTGCCTCGGCGAACTGCATCCAGAATGGGTGCAGAAATACGAATTGCCGCAAGCGCCGGTCATTTTTGAACTCGATCTGGCCGCCCTCAAGGCCGCGCCCATACCGGCTTTTGCCGAGGTGTCGAAATTCCAGCCGGTGCTGCGCGATCTGGCTATCGTCGTCGATCAGAACCTGCCCTTGCAGAGCCTGCTCGATGGCTTGAAGAAGGCTAAACCGGCGCTGGTTAACGACATCCAACTGTTCGATCTGTACGCCGGAAAAGGCATCCCTGAAAACAAAAAAAGCCTTGCATTTCGGGTAGTTATGCAAGATACTCAACGCACTTTGTTGGATTCAGAAGTTGATGCTGCAATGCAGCAACTGGTGTCCTGTCTCGAACAGGCGTTCGGTGCTCAACTGCGTGCCTGATGGAAAAAAAGATGACGCTCACCAAAGCTGAACTCGCCGACCTGCTTTTTGAAAAAGTCGGCCTCAACAAGCGCGAAGCCAAGGACATGGTTGAAGCCTTTTTCGAGGAAATCCGCAACGCCCTCGAAACCGGCGATGGCGTCAAACTCTCCGGCTTCGGCAATTTTCAGTTGCGCGACAAACCCCAGCGGCCCGGTCGCAATCCCAAGACCGGCGAGGAAATTCCCATCACCGCCCGGCGGGTCGTGACCTTTCATGCCAGTCAGAAGCTGAAGTCCGACGTTGAACTTGCCTTCGATGGAACCGCGGCCTAAAACTTCCACAAGCGAGGAACTGCCCCCGATTCCCGCCAAACGCTACTTCACCATCGGTGAAGTCAGCGAACTGTGCGGCGTCAAACCGCATGTATTGCGCTATTGGGAGCAGGAATTCAACCAGTTGAAGCCGGTCAAGCGCCGTGGCAATCGGCGTTATTACCAGCACCACGAAGTCCTGCTCGTGCGCCGTATTCGTGAACTTCTTTATAATCATGGATTTACGATCAGCGGAGCACGCAATCGGCTGGATGAGATTGGCCCGCTGAGTCCTGTCGCCGAGGGTGAGAAAGAAGGGACGCGACCGTCAGGGAGCAGTTTGCGCCAGGAATTGCAATTCATTATCGAGATGTTGCGCCTTTGATCCATCGTGGTTTCAGGTATAATCAAAAGCTTGTCGGGGCGTAGCGCAGCCTGGTAGCGCACTTGCATGGGGTGCAAGGGGTCGCGAGTTCGAATCCCGCCGCCCCGACCAATAAAATCAATAAGTTAGGCTGGCCACCGGGCCAAATGAAATGCTTTCTAGCCCAGATTTCTGAAATTCCCCCCACTTTTCCCCCCACAAATTGGTGGGCTGTCATGAACTGACTGGATACGGCATGACCGACTTTGTTGCACAAATCGGACATGAAGGCTTGCCGATCAGGTAAAGATCTCTCCCAACTGAAGTTTTCTGGTCGGGGCAGCAAGCGTGGCTATTTGACCGCTACCCCAGTACGATGATCGACCTGAATGGGCTTCTTGGGGCATACGTGCCTCTGATATCAACCCTGTACAGGATTGAAAATTTGGTTAAATTTTTGACCAAATAAACACTTCAGAGATCAGCACTGTCTTGGAGCGCCAGTTGTTGTTGCAACTGGGCGACCTAAACTTGAGTTACTTTTGGAGTACAGAACAGACAACTGAACGTGCTTGGGGTACGCAATCGACTCGAGCCGAAGAACTCCTCAGCACGCTCATAACCAAGACTGCGGCCTCGGATGCTCTATATCATGCGCATCTTAAGCAGGGCTGGTAGCGGGTACGATAGCGCCTTTAACGGGGCACATATCCATGCATTGCGGAGAGTCGAATGAACCGACGCATTCTGTACATTTGTTGGGGTCAATGACGTAGGGTCTGCCAGCGGTGATCGCTTGATTGGGACATTCGGACAAGCAAGCATCACAGGCGCTACACAGTTTGGTGATCATGAGTGCCATGGGGTTTTCCCTCCTAAAAAAATATTATTCCAGTTCGTTGGGCGGATCAGGATCGTCGTCCCAACCCGGTTCAGGTTCGGGGTAACGCGCAAGCCATTGCTGCAACTCGCGCACATGATTCTTTTCTTCTTCTGCGAAGCGCAGAGCCACAGCCCGCACTTCGTCGTTTTCGGTCGAGTCGGCCAGTTCGGTATAGAAGATCGCCGCGCGCTCTTCATGCTGCATGGCTAGTTTCAGGGCATGATAAGGCCGAAGCAGATAGTGCATGCTGAGAAAGTCGGGAACTTCCGGCGCATTCAAGCCGAAACCTGGATAGCTGCTGGGGGTACCCTCCATCACGTCCAGTTCACGCCGTGCCTTCTCCACGTTATATACATGCAGCCATTCGATGTCAGCCATTCGCTTGAACAGGTCTGTCAGTTCTGAATTGTTGTGCTGCGCCATCATGTCCGAGAGCTGGGTGTAGCGCCGGGCTGCCTCAAGCTCCATGGTGCGGGCAAACTCGAAAAGTTCCTCGAGAGAACGATTTGGAATGGGCTTCTCGCTCATAGTACAAACCCCCGCTCCAGCTTATGAATATCCCCTCTACTGGCGCTTTGGGGCTGGTAGGCTGGCCGCTTCCCTTTGTAGAGAATCTGACCGACAGTCATGCCGTCATCTTCCATCAATCGACGGGCTGCGGTGCGTATATCAGTGTCCAAGCCGCTCTCGGCCATACGGACACTATTTTTCCATTGTCGTTGCTCAGGCCGGAAAGTCACGCAGGGACTCAAAATCTGTACCACCGAAAAACCGGGGTGTTGAATGGCTTGGACGAGGATTTCAGCCAGGTTGGCAGGTTCGCCACTGAAACAGCGTGCGATGAAATTTGCCCCTGAGGCTAGCGCGATCACAAGCGGCTGAAATGGATTCACGCCGGTGCCATGCGGCGTTAGCTCGCTGCCTTGCCAGTCGGGTGCAGTGGTGGGTGATGCTTGCCCCTTTGTCATTCCATAGACTTGGTTATCCATGATGATGTAGGTAAGATCAACATTGCGTCGGCAGGCATGTAGAAAATGATTGCCGCCGATCGAAAAACCATCGCCATCGCCGCCAGCCACCAGCACGGTCAGATCAGGCCGCGTAATCTTTAGGCCTGTAGCAACGGGCAGCGCCCGGCCATGCACGCCGTGAAAGCCATAGACGCTGGTATAGGCTGGTATGCGCGAGGAGCAACCGATACCCGAGACAAGCGCAACCTGCTCGGGGGATAGTTGCAGGTATGCAAGCGCATTGGTCAGTGAAGTCAGTACGGAGTAGTCGCCACAGCCGGGACACCAGATAGGCTTCACTCCCGAAAGGTAGCTATCGGAGTCGTAAGGCTCGGCGCTCCGGGAACCGCACTGTGCGAGTTGCATATTTTGAATAGTCATTTCCATTTAGCCAGTTTCCCCAATATCTCGCTCGACCGAATTGGTAAAGGTCCTGGGCGGTTCAGACATTCCACCTGCGAGGGGAGCGGGTAGTGCGCTTGTAAATAGCGCAGAAATTGCCTGCTATGTGTCTGCTCGATCACGAGCGCGTGCTGGACGCCATCAAGCAGCGATGCAAATTTGTCTGGTTGTGTCGGCGCCAGTAGCCGCAAGCTGACCAGCTTGATCTGACGCCCTTCCTCGCGCCAGATGCGAGCTGCCTCGCGCGCGGCGCCTGTACAGGAACCCCACGTGATAAGAGCGAGTGTGCCGTCGCCTTCCACGTCGGCCCAAGCATCGCCATAGTCGTAGCAGCCAAGTTTGCGCTCACGTTTGTCAAGTTGCCGCTGGTGGTCCACGGCAAGAGAGGAAGGAACAGCCGTTTCGCTATGTTCAAGCCCGTCGGCGGTATATTGGCATCCCGGCGTACCGGGAATAGCCATGGGTGAGACACCAGTCTCAGTGACCGTATAGCGTCGATATTTAGCGCCAGTCGCGGGTGGTTCCGCAGTCAACCTCTTGGTCGAAAAGATTGTTTCTGGTGGTCGATCAATGACGGCGCGCGTTTGCCCAAGTGCTTGATCGGAGAGCACGATCGCCGGTGCTTGCAGAGTTTCTGCCAAATGCACGGCCCACTGGGTTGTGAAGATGCAATCCTGTACAGAATTCGCAGCCAAGACCAAGTGGGGAGCATCGCCATGGAGACCGTAGAGCGCGATGTTGAGATCGGCCTGCTCAGACTTTGCCGGAATACCCGTGGAAGGGCCGCCGCGCATGACATCCACAACCACGATAGGTGTTTCGGAGGCTACAGCCAAACCTATGGACTCTGTCATGAGAGCGAGACCGGGGCCGGCGGTGGCCGTCAGCGAGGGGGTGCCACCGTAGGAGGCGCCAATGATTTGATTGATCGCCGCCAACTCGTCTTCGACCTGCACGAGAACGCCTCCCACCTCTTCCAGCGCCGGGGCCATCCATTCGAGTACTTCGGTTGCCGGGGTGATCGGATAGGCAGCCACGAAGCGGACTCCGCCGCGTATGGCTCCAAGGCCCGTCGCTTGATTACCCGTAATGGTCCAGCGTGGTTCTGTACTCATCTGGGGGGCAGCGAGCCGGGCTATGGGTGGCAGGGAAGCGATTGCTTCCAGTCCAAGTTTAACCGCAGCACGGCTGGCCGCCAACGCGGTCGCTCCCTTGTGCGCCAGTTCCTTTTCCAGCACCGTATCGAGTAGTGGATGCGGCAATCCGAGCAGACCGGCCAACACGCCCATGGCTACCATGTTGGGGCGCCCGCCAGGAATCGTTTGCGCGAGTTGTTTCATGGGCAACCAAGCCAGACGGGCGCCGCTCGCCAGGAACTCCGAAGGCGCTTCTCCTTGGTCGGGATCACCGATAATTAGACCATTTGCCGCCAAAGGCATCTCGGATGCAAATTTACCCAGGTTTTTCCAGTCCAGCGCCAGCAGGACGTGAAAATGATCGTCGTGCGAAGCCAGGCGTTCGCGGCTGATGCGTAGCTGCGCCACAGCCTCGCCGCCGCGAATTTGCGCCCCCACTGAGCGGGTCAGGTAGGCATACCACCCTCCCAGGCCAGCCGCATTCAACAGCAATGTGCCGGTGGAGATAGCGCCCGCGCCACCACTTCCGGCTACGATAATCGACAGCGAATTCACTTCCAATTGAGGCCTCTCAACTCAAGAAGGCAGCCCGAGGGGTATTACGCCCCCGAGCCTTGATGCTGTTGTATTTCATGTGGAGCACGCGCCCAGGTTCACTGGGGAATCGAGTCGATGACGATATCCAGGACCTTTTTGACGTTGGCCTGATCCGGATCCGCCCCATAAATCTTTTCAACCTCGTATTGCGAAAGCTCGTGCCAGGCCACCGGTTGCACGCCGTGACGGGCCAATGTGTTCTTGACACATGACAAGGCGCAACCGTCGATGGCGATGATCGGACGGCCGGATTTGGCAACTTTCACCAGCTTGGGTACATCACCGCCGACACCAGCGATGCACGACATTTCGGCCAAATTGCGGCGATCCAGCTCCAAGGCTACGTCATTACTCGTTTGGGCCGCGCTCGAACAGCCTGAACAGGAGTAAACCAGCGGCAACTTTGAACGATCTACTGGAACTGCTTGCGTATTCATTTGTATCTCCTTGATATGTGGTGCTCAGACCATCACAGAATGGCAAACCCACTCATGTCAATGCGGGCCTTCTCTTCCCTGGATTTGACGGGGTCCATGCCGTACAGCTTGGCAGCATTGCCGCCCAGAACCATGTATTTCTCTTTGGGGCTGATGTTGCTACCAGCAAAGATGTAGTCGATCCAGATCTTGGATTCGGGGAAAGTGCCTTCCCGGTGCGGGAAATCGTTAGAGAAGCAGATGCAATCCACGCCCGTAACATGGCGGTTATTGATCCACTCCCGCTCCCGGTGAGTCGTAACCAGGAACTGGCTATAGAGGATTTCGCTAGGCATGCGAGACAGCTTGGGCCGCACGTAATGAGCATGGCGCGTATAAACCTCGTCCAGCCGCTCGCCTACCCAGGTCAGCCAGTTGCAACCTGTCTCGGTGATGACGATCTTCAATTTGGGATGGCGATCCAGGGCACCACTGGAAATCAGCAATGCAATGGTATGCAGCGCGGCGGTTCCCAAATTGAAGTAGTTCATGCAGGCCGCGCCCGCCCCTCTCTCTGTGACCAAGGTGCCGCCGGTCGATAAATGCAAACTCAGAGGAATACCGGCTTCCTCGGCGAAAGCCCACACCGGTTCCCAAGCTTTGTCGTTGTATGGGATCGGGTCTGCGTGGGGTAGTTCCATGGGCAGCATGACGGAGCGGTAGCCCAAGGATTTCATGCGCTCAAACTCCTTCAGGGTCTGCACAGGATCCCATACCGGCAGCATCGCGGAAGGCACAAAGGTGTTGGGGAAATCCTTGAAGTGATCAATACACCACTCGTTGTAGGCATTGATATGTTGCAGACCGACTTCCGGCCCGAGCGCCCAACCCCAACCGGCCAGGCTGGAATAGATCACACTGGCATCGGTGCCATCAAAAGCCATGTCATGCAGACGGGCTCTGATATCCCAACTGCCGACTTTGCCGGACAACTCGTTTGGATCACAGCGGAAGGACCAGCCGTCAGCCAACTGCATGCGGTGCAAGACGGTGTCGCCACTCAGGAAGACCAAGTACTTGACGCCATCGATATCCTGACGCTCCGCGCGAACGGCCAAGTGTTTGTGCTTGTCGCTCATATATTTCTTGAACAAATCTGGCGGCTCGTTCACATGAGCGTCGTGACTGAAAATGAACGGTTCCATCCAAGGATAGAACAGGGTGTTATCCGAGTTGCTGCTCATCACAAATTTCCTCCATTCCGTTAAAGGCGCGGTGAAGCGCGGTCAGCAGCTTTTCATCGCTGCCAGAAACGTAGATCACTAAGTAATCTATGTGCGAATGCTACGAAAAAAAGTGAACGTCATTCTTAATTTGGATCAAATCTGAGAAATTTTATGCTGATGAACTGAGAGGCGGCATGGTCGCCGGGTTAGCGGCCTTGGGCGATGGCCTTTACAGCCGCCTTGAGTGCGGATTCCATCCCGATGTGCAGGCTGCCAAGCTTGGGTGTTTGCCTGGGGGCCGGATGAGGCGACACGGAAAAGAAGTTGCCATTCCACGGCAGTTCGACCCGATTGCCAAGGTCGAATTTCGTGTCATACGAGAGTCCAGTGAGAGTCCAGTCATTTCGTAGGCGGCCCTGTTCTCAAGCTTGCGGATGGCGAATTCCCCGGTAAGCAGTCGATCCAGATTCTGTGACGTTCCGTAGGGCCTGTTCTCAGTAAAAGGAGCCTCACACTGGCCTGGAATCGCCCGGCAGGCCAGGCGCACGGGCCGCCACGTGGTGATTCCACGCTAGTGTAATGCTGCATTCTTAATAAATCTTAACAAGTCATATCCGTTACAATGATCTGTAGATGGAGACCGGAGGGTGACATGCGGGTGGCGCCGAAGATTATCTTGACGGCTGACGAGCGGGTGGAGTTGGGAAAGCTGGTGGCCTCGAAGCTGACGAGTGTGAGGTTGTCGCAGCGCGCGCACCTTGTCTTGTTGGCGGCGGATGGGATGCAGAATCGGGAGATTGCGGCCCGGTTGGGCCTTGATCGGATGCTGGTTGGTCGTTGGCGCGGGCGTTTTGCGCAGTTGCGACTTG
>JAITMS010000130.1 GCA_031277255.1 Azonexus sp.
GCCGAGGATGGAGGGGTCGATGTCCGACCAGTCGAGTTTGGCGGCGGCGAGCAGGTTGTCGATGTCGTCCTGTTGCAGCGGCAAGGCGCTGTCGTCGTCAAAGAGGCCGCCGTTGAACCAGTCGACTTTCTCAAAGCCGACCATGCCGCCGGATTTCATGGCGGCAAACAGGGTGCGGGCGTTGGCGGCGAATTGTTCGGGCGCGGGGCGGGTGGCTTCCAACAGGCGCTGGAACATTTTGTTGGGCAAGAGGTTGACGTCTTCGGCAAAGAGGCAGAAGACGAGGCGATTGACAAAGTGGGCGACGGCGGGCGGTTCAAAGCCGCGTTGGCGTAGCCGCTGGGCGAGGGCGGCGAATTCACGCGCGGCGGCTTCGGTGAGCATCTGCCGCGTTTGCGTGGGGCGGAGGCTTGAAGGGTTGAGGAAGCAGTCGCGTAGCAAGTCGCGCTTGGTGGCGTCGGTCAAATCTTCCAGCGTGATTTCGTACACACGCTGGACGGTGTTGGTCCAGTGGGTGTGGATGCGGATGCGCTCCATGTCGGAGACGATGAGGAGCGGCGGGGATTCGAGGGCGATGGCGTAGCGGAGCAGTTGATCGAAGGCTTTGTCGAGATTGGCGGCTTTGCCTTTGTATTCCCAGGCGAAGCAGCCTTTCTTCCAGACATCGGCCCAGCCTTCGCCGCCGCCGGTTTTGGTGGCGCCTTTTTCAAAGGTGAACCAGTCGCCTTTCGGATCGGCGGTGATCGGATCGTCAACGCCAAGCAGGGCACAGAGGTCGTTGAAGTGACTTTGCGAGGCGGTGCGTTCTTTGAGGTCGACGTTGCGCCATTTGGCGAGGAAGGCGTGCGGGGTCATGGCGGGGCAGAAATCATAAATTTTTGCGGGATGTCGCCGCCCTCTCCCCCGGCCCCTCTCCCGCAAGCGGGCGAGGGGAGAAATAGAGGAAGCGGGACTTTGCTCATTCCGCCCGCATCTGCGGAAACAGAATCACATCGCGGATGGCGGGCGAGTCGGTCAGCAGCATGATGAGGCGGTCGATGCCGATGCCGCAGCCGCCGGTGGGGGGGAGGCCGTATTCGAGGGCGCGGATGAAGTCGGCGTCGTAGTACATCGCTTCCTCGTCGCCGGCTTCCTTGGCTTTGGCTTGTTCCATGAAGCGGGCGGCCTGGTCTTCGGGGTCGTTGAGTTCGGAAAAGCCGTTGGCGATTTCGCGGCCGACGATGAATAGCTCGAATCGCTCGGTGATGTCCGGGTTGGCGTCGGAGGCGCGGGCGAGGGGGGAGACTTCGACGGGGTAGTCGATGATGAAGGTCGGCTCCCAGCACTGGGCTTCGGCACAGGCTTCGAACAGTTGCAGTTGCAGGCTGCCGAGGCCGCCGGGTTTGACTTTTTCGCCAAAAGCCTGAATCTGGCGCTTGAGCCAGTCGGCGTCGGCCAGTTGGGCGTCGGTGAATTCCGGGTGTTCGCTCTGGATGGCCTGGCCGATGGTGAGCCGCCGGAAAGGTTTGGAGAGATCGAGTTGGCGGCCTTGGTAGATGAATACTTCCTGCCCCAGCGCCTCGCGGGCGGCGTGGCGCAAGAGGCCCTCGGTGAAATCCATGAGGGTGCGGTAATTGGCATAGGCTTCGTAGAATTCCATCATCGTGAATTCCGGGTTGTGGCGCGGACTCAAGCCTTCGTTCCTGAAATTACGGTTGATTTCGAAAACCTTTTCAAAACCGCCGACGACCAGACGCTTCAGGTACAACTCCGGGGCGATGCGCAGAAACTGCCGCATGTCGAGCGCGTTGTGGTGGGTGACGAAGGGCTTGGCCGAAGCGCCGCCGGGAATCGGGTGCATCATCGGCGTTTCGACTTCCATGAAGCCGTGGCCGGTCATGTAATTGCGGATCGAGGCGACGATGGCCGAGCGGGCGCGGAAGACGAAGCGCGTCTCCTCGTTCATGATGAGATCGACGTAACGCTGGCGGTATTTGAGTTCCTGATCGGCGAGGCCGTGGAATTTATCCGGCAGTGGGCGCAGCGTCTTGGTCAGCAGCCGGATTTCGGCGGCCTGGATCGACAGTTCGCTGGTTTTCGTTTTCATCAGCGTGCCGGTGACGCCGAGAATGTCGCCCAGATCCCAGGTCTTGAAGGCGGCGTAGGCGGTTTCGCCAATGTGGTCGCGGGCGACGTAAATCTGGATGCGGCCCGACAGGTCTTGCAGGGTGGCGAACGACGCCTTGCCCATGACCCGCTTCAACATCATGCGACCGGCGACTTTGACCTGAACCGGCAAACTGGCGAGTTCTTCCGCCGTTTTTTCGCCATAGCCTTGATGCAGGATGGCGGCGGTGTTTTCGCGCTGGAAATCGTTGGGGAAGGCTTGGCCGCTTTGCTTCCATGCGGCCAGTTTGGCGCGGCGCTCGGCAATGAGGTGGTTTTCGTCTGGGGAAGGCTGCTCGCTGGTGGACATCGGGAATCCTTGTCATGGGTTGGTGCGGAAAGCCGCGCAAGCCTTGAATTTTCGCCGATTTGACGGATGGCGGACAAGCTTTGGCTGGTGATCAGCAGCCGTTGTCACAAAAGCGTCACACGGGGTCGCTAAAGTGGTGGCCAGTGTTCAACGTCAAGAAAGGAAACATCCATGTTCAGGCAAGAAATTTTGCGCGCCGCCAGGCTGCTGACGGGCGCTGTTCTGTTGGCTGCCTCGGCGGTGGTGGCGGCAGAGAGCGTCACGGGGGCGGGGGCGAGTTTTCCGGCGCCTTTGTATGCCAAGTGGGCGGCGGATTACCACAGGGCGACGGCGGTTCAGATCAATTACCAGTCGGTCGGTTCCGGCGCGGGCATCAAGCAGATCGAGGCCAAGACCGTCGATTTTGGCGCTTCCGACATGCCGCTGACCGATCAGGATCTGGCGGCCAAGGGGCTGACGCAGTTCCCGACCGTGCTCGGCGGGGTGGTTCCGGTGGTCAATATCGTCGGCCTCAAGCCGGGCGAATTGAAGTTGGATGGTCAGACGCTGGCCGACATCTATCTCGGCAGGATCACGCGCTGGAACGATGCGGCGATCAGGGCGCTCAATCCGGGTCTGGCGCTGCCGGACGCGCCGATTGCGCCGGTCAGCCGCTCGGATGGTTCGGGCACGACCTTTCTGTTCACCAA
Source organism: Azonexus sp. (assembly GCA_031277255.1). Lineage (GTDB taxonomy): Bacteria > Pseudomonadota > Gammaproteobacteria > Burkholderiales > Rhodocyclaceae > Azonexus. The sequence continues at coordinate 3,145 of JAITMS010000130.1, forward strand.
TTATCTGAGCAAGGTCAGCGCCCGGTGGAAGAACGAGGTCGGCGAGGGCACGGCGGTCAAATGGCCGGTCGGCGTCGGCGGCAAGGGCAATGAGGGCGTCGCCGCCTATGTGGGCCGCTTGCCCAACGCCATCGGTTATGTCGAATATGCCTACGTCAAGCAGAACAAAATGACTTACGCGCTGCTGCGGAACGCGGCCGGGGCGTTCGTCGCGCCGGGTGGCGAAACCTTCAGGGCCGCCGCCGCTGGCGCGGCATGGGACAAAACCTTCTATCAGGTGTTGACCGATCAGGCGGGCAAGGATGCCTGGCCGATCAGCGGCGCGACCTTCATTCTCATGCACAGGACGCAGGACAAACCGGCAGAGGCCGCCGCCACGCTCAGGTTCTTTGATTGGGCCTACCGCGAGGGCGCTCAAACTGCCGCCGGACTGGATTATGTGACGCTGCCGGAGAGCGTGACGGCGATGATTCGCCAGTCGTGGGGAGAGATCAAAGATACATCGGGCAAGGCGGTTGCTTTTCGCTAAAGTGGCAAAACTTGGGATGAAACGCATCCCGGGCCTGTTCACAACATGGAGGAATGACGATGGAAAGAAGCAGCGAAAAACCCGTAGCCCAAAGGCAGAGCAAGGTACAAGGCGGGGCGCGGACGGTCAGAAAGCGTCCCGCGCCCGCCGCCAGGGCGGCGACGGCAGAGGTCACGCCAGAGGCCACGTCACAGCAGGCAGTCGATCAGGTCGCCGAGAAATATCGTCTGGAACTGGACGAGGCGCTGGAACTGGCCATCGCCGCGCATGGCGAAGCGTCGCCGCAGCCTAAACTCGCGGCGGCGGCGAAAAAGCCCGGCAAAGCGCCGAAAATCAAATGGGTGCGCGACCGTTTCACCATGCCCGCCGAGGAATACGCCCAGATCACCCGCTTGAAGAAGCGTCTGGGCGGCGGTTACAAGAAAAGCGACCTGCTCCGCGGCGGCCTTGCTGTGCTCTGCGCTTTGGCCGACAGCGAGCTGAAAACCATCATGGCCCATATCGAACGCGGCAAAGACCTGCGTTCGGCCAAAAAATAGCCGAATCGCGCCGTGATGTCCGCTCCGCTTGCGCGTCAGCCCTTTGCCCCATCCGCCGCGGCGGCCTGGTCGGTCGATATGGCCTTGCCGCCGACGCCGGTGCGGCAAGCGCCGGGGGTTTGGGCCGACCGCCTGTTTGGCTGGCTGGCCAGAGGCGCGGCGGGGCTGACCTTGCTCTTGCTGGCGGGGATTTTGCTGACCCTCCTGATCGGGGCCTGGCCCGCCATCGAACGCTACGGCCTCGGCTTTCTGACGCGCGCCGTCTGGGACCCCGGCCAGAACGAGTTTGGCGCGCTGGCGATGATTTACGGCACGCTGGCGACTTCCCTGATCGCCCTCGTCATCGCCGTGCCGGTGAGTTTCGGCATCGCGCTGTTCCTCACCGAATTGTCGCCCGCCTGGCTCAAACGTCCGCTCGGCACGGCGATTGAGCTTCTGGCGGCGGTGCCTTCCATCGTTTATGGCATGTGGGGCCTGCTCGTCTTCGGGCCGATTCTGGCGGCCTATGTTCAGCAGCCGCTGCAAACGCTGTTCGGCGCGACGCCGGGTTTGCGCGCCTTCCTGAGCGGCCCGCCGGTCGGCATCGGCATTCTGGCGGCGGGCATCATTCTGGCGATTATGGTGATTCCCTTCATCAGCGCGGTGATGCGCGATGTCTTTGAAGTGACGCCCGCGCTGCTCAAGGAATCGGCCTATGGTCTTGGCGCGACGACCTGGGAAGTGGTCTGGCAAGTGGTCTTGCCCTACACCAGAGCAGGCGTCATCGGCGGCGTCATGCTTGGCCTTGGCCGCGCCCTGGGCGAGACGATGGCGGTGACTTTCGTCATCGGCAATATGAGCCAGCTTGATTCGCCCTCGCTCTTTGCCGCCGCCAACAGCATTACCTCGGCGCTGGCCAACGAATTTGCCGAAAGCGGCGGCGGCCTGCATGAAGCCGCGCTGTTGTATCTGGGGCTGGCGCTCTTTTTCATCACCTTTGTCGTGCTGGCGTTTTCCAAATGGCTGCTGGCGCGCCTGCGGCGGCGGGAAGGCAGGTCGGCATGAGCCTGGCTTGGCGCGATGCCGTCGTCGCCCGGCGTTTTGCCGCGCGTCAGCGGAGCAACCGGCTGGCGCTGGCGCTGGCGCTTCTGGCGATGGTCTTTGGCCTTTTCTGGCTGTTCTGGATTTTGTGGGAAACCCTGCGGCTGGGGCTGGGCGGTCTGACGCTGGCGACGCTGACCGGGATGACGCCGCCGCCCAATGAGGCAGGCGGTCTGGCCAACGCCATTTTCGGCTCCGTCGTGATGGTGGCAATGGCGGCTTTCATCGGCGCGCCGATCGGCGTCATGGCCGGCGTTTATCTCGCCGAATACGGCAAAGGCTGGCTGGCCAGCGCCACGCGCTGGGTCAATGACATCCTGCTCTCGGCGCCGTCGATTGTCATTGGCCTCTTTGTCTATGCGCTGGCGGTCAAGCGGTTTCATACCTTTTCAGCCATTGCCGGGGCGCTGGCGCTGGCGTTGCTGGTGATTCCGGTGGTCATCCGCACCACCGAGGACATGCTGCGCCTGATCCCGGCGAGCCAGCGCGAAGCGGCTTACGCCCTGGGCGCGCCGAAATGGCGGGTGATTCTGCAAATCACCCTGCGGGCGGCGCGGGCGGGCGTCATTACCGGCATCCTGCTGGCGGTGGCGCGCATTGCCGGGGAAACCGCGCCGCTGCTGTTTACCGCGCTCAACAACCAGTTCTGGAGCGTCGATCTCGGCGCGCCGATGGCCAATCTGCCGGTGACCATTTTCAAATTCGCCATGAGTCCTTATGAAAACTGGCAGCAACTTGCCTGGGCGGGCGTTTTTCTGGTGACGCTGGCGGTGCTGCTGCTCAACCTTGCCGCCCGCTGGCTGGCGCGGGAACGGAGATGATAATGATCAACCCAGCGATCAACCCGGCGGCGTCAGAAACAGCGACCGCTAAATTGACCGTGCGTGACCTGAATTTCCATTACGGCAATTTTCACGCCCTCAAGAATATTTCGCTCGCTATTGCCGACAAGCGGGTGACGGCCCTGATCGGGCCTTCCGGCTGCGGCAAATCGACCTTGCTGCGCGTCTTCAACCGCATGTTTGAACTTTATCCCGGCCAGCGGGCGAGCGGTCAGGTGCTGCTCGATGGCGAGGATCTGCTCGACCGCCGCCTCGACGTCGCCCTCGTCCGGGCGCGGGTGGGCATGGTGTTTCAAAAGCCGACACCCTTTCCGATGAGCATTTACGACAACGTCGCATTTGGCGTCAAACTCTACGAAAAACTCAATCCCGCCGATCTCGACGACCGCGTCGAATGGGCCTTGCGCCAGGCGGCGCTGTGGGACGAGGTCAAAGACAAACTCAACGCCAGCGGCATGAGCCTGTCGGGTGGCCAGCAACAGCGCCTGTGCATTGCCCGTGGCGTGGCGATCAAGCCGGAAGTGCTCCTGCTCGACGAACCCTGCTCGGCGCTCGACCCGATTTCGACCGGCAAAATCGAGGAACTGATTGCCGAACTGAAAAACGGGATCACCATCGCCATCGTCACCCACAACATGCAGCAGGCGGCGCGATGCAGCGATTTCACGGCGTATATGTATCTCGGCCAATTGATCGAGTTTGGCGAAACCAGCCAGATTTTTTTCAAACCGCAGCGGCAGGAAACCGAGGATTACATCACCGGGCGTTTCGGCTGACCAGAGGACAGAGGACAGAGGACAGAGAGGTATTCAGTGAACAGTAATCAGCTAATTTCCGCTGGCTGGAAGCCAGCGCCGATCAACAGACCACAGACCACCCCTCTGTCCTCTGTCTTCTGTCTTCTGAACCCGCAAGGGCGGCAAAATGATCTAAAGGCTAAAAACCATGACCGACAAACACCTTTCCAGCCAGTTCGATAATGAGCTGGCCCAGCTTTCTTCCAATCTTCTGGCTATGGGCGGCCTCGTCGAAGCGCAGTTGCGCCAGGCGCTGGCGGCTTTGACCAACCACAGCGACGAATTTGCCGAAGCGGTGCTGGCTGGTGAATTGCGCGTCAATGCGATGGAAGTCGCCATCGACGATGCGCTGACGCGGATCATCGCCCGGCGGCAGCCAGCGGCGGTCGATTTGCGGCTCCTGCTCTCGATTGCCCGCGTCACCGGCAATCTTGAACGGGCCGGCGACGAGGCGGCGAAAATCGCCCGCATGGTGCGCGCCATCGTCAATAGCGGGATGCCGACCCTGCCGCTCTCCGACCTGCAACTGGCCTGCGACCTCGCCGCCAGGCTGATCGCCCAGGCGCTCGACGCCTTTGCCCGGCTCGACACCATTGCCGCTTTTGCCACCCTCAAGGAAGACGCCGCCGTCGACCGCGAGTTCGATGGTTTTGTCAGGAAACTCATCACCTACATGATGGAAGACCCGCGCGCCATCACGCCGAGCCTTGATCTTCTGTTCATCGCCAAGGCCATCGAGCGCATTGGCGACCACGCCAAGAATATTGCCGAATGCGTCATCTACGTCGTCAAGGGCGCCGACGTGCGGCACCGCTCGCTGGCCGAGACGGAAGCGGCCATCAGCGCCGCGCCGGAGGCCGGGATGGGGAGGCCATGACGCGCATTCTGATCGTCGAGGACGAGGCGGCGATTGCCGAGTTGATTGCGGTCAACCTGCGCCATGCCGGTTACGACAGCGTGCACGCCGCCGACAGCCGCGCTGCCCGTCAGGCCGTCGATGCGCGGCGGCCCGACGCCATTCTGCTCGACTGGATGCTGCCCGGCGAATCCGGCATGGCGCTGGCCCGAAGCTGGCGGGCCAATCCGCGCACGCGCGACATTCCCATCCTCATGCTCACCGCCCGCGCCGAAGAATCCGACCGCATCGCCGGGCTGGACGCCGGGGCCGACGATTACATCGTCAAACCCTTTTCGCCCAGGGAACTGCTCGCCCGGCTGCGCGCCGTGCTGCGCCGCCGCGCCCCGCACGCCAGCGGCGAAGCCGTCGCCGTCGGCGCATTGACGCTCGACCCGGCGGCGCATCGCGTCACCTGGAACGGCGCGGCGGTCAAACTCGGCCCGACCGAATTTCGTCTTCTCCATCACCTCCTGCGCGCGCCGGAGCGGGTCTATAGCCGCGCCGCCCTGCTCGACAAAGTGTGGGGCGACCATGTGTTCATCGAAGAGCGCACGGTCGACGTGCACGTCAAACGCCTGCGCGAGAATCTGCGCGAGGCGGCGGGCGACGCGGGCGCGGCGGCCATCGAAACCGTGCGCGGCGCAGGCTACCGGCTCAACGCCAAGGCGCTGTCGGCAGCGTGAATAGCCTCCTTGCCGCGCTGTTATTGCTTCTCGCCATCGCCGCCGGGCTGTGGGTCATCGACCGCCAACGCGCCCGGCGCTTTCTGCGCTGGATCGCCGATCCCACCGCCAGCGCCATGCCCGATCTCGCCGGAGCCTGGGGGCTGGCCGCCGCCTACACGCGACGCGCCCTGGGCCGTGAGGAGACGCGGGCCGCCGCCAGCGCCGCCCGGCTCGACACGCTGCTGACCGCTCTCGACGCCCTGCCGGACGGCATCCTGCTGCTCGACCGCGAAGGCCGCATTCTGTTTTGCAATGCCGCCGCCGCCGCGCACTTCGGGCTGGATACCAAACGCGATCAGGGCCAGCATATCGCGCATCTGGTTCGTGACCCGCTGTTCGTCACCTGGTTCTCCTGGTCTGGCGAGCCGCGCCCGCCGCTCGAAATGCCCGGCCACCCGGATGCTTCCGGCCAGCCCGTGCAATTACTGGTGCAGCGGCAAGCCTACGGCGCCGACTGCCTGCTGCTGCTGTCCGCCGACATCACCGCCCAGCGGCAGACCGACGCCATGCGGCGCGATTTTGTCGCCAATGTCTCGCACGACATCCGCACCCCGCTCACGGTTCTGGCCGGGTTTATCGAAACCCTGCAAAACCTCGATCTGTCCGCTGCTGAAAAAGCCCGCTATCTCGGCCTGATGGCGCAGCAGACGAGGCGGATGCAGGCTCTGGTCGGCGACCTGCTGACGCTCTCGCGGCTCGAAGGCAGCCCGCTGCCGAGCCAGGGCGAACGGGTCGATCTGAACGCCTTGACGGCGCACTGCGCCGCCGAAGCCTTCGCCCTGTCAACGCGCTTGTACGGGCCGGAGGCGCAGCATCTCCGCATTGAGACCGCGGTCGATTTTGATTTTGCCGGTAGCGCCAGCGAAATCGGCAGCGCCATGAGCAACCTGCTGGCCAATGCCGTGCGCTACGCCGGGGCCAAGGGCTGCATCACCGCCCGCTGGTCGCGCGATGGCGAAGGCCAGGCCCGTTTTGAAGTGACCGACAACGGCCCCGGCATCGCCGCCGAACACCTGCCGCGCCTGACCGAGCGTTTTTACCGCCTCGACAAGAGCCGCGCCCGCTTTGCCGACGACGCCGACAGCGGCACCGGCTTGGGCCTCGCCATCACCCGCCACGTCGTCGAACGCCACGGCGGCAAACTACAAATCGTCAGCGCCCCCGGCCAAGGCTCCCGCTTCGCGCTACTGCTCGCATCCGCGCGGGTGCTGGCGCGGGCATAGTTTTAGAGCGGTTTTGATTCAAGTGCATACACACTCCTATACCGTTCGGGCTGAGCCTGTCGAAGCCCGGTTCAAGCCTCGTTCCTCTCTCCGCACCGTCCTTCGACAAGCTCAGGACGAACGGGAGTGTAAGGACTTGAACAGAAAATGCTCTAGAGCGGTTTGAGGCAACTCTCCCTCGCAAGCGGGAGAGGGGCTATTGTCCAGCGGTGGCTGCGAAAGTTTTGTCTTCCGTCCTCTGCGGTAAGAAAACAAATCAAAAACGCTATAAAAAATTAGTCCCGCCAGCGGATCAACCCATAATTTTTCTTGCCCCGGCGCAGAATGGTGAAGCGGCCATAGAGCCGTTCATCGTCGCCAATGACGTGATTGAGGCCGGGCGCTGGCTGGCCGTTGATGGTGACGCCGCCGCCCTGAATGAAGGTGCGCGCTTCGGCTTTTGATTTGGCCAGACCGGCGGCGGTGAGGGCCTCGATCAGGCCGCTGTTGGCGCGGTCGATGGCGATGTGGGACAGGCCGTCCTGGGCCAGTTGTTCGAGGTCGTTTTCGGTCAGATCGGCCAGTTGGCCGGAGAACAGGCTCTCGGTAATGCGCCGGGCGGCGAGCAGCGCGGCTTCGCCGTGCACCAGGCGCGTCGCTTCCGTGGCGAGGATGCGCTGGGCTTCCGGCTTCCCGCTGCTGGCTTGGTCGGCGGCTTCGATTTCGGCGATACGGGCGACGGGCAGGAAGGTAAAAAATTTCAAAAAGCGGTACACGTCGGCGTCCGCCGTGTTGAGCCAGAACTGGTAGAAGGCGTAAGGCGAGGTTTTTTGCCGGTCGAGCCAGATGGCGCCGGATTCCGTTTTGCCGAACTTGGTCCCGTCAGTCTTGGTAATCAGCGGCACGGTCAGGCCGTAAGTCTGCGCTTGATGGAGACGGCGGGCGAGATCGACGCCCGCCGTGATATTGCCCCACTGGTCGGAGCCGCCCACCTGCAACAGGCAGTGGTGACGCCGGTACAACTCGGCAAAGTCGTAGCCTTGCAAGAGGGCGTAAGAAAATTCGGTGTAGGAAATGCCCTGATCTTCGCGCAGCAGCCGTTGCTGCACGGCCTCGCGCTTGATCATGGCGTTGACCGAAAAATGCTTGCCGATGTCGCGCAGAAAATCGAGGCAGTTGATCGTCCCGAACCAGTCGTGGTTGTTGGCCATCAAGGCCGCGTTGCCGCCCGTGAAGCTCAAAAAGGGCGCGACCTGGGCGCGAATGTTGTCCACCCAGGCGGCGATCACTTCCGGCGTATTGAGTTTGCGCTCGCTGGCCTTGAAGCTGGGGTCGCCGATCATGCCGGTGGCGCCGCCGACCAGCGCGATGGGCCGGTGGCCCGCTTCCTGAAAGCGTTTGAGGATGAGCACCGGCACCAGATGGCCGAGATGCAGGCTGTCGGCCGTCGGGTCAAAGCCGCAATAGAGCGTGATTTTCTCCTTCTGCAACAACTGATCGAGCGTTCCGGCGTCGGTCAACTGGGCAATCAGGCCGCGTTCGTGCAGATCCTGAAGGAGCGGGGATTGATACATCGGGGCGTACTCCATGAATATTCATCCGGCAACCAAATATTGAACGCACCGTTCGGGCTGAAGCTCTGTCCCTTCGATTTTGCCCAGGACAGGCGAAGCCCACTCTCCGCACCGCCCTTCGACAGGCTCAGGGCGAACGGTAGTTGGCAGGCAACGGCTCAAAAGTTCAATATTCAATTGCCGGTTCTTCTATAAGCCGGTCAGCCCGGCAGCGGCATTTCGAGGCGGCAATTTTAGCAGAGGGCGGGCGGGCGCGACCGGGGAAGGTCGTTGGTTTCAAGCTCGGCATTGGGTTTTATAATGTTACTTCCTGAGTCACAATGCACACATGGCTGATCCGATGACTTTTCCTCCCGAGCTACCCGATACCGACCAATCCGGCGCTGCCTTGTCGTCGCCGGGAGGGCATCTGGAGGGCGTCGATGAATCGACCTGGATGGATGTCGTTCATAAGATGGACGAGGTGTATTCCCAGCTTATCGCTGACGAAATCGAGCTGGAGAAAAAAAACACCGAGTTGGAGCAGTCGCAGCAGTTCGTCTTGAGCGTCATGTCGGCGATGTCCGATGTGTTGGTCGTCTGCGACGAGCAGGGGCGGATCGAACAGGCCAATGTCGCGCTGTGCGATCTTGTCGGGCAGAGTGACAAAGCCTTGCGCGGCACGCCCTTCGCGGCGTTGATGGCGGACGCCGGGAGCGCCGCGCGGCTACAGCAGGTCTTGACCAACGCCGCGCCGCCGCGTAGCGGTGAGGGGCTTGATCTCAATCTGCTCGATGCCGAGGGCCATGCCGTGCCGGTCGACGCCAACGCGACGCCGCGTCTGGTGGCCAGCGGGCGGCGGCAGGGTACGGTTTTCGTCGGTCGTCCGACGGCTGAACTCAAACGCGCCTATCAGGCCTTGCAGAGTACGCATGACGCGCTCAAGCAGGCGCAGCAGCAGCTTATCCAGTCGGAAAAAATGGCTTCGCTGGGGCGGCTGGTGGCCGGGGTGGCGCATGAATTGAACAACCCGATCAGCTTTGTCATGGGCAATGTCCATGCCCTCAATCGCTACCTGACGCGCCTTTCCGAGTATCTGGCCGCCGTGCACGAGGGCGCTGCCGCTGATACCGTGGGCGAATTGCGCCAGCGCCTGCGCATCGACCATCTGCTGGCGGACATCCCCTCCTTGATCGAAGGCACGCTCGAAGGCGCCAACCGCACCACCGACATCGTCAATGGACTCAAGCGTTTCTCGGCGACGGACAAGGAAGCGCGGGCGGCGGTCGATCTCAATGAAGTGATCGAGCGCGCCATTTTGTGGGTGAGGAAGAGTGTGGGGGCGGATTTCACGGTGCATTGGGAACGGGGCGAGCCGGTCATGGTCAGCGGCAGCGAGGGCCAGTTGCAGCAGGTGTTGATGAACCTCTTGCAAAACGCCCTCGATGCGGCCCTGGGTTACGCCGAGCAACCGGCGGTATGGATCGCGGTCGAGCGTGATCGTCAATGGCTGCGCCTCTCTTTGCGCGACAACGGCCCCGGCATTGCCGCCAAGCATCAGTCGGCTATTTTTGATCCCTTCTTTACCACCAAGCCGGTCGGTAAAGGCACCGGGCTGGGCTTGTCGATCAGCTACGGCATCGTCGAGCAGCACGGCGGGCGGCTCCGGGCAGCCAATGCGCCCGCTGGCGGGGCGGAATTCACGCTCGAATTGCCCTTGCCGCCGCCGCCGATCTAAAACGCCCAAAGCGGCCAGTCTCCTGTCATATCGCTGCGTTTTGCGCTGGAAGATGTCTTTCCATATGTCACCTGTTTGCGGACAATAGGTTTCCGAATGACGCCTGGATACCAAGCGCCGCCGCTCCGGGAAAATCAGAAAATTCTTGATGTTTCAATCGCTTAGATTTTTTTGCGCATATTTTTTCGACCAATTCCAAAATGGTGCGCGAATTGCACAAAGAGGAATCAGGATCGCACACGCGATGTGCGTCTGGGGATTGCGAGAGCAAACAACGACCAACAGAGTATTGGAGACAACATGATGGAAACCTTTTACGAGGTGATGCGGCGCAAGGGGATTTCGCGCCGCAGCTTTTTGAAATACTGCTCGCTGACGGCGACGTCGCTTGGCTTGGCCCCGTCATTCGTGCCGCAGATTGCCCATGCCATGGAAACCAAGCCGCGCACGCCGGTGCTGTGGCTGCACGGCCTGGAATGTACCTGCTGCACCGAATCCTTCATCCGTTCGGCGCATCCGCTGGCCAAGGATGTGGTGCTGTCGATGATTTCGCTCGATTACGACGACACCCTGATGGCCGCTGCCGGTTACCAGGCCGAGGCGGTTATCGAAGAGATCATGGAGAAGTACAAAGGCAATTACATTCTGGCGGTCGAGGGCAATCCGCCGCTCAATGAAGACGGCATGTTCTGCATCCAGTCGGGCCGCCCCTTTGTTGAAAAACTCAAACATGTCGCCAGCGGCGCCAAGGCCGTCATTGCCTGGGGTTCCTGCGCCTCCTGGGGCTGCGTCCAGGCGGCCAAGCCGAACCCGACCAAGGCGACGCCGATCGACAAGGTCATCACCGACAAGCCGATCATCAAGGTGCCGGGCTGCCCGCCCATCGCCGAGGTGATGACCGGCGTCATCACCTATATGCTGACCTTCGAGCGGATGCCCGAACTCGACCGTCAGGGCCGCCCGAAGATGTTCTACAGCCAGCGTATCCACGACAAATGCTACCGCCGTCCGCACTTCGACGCCGGGCAGTTCGTCGAGGTCTGGGACGAAGAATCGGCGCGTCGCGGTTACTGCCTCTACAAGATGGGCTGCAAGGGGCCGACCACCTACAACGCCTGCTCGACCGTGCAGTGGAACGAAGGCACCAGCTTCCCGATCAAGGCCGGTCACGGCTGTATCGGCTGCTCGGAAGACGGTTTCTGGGACAAGGGATCGTTTTACGACCGCATCACCACCATTCATCCCTTTGGCGTTGAGTCCAATGCCGACCAGATTGGCGGTACGGCCGCCGCTGTCGTTGGCGCCGTCGTCGCTGCCCATGCCGCCATTTCGGTCGCCAAGCGCAGCATTGACAAATCCCGCGAGCGGTCGACAACCGCCAATCATTGATCCCAGACAGAGAGGAAAGACAACATGGGCGCTTATGAAACCCAGGGCTTCAAGCTCGACAACTCCGGCCGCCGCGTGGTGGTGGACCCGGTCTCGCGCATCGAGGGCCATCTGCGCGTCGAGGTCAATCTCGACGCCAATAACGTGATTCGCAACGCAGTTTCCACCGGCACCATGTGGCGCGGGCTGGAAGTCATTTTGAAAGGCCGCGATCCGCGCGACGCCTGGGCCTTCGTCGAGCGCATCTGCGGCGTGTGCACCGGCTGTCATGCGCTGACCAGCGTGCGCACCGTCGAAGACGCGCTGGGCATCAAGATTCCGCTCAATGCGCATCTGATCCGCGAGATGATGGCCAAGACGCTGCAAGTGCACGACCACGCGGTGCACTTTTACCATCTCCACGCGCTCGATTGGGTCGATGTGGTTTCGGCCCTCAAGGCCGACCCGCGCCGCACCAGCGAATTGCAGCAACTGGTGTCGCCGGCGCATCCCTTGTCGGCGCCGGGCTATTTCCGCGATGTCCAGAACCGCCTGAAGAAATTTGTCGAAAGCGGCCAGTTGGGGCCTTTCTCCAATGGCTACTGGGGTTCGAGAGCCTATGTGCTGCCGCCGGAAGCCAACCTGATGGCTGTCACCCATTATCTCGAAGCCCTCGATTTGCAGAAGGAATGGGTCAAGGTGCACACCATCTTCGGCGGCAAGAACCCGCACCCCAACTATCTGGTCGGCGGCGTGCCCTGCGCCATCAACCTCGATGGCGATGGCGCGGCGGGCGCGCCGATCAACATGGAGCGGCTCAATTTCGTGCATTCCCGCATCCAGGAGATGATCGACTTCAACAACAACGTCTACATCCCCGACGTGCTGGCGATCGGCACCATCTACAAGCAGGCCGGCTGGCTCTACGGCGGCGGCCTGTCGGCGCTCAACGTCGGCGACTACGGCACCTATGAGAAGGTGCCCTACGACCACAGCACCCACCAGTTGCCGGGCGGCGTCATCTTGAATGGCGACTGGAACACCATCTACCCGATCGATACGCGCGATCCCGAGCAGGTGCAGGAGTTCGTCACCCATAGCTGGTACAAGTATCCTGATGAATCCAAGGGTCTGCATCCCTGGGATGGCGTCACCGAACCCAACTTCAAGCCGGAAGGCCCGAATTTCAAGGGAACGCGGACCAAGATCGAAAACCTTGACGAATCGGCCAAGTATTCGTGGATCAAGGCCCCGCGCTGGCGCGGCAATGCGCTGGAAGTCGGGCCGCTGGCGCGCTACATCCTTTCCTATGCCCACGCCTTGCAGGGCAACAAGTTCTGCCAGCGGGTCAAGGAGCAGGTCGATGGCGCGGCGACGGCCATCAATAGCGCCATCCCAAGGGCGTTGGGCCTGCCGGAAACCCAGTACAGCGCCAAGCAACTGCTGCCGACCACCATTGGCCGCACCCTGGCCCGCGCCCTGGAAAGCCAGTACGCCGCCGAGATGATGATGGACGACTTCAATCAACTGGTCGGCAACATCAAGAGGGGTGATCGCAGCACGGTCAATGCTGAGAAGTGGGATCCGAAAACCTGGCCGAAAGAAGCCAAGGGCGTCGGCACCGTCGCCGCGCCGCGCGGCATGCTCGGCCACTGGCTAAAGATCAAGGATGGCCGCATCGACAGCTACCAGTGCGTCGTGCCGACTACCTGGAACGGCTCGCCGCGTGATCCCAAGGGCCAGATCGGGGCTTTCGAGGCGTCGCTGATGAATACGCCGATGGCCAATCCGGAGCAGCCGCTGGAAATTCTGCGCACGATCCACAGTTTCGATCCGTGTCTCGCCTGCTCGACCCACGTCATGAGCGAGGACGGTCAGGAGCTGAGTCGCGTCACGGTGCGCTGATGGGCGCCAAGCACAGGAGGGTTTGATTATGACTACAGCATCACGGGCCGACGCTCCCGTCGGTGACGCGCTGGCGGTTGCCCAGGCGCCAAGCATCAAATCGGTCTACGTCTTTGAGGCGCCGGTGCGTGTCTGGCACTGGATCAATGCGCTGGCCATCACGGTGCTCGCCCTGACCGGGTATTTCATCGGCAAACCCTTGCCGACCATGCCCGGCGAGGCGAGCGACCATTTCCTCATGGGCTATATCCGCTTTGCCCATTTCACCGCCGGTTACATCCTCGCCATCGGTTTGCTCGGCCGCATTTACTGGGCCATCGTCGGCAACTACCATGCCCGCGAACTGTTCTGGCTGCCGGTGACGAACCTGGCCTATTGGCGCGAGGTGTTCAGGATGTTGCTCTGGTATCTGTTCATCGCCGCCCGGCCCAATCAGTACGTCGGCCACAACCCGATGGGGCGTTTCATGATGTTCACCATGTATCTGCTGGTGGTGATTTTCATGATCTGCACGGGCTTTGCGCTCTATGGCGAAGGCGCGCAGGCGGGGTCATGGGCCAATAGGCTGTTCGGCTGGGTGATTCCACTGTTCGGTTCGAGCCAGGATGTGCATAGCTGGCACCGTCTGGGCATGTGGGTCATGGTCAGCTTCGTCATGCTGCATATCTATGCCGCCATCCGCGATGACATCATGAGCCGCCAGAGCATGGTCAGCACCATGATTTCGGGCCGCCGCACCTTCAAGGACTGAAAGCCCGATGCCTCGCCCTGCCGCCAGCCGCAAGCAGACCGCCGCCTCGGCGCTCCCCCCTAGGGGAGTGCCGGTGCGCGCGCCAATACATCCGGGACGGCTCCTGGCGCGAACCTGCCTCGCGCCGCTGTCGCTGAGTCAAAGCCAGGCCGCGCGTCTGCTCGGCATGTCGCGGCGGCGGATGCATGAACTGGTGCATGGCCTGCGCGCCATGTCGCCCGACACCGCCATCCGCTGCGCGCGGCAATTCGGCATCGACGCCAGCTTCCTGCTGGCGCAGCAGGCCGCCTGGGACAGCTTCCACGCCTGGAAGCGTCTGCGCGGGCCGCTTGCCGTTCCGTTTTCTCCTTCCCTTTCCTGATTTTTTAACCGGGAGTTCCCGTTGATGACCGCCAATCCGTCCAAAAACGCCTGTAACGCTTATGGTGACAGGCTTCAATCCATTTGCATACTCGGCATCGGCAATCTGCTGTGGGCCGACGAGGGTTTCGGCGTGCGCTGCGTCGAGGCGCTTCAGCAACGCTACAGCTTTGCGCCGCACGTCTCGCTGGTCGACGGCGGGACACAGGGCCTGTACCTGATCCATGTCGTGCAAGGGGCAGGGCGGCTGTTGATTTTTGACGCCATCGACTACGGCCTTGAGCCAGGCACGCTCAAGCTGGTGCGTGACGACGAGGTGCCGCGCTTTCTCGGCGCCAAAAAGATGAGCCTGCACCAGACCGGCTTTCAGGAAGTCTTGTCGCTCGCTCAACTGACCGGCTCCTACCCGCGGGAACTCCTGCTCATCGGTTGCCAGCCGGAGGAACTGGAGGATTACGGCGGCAGCCTGCGCCCCGTGGTCAAGGCGGCGCTGGAAGAAGCCTTGACACTGGCGGTCGGCGCCATCACCGCCTGGGGTGGTCAGCCGGCGCTGCGCCAGCAGCCGCTCTCGGTGCAGGAGACGGTTACCGTCGATGAACTGTCTCTCGCCGCCTACGAAGCCCAGCGACCTGCCCCGGATCAGGCTTGCCGTGGGGGCGACGAGCGTTTTCTGCCGTTTCTGGCGACGGAACACTAGAGCGGCTTTGATTCAAGTGCATACACACCCCAATACCGTTCGCCCTGAGCCTGTCGAAGGGCGGTTCAAACCTCCGTATCCTCTCTCCGCACCGTCCTTCGACAAGCTCAGGACGAACGGGAGTGTAAGGATTTGAACAGAAAGTTTACTAAAAATGTGCATTGGCATCCCCATGCAGGTCACTGCCATTGAACCCGGCCATGCGCTGTGCGCGGGCCGGGGCGAGCAGCGGCGCGTCAATACGGCGCTGGTTGGCGCGGTGGCGGCGGGCGACTGGCTGCTGGTTTTTATGAATGACGCGCGCGAGCGCATTGACGCCGTCCGCGCCGCCGAGGTCGATGCCACGCTCGATCTGGTGCTGGGCGCGCTGCACGGCGGCGCTGCCGACGCCCCGGCGGAGTTTGCGCTGCCTTCAAGCATGAGCGCCGAAACGTTGCGGCAACTGACCGGTAGCCGCTGAACCTTTTTATCGAGAGGAGACAAAACAATGATGACCCATACCCAGATTCAACCACCGGAAGCCGCCCTGGCCGCGCCGCTGGTCACCCGGCTGGCGCGCGACTTTGGCGCGCCCTGGGTCGACGAGCAGGGCGTCGCCGACTGGGCCGCAGGCGGGGGCGACCGCGTCCTGCTGCTGGCGGGCGACGCCGTGCGTTACCCGGAAGGCCAGGATGTCGCCGCCGTGCTGCCTGAACTGATGAAAGCCTTTGCCGGGCGCTTCAGCGTCGGCGTCACGCCCCGCGCCAGCGAGGAGGCCGTGGCCCGCCGCTATGGCTCGAACCACTGGCCAGCCTTGCTGTTTTTCCGCGATGGCGCCTACGTCACCGCCATCAGCGGTATGCAGGATTGGGATGTCTATCTCCAGCGCGTCGGCGAGGCGCTCCAAATGCCGCCAGCGCGTGCGCCGGGTATCGGCATTCCCCTGGTCAACGCCGATTCGGCCAGCAGTCACGGCTGTCACTAAAAAGGAACCATGATGAAAGAATTTCCCATTCCGGTTGTCGCCTCCGGCCCCGGCGCTTATAGCGAGGAGGAGCATCTCGACTACCTGCCCATGCCCAAGGACATGGCGACCTATCGCCCGCCGCAACTGCCGGAGCCGGAGGATATTGGCGGTCTTGAGCAGGGCGGCAAGGCGCTGCGCGCGGCGCTCGATTTGCTCGACCATGCCGCCAATGGCGGCGCTTCCGGTCAGGTCTCGCTGCTCGGCTTGCCGCCGGATGACATCCGCCTTGTCAACCAGATACTCGGTGAGGGCGAAGCCAGCGCCATCGTGCATATTCCGGGCGGTCTGGAAATCCGCGTGCAGGAGTCGGTTTTCGCCGGCGTCTGGCGGCTGATGAGTTGGCGGCAGGAACCCGGCCAGCCGCCGTTGCTGGTCGATGACGCCATCGAGGTCGGCCCCGTGCCGACGCTCTTTCGCACCATTGCCGCCGAAGATGTCTGGCCGCGCAGCGACTGGCCGACGTGGCAGGGCGCTTTGCCGCCCAATGTGCAGAGCGCCCCCATTCTGGTCGAGGAACTGCGCGACCAGACCAACCGCTGGCGGCCCGGCCAGCCGCCGCATGTGGTCAATCTCTCGCTCTTGCCCGTCTCGCCGGAGGACATCGGTTTTCTCGATCATCACCTGGGCACGGGCCGCGTTCTCATCCTGTCGCGCGGCTACGGCAATTGCCGCATTTCCAATAGCCGGCTTCCCAACTGCTGGCGGGTGGTGTATTACAACTCGATGGACAAGGTCATCCTCAATACCGTCGAAGTGGTCGATATGCCCGAAGTGGCGATGGCGGCGCCGGAAGATCTGCGCGATTCGCACGAGCGCCTGAACGATGTGTTGACCTACTTGGGAGCCTGAGCATGTCGGTTTTCCAAGGTTTCGAGGGCAGCTATCTGGGGCGGGTCGAGGCTTTGCGCCCCGATTCGCGCCTTGAATGCAAAATCTGCTGGTGGGTCTACGACCCGGCGGAGGGCGACCCGCAGTGGCAGGTTCCGCCCGGCACGCCCTTTGCCGAACTGCCGCCGCACTGGCGCTGCCCCGGTTGTGACTGCCCGCCCGACCAGTTCATGCTGCTGCCCGATGAAACCTGAACCAAGGCCAGCGGACGAGCGCCTGCGCCAACGGGTAGACGCCCTCGTGGCGCACTTCGGGCGCGTCCAGAGTGAACGCATGAGCGGCATCCCGCTGCTCAACGCGGCGCTCTCCGTCGAGGCCGTCGGTTTTGTCTGGCGTCAGGAAGAAGACGGCCTCATTGCCGAGGGCATTCTCATCACGCCCTGGTTTATGAGTTTGTGGCGGCTGCCAGCGCAGCATCTGCCGCTTGGCGAGCGGGTGGGCAAAAGCGTGGCGCGTGATTTTGGCGAGGCGAGTTTTGATTTTATGACCGCTTTCGACCCGGCCATCGGTTATCACGAAAGCTGCGCCCTGTTCTCGCCGATGCACGAATTCAACAGCCAGGAGGGGGCGCGCGAAACGGCGCTGGCGGCGCTGGCCGAACTGCGCCCGGCGGCGTCGCCCAAACCGGCCCCGGCTCCGCCTCCGCCCCCGGTACTGTCGCGTCGGGCCTTCCTGTTGCGGGGCATGGCATGACGGCGACGATTCCCTCTCTTGCCGCCCTGACCGGCGCCTTGCGCCTGGTCCCCGGCGCGCCGTTGCCGGACAATCTTTCGAGCACCCGCCCGGCGCTCGCTTCCCGTTTCTGCCGGGGCCGTTCCGTCCGCGTTTTGCCGGATCTGCTGGCGGCGCTGTTCAGCCTGTGCGGGCACGCCCATCGCCTCTGCGCGCAACTGGCCATCGCCGCCGCCGCGCCGGAATTGCCCGCCCCGGAAGTGCCGGTGCTGATGGCCCGGCTGCGGCGCGAAACGGCCCTTGAGCATCTGCGCCGCATCGGTCTGGACTGGCCGCGTTTGCTCGACATGAGCGTTGCCGAGGCGGCGGCTGGCGCGCTGCGCGCCTGCCCGCTGCCGGGGCGCGATCAGAGCGCCGATGGCGGCTGGCGGGCGCTGCGCGGCTGGCTGGCGACCGAACTGTTGCGTCTTCCTGGCGAACACTGGCTCGCCGCCTGGGATACGCATGGCGCCGACTGGCTGCACGACTGGAGCCAGTACCGGGACGGCTGGCTCGCCACCATGCTCGCTGCCGCGCGCGCCGCCGATGATCCGGCCCCGGTCGAGCCAGCCCTCGCCTTGCGCCTGCACGCGCCGGAAGCCGCTGCCGATCTGGCGGCATTTGGCGCGGCTCTCGACGCCGATCCCGCCCTGGCCCTCCAGCCCCGCTGGCGCGGCGCTTGCGCCCATACCGGCGTCTGGACCCGGCTCTGCCATCCGGCCCCGCCGCCCTTGACCGCCTGGTCCTTGCTGGGCGCGCGCATTGCCGAACTGATCCGCCTCTCCGGGCCGGATGAGGATGGCGCCGGGCTGTTGCGCTGCGGCGCGCTGCTCACCGGCCCGCGCCGGGGGCTGGCCTGGGTCGAGATGGCGCGCGGCCTCCTGCTGCATCAGGTGACGCTCGATGGCGAAGGCGAGGCGGCGACCATCCGCGCCTGTCAGGTGGTCGCGCCGACCGAATGGAATTTTCACCCGGAAGGCGTGGTCGCCCAGGCGCTGGCGCGTCTGCCGCTTGATCCGGCAGATGAACAGCGCCGCCGGGCCAATCTGCTGATGGCCGCTTTTGACCCCTGCCTGCCGTTTACGCTGGCGAAGCCGGGCGAGGAGGGCGCTCATGCATGAAGCCAGTCTCGCTGGCGGCGTCTTGCAGTTGGTCGAAGACACGGCGGCGCGCGAAAATTTCCGGCGCGTGGTGACGCTGCGGCTCGAAGCCGGGCAGCTTGCCGGGGTCGATACCAGGGCGTTACGCTTCGCGCTCGAAAGTCTTGCCCCCGGCACCCTGCTTGCTGGCGCGGTCATCGACATCGAGGAGCCGCCAGGTCAGGCCTGGTGTCTTGGTTGCAGTCAGAGCGTGGCGCTCGCCCAGCGCGGCGAGCCTTGCCCGGCTTGCGGCAGCTATCAGTTACAGGCCACTGGCGGCACGGAATTGCGCGTGGTGGATATGGAAGTGGAAGATATTTAGCCAAGGGAGAAGGAAAAATGTGCGTTGTCTGTGGATGTGGTAACACTCAGGAAGCGACCGCCGAAAAGTCGGTTCACGCCGACCCGGCCAGTGGCGATTTGCACTTCGGCGCGGGCGCGGCGCGGGTTTCGGTGCCGGGCATGAGCCAGTCGCGGGCGGTGCGGCTGGAGGCCGACATCCTCGGCGCCAATAACCGCGTCGCGGCGGAAAACCGCGCCCATTTCGAGGCTCATGGCATCACGGCGCTCAATTTCGTCTCCAGCCCCGGTTCGGGCAAGACGACGCTGCTCTGCCGCACCATCGAGGCGCTCAAAGCGCGCGCGCCGGGCCGTCGGGTCATGGTCATCGAGGGCGACCAGCAGACCAGCTTCGACGCCGACCGTATCCGCGCCACCGGCGCGCCCGCCATCCAGGTCAATACCGGCAAGGGCTGCCACCTCGACGCGCCGATGGTGGCGGCGGCCTTCGCCCGGCTGCACGGTCACCACGACCACGGCCATGACCACGATCACGACAGCCACGATCACAGCCATCATCACCACGATCATCACCATCACGACCATCACGACCACGCTCACGGGCATGACCTGCTGTTCATCGAAAATGTCGGCAATCTCGTCTGTCCCGCCGTCTGGGATCTGGGCGAAGCGGCCAAGGTCGCCATCCTCTCGGTCACCGAGGGTGAAGACAAACCGCTCAAATACCCGGACATGTTTGCCGCCGCCACGCTGCTGCTGATCAACAAGATCGACCTCCTGCCGCATCTCGACTTTGATCTGGCGCGCTGCATCGAGTTCGCCCGCCGCGTCAATCCCGGCATCGAGGTGATGCCGGTTTCGGCCACCAGCGGCGAGGGCATGGACGCCTGGCTGCATTGGCTCGATCAGCAGAGCGAACACAACCACCCGCACCAGCACGCCGAAGCCAGCGCCGAGGCGGCCTTGCGCCAGCGTGTGCGGCAGCTTGAAGCCGAACTCGCCGAAGCGCGGGCGGCGGCGCAACAATCCCCGCTAGCGGGTTAGTGCAGTTTTGATTCAAGTGAATACAAATCAAAACACCGTTCGCCCTGAGCCTGTCGAAGGGCGGTGCGGAGAGAGGGTCTGGAGGCTTGAACCGGGCTTCGACAAGCTCAGCCCGAACGGGAGTGTAAGAACTTGAACAGAAAATACCCTGGCAGGAAACATTCGGCATGATCGGCCCCTTGCCCCCCATCCTCGCCTGCGGCGCCTGGCTCAAGAACAGAGCCTGCCTGCTCGACGCCGGGGGCCGGGCGCACTGGTCGGAGCCGCACGGCGACCTCGGCCACCCGGCGGCCTCTGCCGCGCTGGCAGCCTCGGCAGCGGCGCTGCTGGCACAACACGCGCCGGTCGAGGCCGTGGCGCACGACCTGCATCCCGATTTTTTCAGCACCCGGCTGGCCGTCGATCTGGCGCAGACCCTGGGCGTACCGGCCATCGGCGTCCAGCACCACCATGCCCACATCGCCGCCGTCATGGCCGGACACGGCATCGACGGCCCGGTCATCGGGCTGGCGCTCGATGGCGTCGGTCTGGGCACGGACGGGCAAGCCTGGGGCGGCGAACTGCTTCTGGTCGACGGCGCGGCGTGGCAGCGTCTCGGCCATCTTTACCCGCTGGCCTTGCCCGGCGGCGACCGCGCCGCGCGTGAACCGTGGCGCATGGCGGCAAGCGCCTTGCACGCCCTGGGGCGCGGCACAGAAATCGTCACCCGCTTTGCCCCGGCGGTTGGCCAGGCGGCGGCCCAGGGCGTGCGCCAGATGCTTGACCGGGGCTTCAACTGCCCGCCATCTTCCAGCACCGGCCGCTGGTTCGACGCCGCCGCCGCGGCGCTGGGCTTGAGCCTGCGTCAACACGACGAGGCCGAAGCCGCGCTGGCGCTGGAAAAGGCGGCTGACCGCTGGCTGCTGCTCCCCTCTCCCGCTAGCGGGAGAGGGGCTGGGGGAGAGGGCGGTGATACCGATACCCTCTCCCCAACCCCTCTCCCACTTGTGGGAGAGGGGCTTGACGCAGAGGGTCAAAGCATCCTCGACCCGCGCCCCCTGTTCGCCGCGCTGCTTGATGTCGATGCCGCCGACGTCGATGCCGCCGCCGCGCGTTTTCATCTGGCGCTGGCCGAGGCGCTTGCCCAATGGGCCATCGCCGCCGCGCGTGAGCGCGCTGCGCGCATCGTCTGTCTTGGCGGCGGCTGTTTTTTCAACCGGATTCTGCGCCAGCGGGTGACCGCCCGCTTGCGAGAAGCTGACCTGCAAGTGCTGTCGCCGCTCGAAGGCGGCTACGGCGACGCGGGCCTGGCCTTGGGTCAGGCCTGGGTCGCCGCGCGGCAGTTGCGTGATCGGCAAATCCTTTCCCCATCTCACACCGAGGAAAACGCACTATGTGTCTAGCCCTACCCGCCCGCCTGATGGAAAAGCTCGCCGACGATCAGGCCGTGGTCGAACTCGGCGGTATCAAGAAGCAGATTTCGCTTGCCCTGGTCGTTGACGAGGCCGAAGTCGGCGATTACGTGATCGTGCACGTCGGTCACGCCATCGGCGTCATCGACCCGGAAGAAGCCGCGCGCACGCTCGCCCTGTTCGCCGAGATGGCCCGGTTGGAGCCGCAAGAGGAGGTATCGGCATGAAATACATCGACGAGTTCCGCGACGGTGAACTGGCCCGGCACATTGGTGAACGCATCGCCGCCGAAGCCGATCCTTCGCGCCGCTACAGCTTCATGGAGTTCTGCGGCGGCCACACGCACGCCATTTCGCGCTACGGCGTCGCCGAGCTGCTGCCGCCCAACGTCAACATGGTGCATGGCCCCGGCTGCCCGGTCTGCGTGCTGCCGATTGGCCGCATCGACCAGGCGATCAATCTGGCGCTCAAAGAGAACGTGATCCTGTGCACCTATGGCGACACCCTGCGCGTACCGGCCTCCGACAGCCTTTCGCTGCTCCGCGCCAAGGCCCGTGGCGGCGATATACGCATGGTCTATTCGGCGGCGGACGCCCTGACCGTGGCGCGGCAGAACCCGGAGCGCGAAGTGGTGTTTTTCGCCATCGGCTTCGAAACCACCACGCCGCCGACCGCGCTGGTCATCCGCGACGCCAAGCGCGCCGCTCTGACCAACTTCAGCGTGCTCTGCTGCCATGTGCTGACGCCGCCCGCCATTACCCATATCCTCGCTTCGCCGGAAGTGCGCGATCTCGGCACCGTGCCGCTCGACGGCTTCGTCGGCCCGGCGCACGTCAGCATCGTCATCGGTTCCGGCCCCTACGAGCATTTTGCCGAAAGCTACCAAAAGCCGGTGGTGATCGCCGGTTTCGAGCCGCTCGACGTGATGCAGGCCATTTCGCTCTTGGTGCGCCAGGTCAATGATGGTCGCGCCTGCGTCGAAAACGAGTTTGCGCGGGCGGTGACCAGAGAAGGCAATCTGAAGGCCCAGGCGGTCGTTTCGGAAGTGCTCGAACTGCGGGAGAGCTTTGAATGGCGCGGCCTGGGCGAAGTGCCGGAGAGCGCCTTGCGCATCCGCGAAGCCTATGCCGAATTCGACGCCGAACGCCGCTTTGGCCTCACTTACCAGCCCGTGCCCGACAACAAGGCTTGCGAATGCGGGGCCATTCTGCGCGGCGTCAAAAAGCCCGCCGACTGCAAGATTTTCGGCACCGTCTGCACGCCGGAAAATCCGGTCGGCTCGTGCATGGTGTCGAGCGAAGGCGCTTGCGCCGCGCACTACAGCTATGGGCGCTTCCGCGACATGCCCGTGGCGGCTGCCGAACAGGCCGAGGAGGCCGTGCTATGAGCGTCAAGGCAAACTACATCCGCCCGCTCGACATCCGTCATGGCCGTATCGACATGAATCACGGGGCGGGCGGCAAGGCGGCGGCGCAACTGATCGGCGAACTGTTTTTTCCCGCCCTCGACAACCCCTGGCTGGCGCAGGGCGACGACGGCGCGCTGCTGCCCCTGCCGGAAGGCGGGGGCCGTCTGGTCATGGCGACCGATGGCCACGTCGTCTCGCCGCTGTTTTTCCCCGGCGGCGATCTCGGCTGCCTGGCGGCGCACGGCACCATCAATGATGTGGCGATGCTCGGCGCGCAGCCGCTTTACCTTGCCGCCAGTTTCATCCTCGAAGAAGGTTTCCCGCTCGCCGATCTCAAGCGCCTCGTCGATTCGCTCGGCGCCGCCGCCCGCGAGGCTGGCGTGCCGGTCGTCACCGGCGACACCAAGGTGGTCGAAAAAGGCAAGGGTGACGGCGTCTTCATCAGCACCACCGGCGTCGGCGTCGTTCCCGTCGGCGTTCACATCGCCGGTTGTAACGCGCGGGCGGGCGATGTCGTGCTGCTTTCCGGCAGCATCGGCGATCACGGCGTGGCCGTCCTCTCGCAGCGCGAGTCGCTGGCTTTCGAGACGACCATCGAAAGCGACACCGCCGCCCTGCACACGCTGGTCGCCGCGCTCCTGGCGAGCGTTGCCGACCCCGCCGCCGTGCGCGTCCTGCGCGACCCGACGCGCGGCGGTCTGGCGACCACGCTCAACGAAATCGCGCAGCAGTCGAGTGTCGGTATATTGCTGCAAGAAGCCGCCATTCCGGTACGGCCAGAGGTGGACGCCGCCTGCGAACTGCTTGGGCTGGACCCGCTCTACGTCGCCAACGAGGGCAAGCTGATCGCTATCGTCGCGCCGGAAGCCGCCGACGCGGCGCTCGCCGCGCTACGCGCCCATCGGCTGGGGCAAGGCGCGATGCGCATCGGCGAGGTCGTCGCCGACCCGCATCGCTTTGTGCAGATGGAAACCCGCTTTGGCGGTCGCCGGGTGGTGGATTGGTTGAATGGAGAGCAATTGCCGCGAATTTGTTAAAAATAATTATTGCAATATATGTAATAAAAGTGATAAAAAGATGACTCAAAAGGAGGTTTCAAAAAAAGAGTTCAAATGGGAGGAGGAAAGAGACATGGCTAGCAAGGTATTTCGCAAGACCGACAAAGGACGCGCCGAAATCGAACGGCGCTCGGGCATGGTGCCGGGTGCGTTGCGCTCGGTGCTCGTCGCCATCAATGGCCGCGACGATGTCGACTCACTGGCCATCTCGCATGACCAGTCCGGCGTAGAGGAGCGTCTGGCGGCGTTGCTGGATTTGGGCTTGATCGAAGAGGTCGTACAGCCAGGCGCCGCGCCACAAGCCGAAGCGCCGCCACCGCCGCCGCCATTGCCGCCACCGCCGCCATCACCGCCGCCGCTGCCCGCGTCCTTCGTAACCCGCCAGCAGCAAGTGCTGGCCTGCTTGGCCGAGCATTGCGGCCCAAGCACCACTGCGGTTGCGAAAGACATGCTGGCAGCGCGTGACGCGCATGAATTCGACCGCGCGCTCAAAGGGATCGAAGCGCAACTGGCGGTCTACATGGGGCGCAAGCAGGCCGTGCGTTTACTCGCCGAATTTCGGATGACCTCGCCATGAAACGGTATTTTTCCGACCGCAATCCGCTCCGGCCCGCCGGCCTGCCGCAACACTTGACAGCTTCCCCATGACAGCCATGCCGCCCGTTCCCCCGCCGACCGTTCTCGTCGTTGATGATGAATTGCGCTCCCTTGACGCCATCCGGCGCACCCTCGACGAAGATTTCACCGTGCTCACCGCCAGCAGCGCCGATGAAGCGCGGAGTCTCCTAGAGCGCAACCCGGTCGACGTGATTATGTGCGACCAGCGCATGCCCGGCACGCCCGGCGTGACTTTCCTCAAAGAAGCGCGCGAACGCTGGCCCGACGCGGTGCGCATCGTCATTTCCGGCTATACCGACAGCGAGGACATCATCGCCGGCATCAACGAGGCGGGCATCTACCAGTACATCCTCAAACCCTGGATCCCGGACAACCTCTTGAAGACCGTGCGCGACGCGGCGGAAGGGCTGGGCTTGCGGCAACGCTTGAGCCATCTCGATCTCGATCTGCGCGTCGGCGCTCCGGTATTGCGCCAGCGCGTCGCCGCCAAGCAGGTAGAGGCCGAAAACGCCTTTGATTTCGACCGCATCGAACGCGGCTCCAACAGTCCGCTCAACCCCGTTTGCGCCATTGCCCGGCGCGTCGCCCGTTATGACCTGCCGGTGCTGGTGCTGGGCGAGTCGGGCACCGGCAAGGAGTTGATCGCCCGCGCCATCCACTATGCCAGCGCGCGGGCCAGCGGCCCCTTCGTGGTCGAGAACTGCGCCGCCATTCCCGACACCTTGCTCGAATCGGAACTGTTCGGCTACAAGCGCGGCGCGTTTACCGGCGCTTACGAAGACCGGCCCGGCCTCTTTCAACGCGCCAACGGCGGCACCATCTTTCTCGACGAAATCGGCGAGGCTTCGCAAGCCTTTCAGGTTCGGCTGTTGCGCGTTCTGCAAGAAGGCGAGTTGCGCCCGGTCGGCGCGCCGCGGCCGATCCCTGTCGATGTCCGCGTCATCGCCGCCACCCACCGCGATCTTGAGGCGCTGGTGCGCGCCGGTCAGTTCCGCGACGACCTCTACTACCGCATTGCCGGAGCGACGCTGACAGTGCCGCCGCTGCGCGAACGCAGCGGCGACATCGAACCGATCGTGCGGCGGCTCGTCGCCGAGGTCAGCGCCGAGATGGGCTGCCCCGGCGCCAGCTTGAGTCAGGAGGCGATTGCCTGCCTGCTCAGCTACCCGTGGCCCGGCAATATCCGCGAACTGAGGAATGAAATTGCCTGCGCCGTGGCCCTCTCCGACGGCCATGAAATTCCGGCGACGGCTTTCTCGGCGCGCGTGCTGCGCGGCCAGGTCGGCCTCTCCGCCACCGCTGGCGCCGCTTCCTTGCCGCAGGCCGGTACCCTGGCCGAACGGCTCGACGCCATCGAAGCCATGATTCTGCGCGAAACCCTGCTTCGCCACCACTGGAACAAAACCCGCGCGGCCAAGGAACTCGGCCTGTCGCGCGTCGGCCTGCGGGCCAAGATGCAGCGTTTCGGGCTGGAGGGCTAGTGTCGGCGCCGCCTCAGACCCCGCCTTTCAAGGTGCTGTGGCTGCAATCGGGCGGCTGCGGCGGGTGCAGCATGTCGCTCTTGTGCGCCGACACGACCGATTTTTATGGCCTGTTGCGCCGCGCTGGTATCGAGCTTCTGTGGCATCCGGCGCTCTCGCTGGAAAGCGGCGGCGAACTGACGGCGCTCCTGGCCGACATTGTCGAAGGCCGCCTCGCCCTTGATGCCCTCTGTATCGAAGGCGCGCTCCTGCGCGGCCCGCGCGGCAGCGGGCGCTTTCACATGCTGGCCGGCAGCGGCCTGCCGATGATCGAATGGACGCGGCGTCTGGCCGCCAAGGCCCGTCACCTCGTCGCCGTCGGCAGTTGCGCCGCCTGGGGCGGCGTCACGGCGGGCGGCGGCAACCCGACCGACGCCAGCGGCCTGCAATACGAGGACGATCAACCCGGCGGCCTGCTCGGCGCTGATTTTCGCGCCAGCGGCGGCTTGCCCGTCATCAACATCGCCGGTTGCCCGACCCACCCCAACTGGGTCATCGACACGCTGACGGCGCTCGCCGCCGGTCTTTTCACCGCCGCCGACCTCGACGCCTTCGCCCGTCCGCGTTTTTACGCCGACCAACTGGTGCACCACGGCTGCACGCGCAACGAATATTACGAATTCAAGGCCAGTGCCGAAAAACCCTCCGACTTGGGCTGCTTGATGGAGCACATGGGCTGCAAGGGGACGCAAGTCCACGCCGATTGCAACATCCGCCTGTGGAATGGCGAAGGCTCCTGCACGCGCGGCGGCTACGCCTGCGTCGCCTGCACCGAGCCGGGTTTTCAGGAGCCGGACCATCCCTTCCATGAAACGCCCAAGGTGGCCGGTATTCCCATCGGTTTGCCGACCGACATGCCGAAAGCCTGGTTCGTGGTGCTGGCCTCGCTCTCCAAATCAGCGACGCCGCGCCGCGTCAAGCAGAACGCCGTCGCCGATCATCTGGCGGTGCCGCCGGTGGCGCGCCGGACGAGATTGAAATGAAAGCGGCAGCGAGGAGGCCATGTCTCCGAACAGGTGCCTGCTCTATGTCTGATCTGAACATCCCGCAAGCGGAGAGGGGAGTAGGGCGGGTCTTGACCCGCCGGTTGACAATCCGCTTTGAGAGGAGATGGCAGGTCAAGACCGGCGGGTCAAGACCCGCCCTACGAGAGAGAAAAGGCATCTGATGCCCCGCCCGTCAAAGACGACTCGCCGCCTCGTCGGCCCCTTCAATCGCGTCGAGGGCGATCTCGAAATCACGCTCGACATCGCCGCTGGCCGCGTTACCGAGGCGCGCGTCAACGCCCCGATGTACCGTGGTTTCGAGCAGATTCTGAGCGGCAAAGCGCCGCGCGACGCGCTGGTCTATGTGCCGCGCATCTGCGGCATCTGCTCGGTTTCGCAATCGGTCGCGGCAGCCCGCGCCCTGGCTGATCTGGCGGGCGTGACACCAGCGCCCAATGGCCAGCACGCGACCAATCTGATGCTGGCGGCGGAAAATCTGGCCGACCACGTGGCGCATTTTTACCTGTTCTTCATGCCCGATTTCACCCGGCCCATCTACGCGCCGCACGCCTG
Organism: Azonexus sp.; assembly: GCA_031277255.1. GTDB lineage: Bacteria > Pseudomonadota > Gammaproteobacteria > Burkholderiales > Rhodocyclaceae > Azonexus. The sequence goes on from JAITMS010000130.1 coordinate 30,771, forward strand.
GCACGCCGAAGCCACGCGCCGTTTTGCCCCGCAGAGTGGCGAACAGACCCGGCAAGCCATCGCCGCGCGGCAGCGTTGGCTGACGCTGCTCGGCGTCCTCGGCGGCAAATGGCCGCATACGCAGAGCATTGAACCGGGCGGCAGCGCCCGCTCGATCGACGCGGCGGAACGCCTGCGCCTCTTGTCAAGCATCCGCGAGTTCCGCGCTTTTCTCGAACAAGTCCTGTTCGCCGCGCCGCTGGAAGAAATCGCCGCGCTGACCAGTGAATCGGCGCTGTTGGAGTGGCATGCGCAAGACCCCTGGCGCGGTGATTTCCGTGCTTTCTTGAGTCTTTCACAGGCGCTGGCGCTCGATCAGCTCGGCCCTGGCCCAGGGCGGTTTTTGAGTTTCGGCGCTTACCCGCAAGCGGACGGCGCATACGCCCTGGAATCCGGCCTCTGGCAAGGCGGACACCGGCAAACCGTCGATACCCGCGTCATTACCGAAGACGCCAGCCATGCCTGGTTCGCCGATTCATCGGCCCGTCATCCGCTCGACGGGCAGACTGTGCCCGACGCCGACAAACCCGGCGCTTACAGTTGGAGCAAAGCCCCGCGCCTGGCCGGAGCGGTGGTCGAAACCGGGGCCATCGCGCGCCAGCTCAATGCCGGACAGCGCCTCCTCATTGACGCCGTACAGCGCCACGGCGGCACGGTGTACACCCGCGTGCTGGCCCGGCTGCTCGAACTGGCCCGGGTCATGCCGCTGATGGAAGACTGGCTGCGGCAGTTGCGTCCCGGCGAGCCGTACTGCCTGCCGACGCCTTTGCCCGATTCCGGCGCTGGCATCGGCCTCAACGAAGCCGCCCGCGGCGCGCTGGGCCATTGGCTCACCGTGCGCCACGGCCGTATCGCCAATTACCAGATCGTCTCGCCGACCACCTGGAACTTCTCGCCGCGCGACGGCGAGGGCGCGCCCGGCGCCCTCGAACTGGCGCTCACGGGCGCACCTGTGAGCAAAGGCGAAGACACGCCGGTAGCTGTGCAGCACATCGTGCGCTCGTTCGATCCGTGCATGGTGTGCACGGTGCATTAGAGCATTTTCTGTTCAGGTGTTTACACACCCGTTCGTCCTGAGCTTGTCCCTTCGACAGGCTCAGGACAGGCGAAGGACGGTGCGGAGAGAGGGTACGGCGGCTTGAACCGGGCTTCGACAGGCTCAGCCCGAACGGTATAGGGGGTGTGTACACTTGAATCAAAACTGCTCTAGAAACCGCGCCACGGCCTCAGAGGCGATGATTGACTAGGGTTTTCAGGCCGCCGATGTCGACGATGCGGATGTGTTTCTGCTGGACGGCGATATAGCCTTCTTCCTGAAAGCGCGAAAAGACCCGTGACACGGTTTCCAGCTTGAGGCCGAGGTAGGAGCCGATTTCCTCGCGCGTCATGCGCAGGTAAAACTCGGCGTGCGAGAAGCCGCGTGCCTTGAAGCGTTGCGACAGGTTGAGGAGAAAGGCGGCCAGCCGTTCTTCGGCGCGCATGGTGCCGAGCAGCATCATGACGCCGTGGTCGCGGACGATTTCACGGCTCATCACTTTGTGGAAATGCTTTTGCAGGGCGTGAATTTCACGCGACAGGTTTTCCAACTGGTTGAAGGGGATGGCGCAGATTTCGCTGTCCTCAAGCGCGATGGCGTTACAGGTGTGGCGCTCGGTGCTGATGCCATCAAGGCCGAGCAGTTCGCCCGCCATCTGAAAGCCGGTCACCTGCTCGCGGCCATCGTCAAGCAGCACGTTGGTCTTGAAGAAGCCGCTGCGGATGGCGTAGATGGCGTTAAACGTTTCGCTGCCGCGGTACAGCGAGTCGCCGCGCTTGATCCGGCGGCGGGTCGAGACGAGATCGTCGAGACGTTCCAGTTCTTCCAGACTGAGGCCGTAAGGCAGACAGAGTTCGCGGAGATTGCAACTGGAACAGGCGGTCTTGATGACCGCCAGGGTGATGTCCTGATTCAGGGCGTGCACCTGTGTCATGCGCAATCAACGCCGGGTTGACCCAGGTCAACCGTAAAATTACGCTGCCAAAACATAATTCCAGCATCCTAGGGTGGCGTCAGCAATGAATTTTTCCACAGAAAGCCTCGTATTCGATCCTCAAATCATTCGCCGTTTTGATGTCAATGGCCCGCGCTACACATCTTATCCAACGGCTGACCGCTTCGTTGAAGCCTTTGATTCGGAAGCCGCCAGACTCTGGCTGGGCAAGCGCAATATCGGCGGCATCAGCCGACCGCTCTCATTATACTTTCACATCCCTTTCTGCAATACGATCTGTTATTACTGCGCTTGTAACAAAATTATCACCAAGGATCACGGGCGCAGCGCCAAATACCTGAAGTATCTGGGCCGGGAACTCGCCTTGCAGAGCGCCACGCTCGAAGGGCAGGACGGCGCGCACGAGGTGATTCAACTGCACTGGGGCGGCGGCACGCCGACCTTCCTGTCGCACGACGAAATGCGGCAGTTGATGGCTGAGACGAAAAAACATTTCAAACTGCTCGACGGCGGCGAATACTCCATCGAAGTCGACCCGCGCAAGGTCGACGCGGCCACCGTCCGGCTCCTTGGCGAACTCGGCTTCAACCGCATGAGCGTCGGCGTGCAGGATTTCGACGAGCGCGTGCAGGCGGCGATCAACCGGGTCCAGAGCGAGGCGGAAACCTTTGATGTCGTCAAGGCCGCCCGCGGGAGCGGCTTCGAGTCGATTTCGATCGACCTCATCTACGGCCTGCCGCACCAGACGGTGATGGGCTTCAACCGGACGCTGGAGCGGGTGCTGGCGATGGACCCGGATCGCCTCTCGATCTATAACTACGCCCACATGCCCAGCCTGTTCAAGCCGCAACGGCGGATCGCCGAGGAGCACTTGCCGTCGCCCGACGCCAAGCTGCAAATCCTCGCCCTGGCGATCAGGAAGTTGACCGAGGCCGGTTATGTCTTCATCGGCATGGATCATTTCGCCAAGCCCGACGACGAACTCGCCGTCGCCCAGCGTCAGGGGCGGCTGCACCGCAATTTTCAGGGCTATTCGACCCATGCCGACTGCGACATGCTCTCCTTCGGCATTTCGTCCATCAGCAAGGTCGGGCCGACCTACAGCCAGAACGTCAAAACCCTCGATGAATACTACGACCGGCTCGACGCCCACCTGTTGCCGGTCTTTCGCGGCATCGAACTGACGGCGGACGACATTCTGCGACGCTCGATCATCCAGGCCCTGATGTGCCATTTCGAACTGTCCATCGAAAGCATCGAAAGCGCCCACCTGATCGACTTCAACACCTATTTCGCCGCTGAACTCGACGACATGAAGGAAATGGAAGCAGCCGGTCTTCTCAGGATCGAGCCGGACTGGATCACCGTCCTGCCGCCAGGCCGCATGCTGGTGCGCGTCATTTCCATGGTCTTCGACCGCTACCTCCGCGCCGACCGGGAACGCAAGCGTTATTCCAAGGTGATCTGAAATCTGTGCAGAGGCGGCGGCGCGGGGTAGACTG
>JAITMS010000137.1 GCA_031277255.1 Azonexus sp.
CCCACGGATCATCCGGGGCAACGGCGCATTCGTCCTCCACCCATTGCGGCCATTGGGGGATTTTGCTGGTGCGCATGACGAGCCAGCGGCAGAGGCTCTGAGGGAAAAACCATACCTGAAACAGAATTTGCAGTATCGGCGATCCGGTCAAGCTGTCCGTCACGTATTGCCAGCCGTGAAACCAGGTTTCTCTTTTGCGGTCGAGATCGGGCAGGATGTGCAAGACATGGGGTTTGAGGGCTTCAAGCACGGGGCCGGGACCTTTTTCCATGTAGAGGCGGGCAAACTCAAAGAATCTCAACTGGTTTTGATAGCCCGGCTCACCGGCGCTGATATAGGGCAAGGCAATGGATTCCCTGACGGTAACGCCATCCTTGTCGAGAACGTGACCCATGATGTTCAAATCACCGACAAGGGAAATATTGACATGACCTGAACCCATCCGGTTGTATATCGTCCAGTACAAATCATCCCACCCCGCCTTGAAGATGGTGCCGTCACGACGAAAGGCATAGACCTGTCGATTCTTGCGGTTGAGACGGATCGGGTAGTGGGTGTAGGTGAAGGCGTCGGTGAGGAAATAATAGAGTGACGGCAAGAAGCAAATTAGCCCAAGAGGAAACAACGACAGAAACCAATATTCGCCGGTATAAAATGCCGCATATACCGAAAATGGCATAAGAAAAAAACAAAATAATAAATAAGGTCCTATAACCAACGTCAGCAGATTGCCCCGCATCGAATACCATTTGTCTACATACTCAATAAAAGTACCATTGAATCTGATAAGAGAATTATCGTATTGAAGCTCATCATCATGGCTGGCTTGATGCTTGATATTGAATTGATTTGTCCTTTCGTAAAGTTCAAGCGGGCGGTTCACATGGAACCCTTTTTTTGACATGCCATAGATATTCATCTGATTATCCTTTACCGGGCCACCAGTCCAAAAAGGGGGCGAAAAGGGGGCGAAAAGGGTCGGAGTCGTTTGATTTCCTCCCCCGCCGCCCTCAGCCCTCTCCGACGCTGACCATGCGCTCGACGTAGCGGGCGATGAGGTCGACTTCGAGATTGACCTTGGCCCCGGCGGTCAGCCGGGACAGGGTGGTGTTTTCCAGCGTGTGGGCAATGAGATTGATGGCAAAGACCGGGCCGTCGACGGTGTTGGTGGTCAGGCTGACGCCGTCGACGGCGATTGAGCCTTTGCGGGCGATGTAGCGGGCGAGTTCTTCGGGGGCGCGGATGACCAGCAGGCGGTTGTCGCCGATCGGCTCGAAGCGCAGCACCTCGCCGACGCCGTCGACATGGCCGGAGACGAGGTGGCCGCCGATGACGTCGTTGAGGCGCAGGGCTTTTTCCAGATTGACCGGGCCGGGGGCGTCGAGGCCGACGGTGCAGGCGAGTGTTTCCCGTGAAACATCGACCATGAACTGATTGCCGTCTTTGCCGACGACGGTGAGGCAGACGCCGTTGTGGGCGATGGAGTCGCCCAGGACAACATCGTCGAGGCCGAGGCGACCCGCTTCGACCGTCAGACGCAACCCGGATTCGCGGGGGTTAAGCTGGGTAATGCGGCCCAGCGCCGCGATGATTCCTGAAAACATGGCTGAACCTTTGGCTGGCGTATGGCGTTGAAAAGCGAATACTACCAGCGGCTGACTCAGCGCGAGCCGCGTCCGCCACGGTCGCCGCCGCGGCTGCCGCCGCCGTAGTTGGCGCGGTTGCCGTCAGATCGCCCGCGTCCGCTGTCGGCGGCGCGGGCGGCGGGCGCGGGGCTGGCCTGGCGCGACTGCATCTGGGCGGGTTGCGGCGCTGACCGCGTTGCGGTCGGTTGGCGGCGCATGTCCGGCATCGGCTGGCTTCTCGGCGCGGATGGCGCGGCGCTTGGCGGCGGCATCCGGCTCTCGCTGCGCCCGCCGAAGCGGTTTGGCGTTTGTCTTGGCGAACTGGCGGGCGCTGCTACTGGCGCGGGCGAGCGGCTGGCGCGCTCATCGCGCTGCGGCGGGATGTTGCGGGGTGCTGGCGCGGGGGCGTTTTCCATGCGGCGCGAAGCGGGCGCTGGCCTGGCTTCCTGGCGCGGCGCATCCGGCGCTTGCCCGCGCGGCGCTGCGGGCTGGCTGGCTGGCGCGGCGACGGCCCGGTTGGTCAGGTTGCCGGAAGTTGCCGTCGGCGGTCGGGTTTCGCTGTCGCGTCGGTACTGCCGGTCTGGGGCCGAATGCATCTCCGGCGCGGCCTGGCGCGGTCTGGCGGATGGTTCCGGGCGGGTGGTCGCGCCCGCTCGCCGGGCTTCCGGCGTCGGCGTCAGCCAGTCGCGGGAAGCTGCTTGCGGGGCGCGGGCGAGGTCGCGGCTGTCGATGCGCTGAAAATCCCGGCTGCCGATGCTTTGTCCCTGACGCATACGGTCGGCGGGGATGACGGTGGCGGCTCGCGGGTTGTCGCGATACCGGAAGTTGGCTGGCGCGCCGCCACGGGTGGCGCGTTCGATCACCGTCACGTTGCGGACATGGACGATGTTGAGTCGTTGCGCATAGGCCGGGCTGTAGCGGTAACGCGGCACATAGACTTCGCGCGGGGCGAGCGGGAACCAGCCGACGGCGGGTGCTGCGCCAAAGCCGAAGGTGACGCTCCAGCCGGGGTCGCCAATCCACGAGACGAGCGCCGGGGCGTACACCGGACGGACGGCGCGGCGGCCCGGCGTCCACGCCCAGCGGCTGCCGAGCATGACCCAGCGGCCATAGTGGAAGGGGGCGAAACCCCAGGGCGCGGCGTCGATCCAGGTCCAGCCCCAGGGGGCGACCCAGGCCCAGCGGCCAAAGCGGTACGGCGCCCAGTCGGCGGCGACGGCGCGCGGCGTCCACACCGCGCCGTAATCGGCGTTGTCGCTCCAGTCGCCGTAGGCGTCGAGATCCTGATAGCCGGTCATATAGGGCGAGACGTTGCGGCTGGCTGTCTTGGCCAGGGTGGCGTTTTCGCGCTCGGCAACCCAGTGGTCGAAATCATCCGGGCGGGCGGCGTCGCCGCTGACCAGATCGCCGTTGAACAGGGCGGCGCGCTTGCCCGCGCCCAACTGGCTCTGCTGGCCGTTTTGCCAGATGCTGGCGTGACCGGCAAAGACGGTGATTTCGCTGCGGTCGCTGGCGACCTCGAAGCGATAGCGGCCAGCGGCGGCGAAGCGCACCAGGCCATCCGGCAGACGCAGCAACAGGTCGGCGGCCTGCGCGCCGTCCATGATGCTGACGGCAAGACGACCGGCGCTCAGGTCGAGCCGTATTTCGCGGTCGTTGATGAGGGAAAATTCGAGGCGGCTGTTTTCGTCAAGGCGGAGCGCAGTCGCGTCGATCCAGGCTTCGACCCGCCCGCGGTCGCCGGTTTCCAGCACCGCGCCGCTGCTCAGCGGCCAGTTGCGCGTCGCTTCTTCCGGCGCGGCGTTGCGCTCAAGGCGAAAACTCACGTCGCCCTCGATGAGGGCCAGACGGCCAACGCGGCCCGGCGGGTCAATGGCGTCCTCAGCCGGAGCCGCCAGCGGCGCGGCGAGAAACAGGGCAAAGAACAGGCTGCCGGTCAGACGGAATAAGCTGGACATGGTCAACTCCCGTGAAGTGGGTGAGCCGCCAGCGGCAAGCGGCGGGCGACAGCTTGATTAAGGCACCGTCCGCGCCGGCAAGCTAGCGGCGGAACGTGGCAAGTGGTTTCAGGATGTTACCGGGCGGGCGTCCGGCTGCTCAATGGGCATGTCATATTTTCTGGCGACATCCCCGTACAGTTCAAGCGCCGAGATGACGCGCGGACTCTTGCGGTCTTTCTGCCGGGCGCGCATCAGGTAGCCGTAGGCGAGCGCCGCCAGTTCCTCATCCCAGCCGTCGCGGTCCATCAGCGTGTAGATGGCCTTGGCGGCATTGACGAGGAATTGCAGATTGGGCACCTTTTCCGCCGTTTTGATGAGCATCTGCACCGATCCCGTCAAATCGCCGTCACGCGCCGCGAGAACGCCCCGGTTGTTGAGTTCGATGATTTCGCGGCTGACTTTTTCCAGCAGCGCCTTGCCGGCGTCGGGCTGGCCGGTTTTTTCAAAGGCCCGGTTGATCTGGTCGAGCAGGTGCTTGTCCTCGTGATTTTCCACCGCCGCCTGGTGCATCAGACGGTCGCCCGCCGTCGCCTCGCCGGTGGCGTAACAGGCTTCGGCCAGATCGACGGCGAGCCGCGTCGACGGCGGCTGCCGCCAGGGGTCGGCCTCTTTTTCGATTTCCTGCTGTAGCTCAAGGGCCAGTTTGACCAGATCCTTGGCTTTGTCCGGCGTGCCTTCCGCCGTCAGGCACAGCGATTCGGCGACCAGTGAGGCGAGTTCGGCCTGTTTGTCGCCGCGCCGCTCGCGCTTCATGTCGCTGATCAGCTTGCGCGAAGCGGCCAGATCGCCGCGCCCGACCAGCACCCGCGAGAGATTGACGAAATCGTCGATGGCGCACAGGCTGGAGCCTTTGCTCCGCGCCAGCGCCTTGCTGTACGCCTTTTCCGCCGTCAGAAGATCGTTGTTGCGGGCGGCGACATCGCCCATCTGGCGCTGCCGCATACTGTTGTGCGGCGACGCTTTGGCCCCTTTTTCAAGCGCCTCCTGGGCGGCGGCCAGATCGCCGCGCGCCTCATGCACGGTGGCGAGAAAATCGTAGGCCGAAAGCAGATTGGGCGTCTCCTGCAACACTTCCTCGGCCAGCTTCCCGGCCTCCTCCAGCGCGCCACGGTCGCGCAGGACGGCAGCCAGCCCCATCCTCGCCCACGGCGCGGCGCGCCCTTCCAGCGCCTGACGGTAAATCGCCTCGGCCTCGTCAGTGCGGCCCAGGCTTTGCAGCAGTTCGCCCTTGAAGCGCAAGGCGTCGTACAGATACTGCGACTCCCGTTCCATCACCTGATCGCAGGCGGCGATGGCCTCCTGCAAAGCGCCGCGCTCGATCTGCTCGTAAATTTTGCGCAACACATGCTTCTTGTAAATCGCCTTGACCAGCCGGATCTGCATCTGTTCGGCGGTAAAGGGCCGAACCAGATAATCATCCGGCGTCAGTTCGGCCAGCGCCACGACATTCGAGAAACTGCGCTCGCTGGTCACGATCATGTACACCGTCGCCAACGGAATCAGGCGGGCGTGGCGCAATTCCTCAAGCAACTGCTGCCCGTCCCGCCCGTCATCAAGCACGAAATCAGAAAGGATGATGTCAAAACGATGACTCCTCGCCTGCCGCACCACCTCCGCCGCGCTACCCGCCCCATGCACGGCGGTGACGCCAATGGCGCCAAGCATCAGCCGCAGGGAATCCCGCGCCGGCGGATGACGGTCGACGATCAGGACGCGCTTTTTGGTCAGCGTCTGCCGCAGTACCTGCAACATTTCCTGATTATCGAGGGGGTTCATGGTCGTTCGGGTCGGTAACAATGCCGGGGGCAACTTACTGCACTTCCTTGGCTGGGGCAAGACTAATAGGGGAAAAGAAGTGGGCAATGCACGCCCGATGAGGTGCAGCAACGCGGATGTGCTCGGTGCAAGGTGTGGGCCAAGGAATTGATTGTGGACGAACGGTGTGCTTATGTGGTACTACACGAGCGAGATCCAAGATGGGCAGGAGCGAGGGGGGTACTCTAGACGCTACCAAACAGTAAATGCTAAACTTTGTAAGCTATGCTTAGTTCTGATATTTTAAGCGGTGACACATGACTATTAATCACCTCCAACTCATGGATCAGACGATCTTTGATGTCATTAACAAAAACGAAGAAGAAATTGAAGGTAAGCTGAACGCAAATGTTATCTATTTCCTTGGAGAAATCAGATATGAAACTATGCAGCTTTTTAGAAATTTCATCGAAAAATTGTGTGGTAACTCTACTCACAAGAGGGATGTGTTAGCGATATGTCTAACTACCCCTGGCGGTTCAGCGGAGGTTGTAGAAAAGTTAGTTGAAATTATCAGGCATCACTTTAATACGGTCTATTTCATTGTCCCGCACATGGCAATGTCCGCTGGCACTATATTCTGTATGTCTGGCGACCGTATTTATATGGATTATGCATCATCCTTGGGGCCGATTGACCCACAAGTTCCCGATAAGGATGGGAAGTATCTAGTGCCGGCGCTTGGATATTTGGATAAGGTTTTCGAGCTAATCGAAAAATCACGTAATAATACTATTACAGCTGCCGAATTTGCCTTACTTGAAAAACAAGACTTGGCAATGCTAAGGTCATTTGAACAGGCGAAAGAACTTTCTATCGAACTGTTAAAAAAATGGCTCGTCGAATATAAATTCAAGGATTGGAGCCAGCACAGGACGAATAATCCTGGTGCCGCTGTCACGGAAGAAGAGAAGAAAGCAAGGGCTGAAGATATTGCCAAAAATCTGTCGGACAATAATCGTTGGCATTCACATGGACGCTTCATTAGTATGAGAACTTTGGCTGATCTCCGTTTGCAAATTGACGATTTAGGAGTTAATGCTGAACTTCATAAATATGTGCGGCTTTATAGTGATACTTTGGCTGATTATCTAACGAGACAACGAATTCCATTTTTTCTTTACAACCGACATGTAAACTAGCGGAGGCCACTATGAACATTGAGAAAGAGTTGAAAAGAGAACTGAAGCGGAAGAGCGATGAGATGAGTGCGAACAAGAAATCAGAACAGATCGAGGCCTTTCAAAAGCTAAAGGAAAAGATTGACCAAGCTGGTTATCTATACGGTGATAAATATCAAACACCGCTAATGCATCGCTTGGGTCTTACACTCTCAGAATAACACCCTCTAACACTTTCTAACCCCCACCCGGCCCAGCCGGGTTTTTATTCATTGGCTACCACTGCCTAATTTACTGCCGCTGCAACAAGCCCCCGAAATGCTTTATCCCACCCGTTTCGACGTGATTGTCGTTGGTGGCGGCCATGCTGGCACCGAGGCCGCGCTGGCTGCCGCCCGGTCGGGCGCGGCGACCTTGTTGCTGACGCATACGCTCGATACGCTGGGGGCGATGAGTTGCAATCCGTCGATTGGCGGCATCGGCAAGGGGCATCTGGTGCGCGAAATTGACGCGCTGGGCGGGGCGATGGCGGCGGCGGCGGATGAAAGCGGCATTCAATTCCGTATTCTCAACGCCTCGAAAGGCCCGGCGGTGCGGGCGACGCGCGTTCAGGCCGACCGTGCGTTGTACCGGCAGGCGATTCGGGAGCGGTTGGAAAATCAGGCCAATCTGACGCTTTTTGCCCAGGCGGTCGACGATCTGCTGGTCGAAGGCGGGCGGGTTCAGGGCGTGGTGACGCAATTGGGCGTGCGCTTCGCGGCGCGGACCGTGGTGTTGACGGCGGGCACCTTTCTCAACGGCAAAATCCATGTCGGGCTGGAAAGCACGGCGGGCGGGCGCATGGGCGACGCGGCTTCGGTACCGCTGGCAGCAAGGCTCAAGGAATTGAATCTGCCGCAAGGGCGGCTGAAAACCGGGACGCCGCCGCGTCTTGATGGCAAGACCATCAATTTTGCCTTGACCGAGGCGCAGTATTCGGACGATCCGCTGCCGGTTTTTTCCTTTCTCGGCAGCGCCGCCCGGCATCCGCAGCAGCGGCCTTGCTGGATCACCGAAACCAACGCGCGGACGCACGACATCATCCGTGGCGGCCTTGATCGCTCGCCGATGTACACCGGCGTCATCGAGGGCGTCGGCCCGCGTTACTGTCCGTCGATCGAGGACAAGATTCACCGTTTTGCCGACAAGAGCAGCCACAACGTCTTTCTTGAGCCGGAAGGCTTGACGACGCACGAAATTTACCCGAACGGCATTTCCACCAGTCTGCCCTTCGATGTCCAACTGGCGCTGGTGCGCTCGATTCGCGGGCTGGAAAATTGCCACATTCTGCGCCCCGGCTACGCCATCGAATACGATTTTTACGATCCGCGCGGCTTGCAGGGCACGCTGGAAACCAAGGCTATCGACGGCCTCTTTTTCGCCGGGCAGATCAATGGCACCACGGGTTACGAAGAAGCGGCGGCGCAGGGGCTGCTGGCGGGCATCAACGCGGCGCGGCAGGCGCGGGATCAGGCGGGCTGGCAGCCGCGGCGCAGCGAAGCCTATCTCGGCGTGCTGGTCGATGACCTGATGACGCGCGGCGTCACCGATCCTTACCGGATGTTCACCAGCCGCGCCGAATACCGCCTGTCGCTGCGGGAAGACAACGCCGACCTGCGCCTGACCGAACAGGGCCGCGCCCTCGGTCTGGTCGATGATGTCCGCTGGGACGCCTTCTGCCGGAAGCGCGACGCCATCGCCGCCGAACAGGAGCGGCTCAAATCAACCTGGGTCAATCCCAGAATCGTCGCCGTCGAAGATTGCCTGCGCGTCCTTGGCAAGACCATCGAGCGCGAGTACAGCCTGTTCGATCTGCTGCGCCGCCCGGAGGTTTCCTACGCCAGCCTGATGACGCTGCCGGTTGCTGGCGGGCCGCCGCAAAGCGACCCGCTGGTCGTCGAGCAACTGGAAATCGCCGCCAGGTATCAGGGCTATATCGACCGCCAGAGCGAGGAAGTGGCCCGTTCCGCCCATTACGAGACGACGGTCTTGCCGGACGATCTCGATTACGGCAGCGTTGCCGGGCTGTCCAACGAGGTCAGGCAGAAACTGGGGCAGCAGCGGCCCCAGACCATCGGCCAGGCCTCGCGCATTCAGGGCGTGACGCCCGCCGCCATTGCGCTCCTGCTGGTTCATCTGAAGCGCATCGAGACGCCGCCGCGCCCCGGCCCGTCTTTGCCGCAAGCGGCATGAGCGACCGTCTTGCCAGCGGCCTTGCCGCCCTCGGTCTCGATCTGCCGGAAGCGGCGGCAGAGAAGCTGCTCGCCTTCCGCGACCTGCTGCTCAAATGGAACCAGACCTACAACCTGACCGCCGTGCGCGACCCCGATCAGGCCATCGCTTACCATCTGCTCGACGCGCTGGCGATTCTGCCGCAGGTCGCTTCCGGCCCGCTGCTCGATGTCGGCAGCGGCGGCGGCCTGCCCGGCCTGCCGCTGGCGATCGCCCGGCCAGCCTTGCCGGTCACGCTGGTCGACAGCGTCCAGAAAAAAACTGGCTTTCTGCAACAGGCGGCGATTGAATTGGGGCTGAACAATGTCACCGTCACACACGCCCGCGTCGAGGACCTGCGCGGCCAGTTCGCGCAGATCGTCAGCCGCGCCTTTGCCGACCTGGGCCGGTTCGTTGAACTCACCCGTCATCTGCTCGCGCCGGGCGGCCGCTGGCTGGCGATGAAGGGCCTTCGCCCGGCGGATGAAATGGCCGCGCTGCCTGCCGACATCGCCGTTGAATCCGTGCTGCCGCTCGCTGTTCCGGGGCTGGACGCCGAACGCCATTTGATTATCCTGAGCCACAAAACAAGCCCATGAAAATCCTTGCCATCACCAACCAGAAAGGCGGCGTCGGCAAAACGACCACCGCCGTCAATCTGGCCGCCACGCTGGCCGCCGAAGGCCAGCGCGTGCTCCTCATCGACATGGACCCGCAGGGCAACGCCACCACTGGCTCCGGCATCACCAAAAAAGAAGCCTTGCCGACCGTCTATCAATTGCTGATCGGCGCCGCCTCGCTGGCCGAAGTCTGCCTCCATACCGGCTTCGCCTTCGACATCCTGCCCGCCAACCGCGAGCTGGCCGGGGCCGAAGTCGAACTGATCGAGCTTGATGAGCGCGAATACCGCCTGCGCAACGCGCTCCGCGCCAATCGCGGCGAGTATGATTTCGTCCTCATCGACTGCCCGCCCGCCCTCAACATGCTCACCGTCAATGCCCTGGTCGCCGCCGATTCGGTGCTGATTCCGATGCAGTGCGAGTATTACGCCCTCGAAGGCTTGTCCGATCTGGTCGAAACGCTGCGGAAAGTGCGCGCTCACCTCAACCCCCGGCTCGAAATCGAAGGGCTGCTGCGCACCATGTACAACACCCAAAGCACGCTGACGCAACAGGTTTCCAGCGAACTGGAAAGCCATTTCGGCAGCAAGGTTTACAAAACCATCGTGCCGCGCAATGTCCGGCTGGCCGAAGCGCCCTCCTACGGCAAGCCGGTCATCGCCTTTGACAAAAACTCGAAAGGGGCGCAAGCCTACACCGCGCTCGCCAGAGAAATGATTGAGAGAGGAGTCGCCCCATGATCAAGATGAAAGGACTGGGCCGCGGCCTCGACGCGCTCCTGATGGGCAGCGACAAGCCGCAAGGCGACGAGCAGCGGGCGCTGCCGATTGAACGCCTCGCCCCCGGCAAATACCAGCCGCGCACGCGCATGGACGAAGCTGCCTTGCAGGAACTGGCCGCCTCGATCAAGGCGCAGGGGATCATGCAGCCCATTCTCGTGCGCCCCATCGACAACACGCCGGGCGACGAACGCTACGAAATCGTCGCTGGCGAACGCCGCTGGCGCGCCGCGCGGCTCGCCGGTCTGACCGACGTGCCGGTGCTGGTGCGGCGCATCCCCGACGAACAGGCGCTGGCGATGGCGCTCATCGAAAACATCCAGCGCGAAAACCTGAATCCGCTCGAAGAAGCGCAAGGGCTGCAACGGCTGGTCGACGAATTCGGCCTCACCCATCAACAAGCCGCCGACGCCGTTGGCCGCTCGCGCCCCGCCGCCAGCAATCTCTTGCGCCTCCTGCAACTCGGCGCGCCGGTGCAGGACATGCTGCTCGCCAGCAAACTCGACATGGGCCACGCTCGCGCCCTGCTGCCCCTGCCCGCCGCGCAACAGGCCGCCGTCGCCCAGCGCGTCGTGCACAAGGGCCTCTCGGTGCGCGAAACCGAACGGCTGGTGCACAACATCCTCAACCCGCCCAAAACCCCCGCCCGCCCGCCCATCAGCCGCGATTTGCTGCGCTTGCAGGAAGAACTCTCGGACGCCATCGGCGCCAATGTCGCCATCCACAGCAACAAAAAAGGCGCCGGCAAAATCACCATCGAATTCGGCGATCTCGATCAGCTTGAAGGGATATTGGGTCGCTTGCGCTGAACTTCGGCGCGAGCGGTTTGCGTTGCTCTGAGCCTGAGCGATCAAAGTTGCCGCCAAGCCCTTATCAACCAGAGGCATAAATGATCCCCGCCAGCAGCCCGTTCCACCCGGATAACGACAACCCTTATCAAGCCTGGCGCGAGGCCAAACTGGACGGCTATCCGCAGCGTCTGGAAGACCTGGTGGTCAGCGTCGCCAACCCCAAGGCGCTGACTACGGCAGAACGCGCCGCTCTGCTGGAACGCTGCCGCAAAACCAACATGGCCATATACGTCGGCCCGAACCTCGGCGAAGACAAGGCTATTCCTCGCCTCATGGGTCGGCAATTCGGACTCAATCGCCTCGATGCCCATCTGCTGTCAGACGAGGACGACATCAGCACCCTGACCGTAGCCGAAAGCAGCGCGACGAAAGGCGAGTTCATCCCCTACACCAACCGCCCTATCCGCTGGCACACCGATGGTTACTACAATCCCGCCGGGCAGCAGATCCTGGGCATGATATTGCACTGCGCCACGCCCGCTGCCGCAGGCGGCGTCAATGCGCTGCTCGACCACGAAATCCTTTACCTGTTGCTGCGCGACGAAAACCCGGCGCACATCCGCGCCTTGATGCAGGAAAACGCCATGTCCATTCCGCCGCGCATGGACGGCGATAATGTCGCCCGCCCCGAAGAAACCGGCCCGGTATTCTCCACCCTGCCCGGCGGTCAGTTGCACATGCGCTATACCGCCCGCACCCGCTCTATTTCATGGCAGCAGGATAGCGCCACACAAAATGCCGTCGCCGCCATCGAAAGACTGCTGGCGCAGGATCTGCCCTGGAAGTTTCAACACCGACTGGAAGCCGGGATGGGACTGCTGTGCAACAATGTGCTGCATGATCGAACCGGCTTTACCGACGCACCCGAACAAAAGCGGGTCATCTACCGGGTGCGTTACTACGACCGCATTGGTCAAACCTGAATGACTAGCTTTTCAATAAGATAGAGTGACCAGCATAGGAGGCATGATGGGCTTGGTAGGCTGGGAAGAAGCGTAGCGGAATCCCAGCTTGGGGCGGTAAATTCTGCTGGGATTCCATTTCATTCCATCCCAGCCTACGGGCCTTTTGTTTATGAGCGACTTCTCCATGATCCATAAAATAGCTCCATCAACTTTGATCGCCATCAGTGTTTTCCTCGGCACTTGCCTCAATGAGGCGCATGCCGCTGAGCTGGACGAGTCGGCTATTTTTCAAGCCGTCGAAAATGTTGTCTCCGACTACAAGGTGTTAGTAACATGCCAATCACTTGAACCATTCGGTTACGAGGTTGCGAAGGAGACTTGGTCTCGCCAAGTCAAATCAGGAGCGGAAACCATCAAAAACCTCAAGCCATCGGCAACGCTCATTGCCCGATTTTTAGCCGCTGTTCAACCGTCTCGATTGCTGGATAAAAATATGCCTCTTTCGGATGCTATGACGTATTGCCACAAAAAACAGAATCAGGAATTGGTGAAAAATTTTATGGCCTTCGATTTTCCTGATTTATCCAAGGCGATAGAAAAAGCAGCAAATATAAAACAATCGGGAAAATGACTTTTGGCGCGAGCGTGCTAAAAGAGGTCGTCGGCAACCTTGATTTTTTCCTCTCGTCGTTCTCTCTGCAAAACACTGCTGATACGACACTCTGTCACCGTTTCGGCATGATCTAAACATCCCCCGTTTGCCCTGTTTGACAGCGGTTTTCCAACAGCCAATGGCCGCCAATAAGGTTACCGGCTGCCAGCAACCAGCCCCTGCGGACTGAACTTCGTCGCCGTAACCCGGCGCACCAAGGCGGTGCGCTGTTTCCGGTTGATGCCGCGGACGCCTTTGGCGACGCGGGTGGCGCGGGCGATGTCGATATGGCCGTCGGCTTGCCACTGACGGGCCGCTACCGCTGGATTGGTCAGCATGGCGGCGAGCCAGACGGCTTGTGTCGGGGTAAGCTGACGCGCCGGGCGCTTGAAATAGACGCGGGCCGCCATTTCGGCGCCGCAGAGGCGCTCGCCCCAGGGGGCGTTGTCGAGGTAGAGGGTGAGGATGCGGGCCTTGCCCAAGGTCTGTTCCATCTCGACCGCATAGAGCAGTTCGCGCAGTTTGCGTTGGCTGTTCCGTTCGCCGCCGGTGACGAGGAGCTTGGCCAGTTGTTGCGTGATGGTGCTGCCGCCGCGCGCGATGCGGGCGGCTTTGTGGTTGGTCTGGAGCGCGGCGGCGAGTTCATCGAGATCGTAGCCGGGGTGGTCGAAAAAACGCTGATCCTCGGCGGCGATGACGGCGCGCGCGAGCCAACTGTTCTTGCTCAAGCCGCTGGCCGGGCCGCAACGGCTGCGCGTGTTGGCGAGCGCCTCGACGCCCAGACCGACAACGGTGAAAGCCGTGATCTGCGGGGTGAGCGCATAGTCGCCGCCGGGCAGTGTGACCTCGGCGCTCAGGCCGAGCGTGCCGCCGATCCGCGCCTGTCGAAGTTCCGGCAGATCGGGCGCGAGCGCCGCGTACCAGTGGGTGATCGGCGCGGTGTCGGCACGGATGTCGAGGCGCAGGTCTTGCGCCGTCAGCCGTCCGGCCCACTGGCCGGTAAGGACGATGGGAGCGCCCTCTCCGTCCCCGCCCGGCGCGGCGATGGCAAAGCTGCCGCTGAGGGCGTCGACCTCGCGCCGCACGGTGGCCTGGAGTCGATCAACGCGGATCGGCATCTTGCCGAGCGCCGGTAGACTCAGGCTGCACGGGGCGCATTGCAGCGTCAGCAGACCGGCGTTTTCGTCCCAGTCGAGGCGGATTTTGCCGAAACGGCTGGTGATTTTGCGGCCCGCCAGCCACGGCGCGAAGCGGGGCGAGGTGATGAGCCGTAGCGCAGCGGGGACATCGACATCGAGGCCGATGGGGCCGAGTTCGAGACGCGCCGACCAGGCGTCGGGGCCGGGGGCGAACAGCAGCCGCGCGATCAGAAGGGCGGCAATGACCGCCGTCAGCGCCAGCGCGAGGAGGGCCAGGGACAGGCGGCGCAAGGTCATCTCATTCCAGCGGCTGCGCCAGCGTGACGGCCTGCCAGGGGCCGTGTGAGCGCCCACTGACCGCCGCCCAGTACCAATCCGAGGCGTCGGTAAAGGCCGCGCCGGTGGCGTCGACGATACGCTCGCAAACGCGCAACTGCCGTCCGTCGCGGCCTTCGGCGGTGAAGCAGCGCCAGCGCCGGGTCGCCGCGTCCTGTTCCAGCCGCTCCTCATGGATGCGGTAGCCAAGCGCCCGGTAACAGTCGGTGGCCGGATGCAACAGGCGCGTCGGCGTATCGACGCGGCGCATGACGAATATCCGGCGGCCATCGGTGAGGCGGGCCATGACGCCGGGAAAACGCTCGGCAAAGCGGCGCTCGACTTCGTCCTGCGCCAGCGGACGCAGCGGCGCGCCCTCCCATTCGCTGGGCCATTCCTGAAAGCGGGCGCTTACTGACAACGGTTGCCCGTCGCGCTGCCAGGCCGCAGCCGCCGACCAGATCAGGCAGAACAGCATGATCGCGGCAAAAACCATTTTGTGCGCGACGCGGTTGATGAAGCGGTTTTCAAGCCAGTGTTTCATTTCAAGTTCCTTGTGCGGCGTCGAGTATCGGGCGGCTGATGGGCATGAGCCTCATACAGAAGTCCGATTGTTTTTCATGGCGCCGACACCCATCACCCACGCCACGCCGCCGCAAACCAGCGCCAGCGCGGTCAGGCCGATGCCTTGATGCGCCCAGCCGGGCGCGCCGCCGACGGCTTCGAGCGCTACCAGCACGGCGTTGCGGGTGATGTTGCCAGCGAGCACCAGCAGGCTGACGGCGGGCAGCCGGGCGACGAAGCTCTGTCCGGCGCGGCCCGCCCACAGCGCGGCGAGGCTTGCCGTGAAGTAGCCGAACCAGGCCATCTGCACGCCGGAACAGGGCGCATCAACGATGACGAGCCGCCCGTCGATGATGAGACTGCTGCCTTCACGCGCTGCGTCGAAGCCCGTCAGCAGCAGCCAGCGGCTGACTTCAGCGGTGACGAGGCGCAGCGGATAACCGGCGTAGAACTGCAATGACGAGAGCAGCGGCAGGGCCAGCACGGCCAGTAGCACGACCGGCGGCCCGGCGACGCGCTGCGGCAGAAAGGCGAGCAGGCCAGCGGCCAGCGCCAATACGGCGACCAGCGCCGCCGCCAGCGGCGGCAGGGCGGGCAGCGGGCCGAGGCCGGTGCGCAGCACGGCGGCCAGCAGCGTGCCCGCCCCGGCCAGCGCCAGCCAGCCGAGGCGCGGCGCGGGCCGCAGTTCATGGCGCAGCGTCCACATCAGCGCCGCCAGCGCCGCCAGCGCCAAGAGGCCGAGCGGATCGTCCGAGCCATCCGTCATGCGCCGCGCCATCCAGTGCCAGTGCGGCGTCAGCGCCGCCGCCTGCAAGGCCAGCCAGACAGCGGCGGGGGCGCGGTCGAGGCGGATGCCCCAGTCGACCAGACGCGGGTGATTGTGGGCGAACAGGACCAGCGACATCATGCGCTCCTCAGGCCGTCAGAGGGCGCGTCTGGTGACGGCGGGCGCGGCGGCGCAGCATGGCCAGCACCGTCAGTGCCACCGCCATCGCGGTCAGGGTTTCCGGTTCCGGCGTGCTGGCAATTTCTGCGCCGAAGGTCTGACCGACCGCCAGTTCGCTGACGCCCTGCGGCAGTGGAACCGGCTGATCGACGCTGACGCCGTCTTCTGGCGCGATGTTGCGCACCACCTGATCGACCGCGATGAAACTGGTGTACTGCGTCAGCAGGCTGTAATGGAGGCCGAGGTCGGTAATCCGCTGGCGGTAAGCGTCGCTGCCTTCCAGCGCCTCCTGGTCGCTGAGGCTGGCGATGCGGTGCCGCGCCCACAGGCTCTGCAAGGCGGCGGCGTCGCGGCGGGCGTTCGGGTCGACTTCGATGACCTGCCGGTACGGCCCGCTGGCGCTCTGCCCTTCGACGATCAGGCGGCCTTTGGCCGGGCCGCGCCATTTGCCGAAGACGATCACCGGGCGCTCGCCGAGCACGTCGGGCAGGGCGGCGGGTTCGATGGCATAGGCGTCGAGTTCCTCGAAGCGCGCCCGCACGTTGGTCAGCACCGGCGATTCGACCATCTGGCGAAAACGCGCCGCCTGCTCTGGCGCTTGTATCGGATCGGTGATGACGAAAGGCTCACCCATGCCAGCGCGGGCCAGACCTTCGATCAAATGCCGGTTGACCGACGAACCGATGCCAAAGGCAAAGAGATTGGCTTTTGACAGATTGTTGCGCACCAGTTCGAAGGCTTCGCGCTCAACCGTGACGTAGCCGTCGGTGATGACGACGATGCTGCGCGACAGGTTCTCGGCCTTCGGTTCGGCGTAGGCGCGTTTCAGGGCCGGGATCAGTTCCGTGCTGCCGCCGCCCTGATAGTTGCCGATGGTCGCCAGCGCCTTGTCGATATTGGCGCGCGTGGCGGGCACTGAATGCGGGGCGAGCATCTGGCTGCTGCCGGAAAACAGCAGCACATTGAAGCTGTCGCTTCGCCGCAGTCCGCCGATCAGACGCTCCAGCGTGGCTTTTGCCGTATCGAGCGGAAAGCCGTGCATGGAGCCGGAGATGTCGACGACGAAGATATAGTCGCGCGGCGTGATGACCTCTGCCGGGGTCGCTTTCGGCGGCTCGATCATGGCCAGGAAGAAATTTTCGGCATCATCGCCTTGACCTTCGTAGAGCATCAGGCCCGATTCGATGCGTTCCCCGGCCAGACGGTAATCGAGCACGAAATCGCGGTTACCGGCAAAGCCCTGACCTGCGGCCAGGGCGATGTCGGCATGTTGGCCGCCGTCGCGCCGGTCGACCTTGATGTCGTGCGTCAGCGAGCGCGCTTCCTTGATGCCGAGCGGCGTATCGAGCGCCACCTTGAGCGAGAACGCGGCGTCGGGTTCGACCGCCGCCCGCAATACCGGCTGCGCCACCCATTTGGCCTGCGCGTTTGCCGATTGCGGACTGTTGTAACGCGGCCCGACCACGGTCGGAAAGACGAACTGGTAATTGCCGCGTTGCGGCACCAGCAACTCGGTGTAGCGCAGTTCGACCTTGACCTCGTCGCCCGGCAGGATGTTGGCGACATTCATCTGGAACACATTGGGCAGATGCTGTTCGAGCAGAGCGGCGGTCTTGCCTTCTTTCTTCGCCGTGTTGTACTCGATCTGCGCCTGCTTCTTCTCGCGGATCTGCGCCGTGATCAGGCGGTCGGCCAGCCGCACGTTGAGGCCGCTGACCGCCGCTCTGGTCGAACCGGGGAAGACGTAGCGCGCCTCGATCGCGCGCTGGCCTTCGTTACGATAAGTCTGCGTGACGGTCACGTCGGCGATGACGCCGGAAATCCTGACCTCAACCGCGGTACCTTTGAGCGGCAGGCGGTCGACTGCCGGGTCGTCACTCTTGACGAAGAAATACGGGCTTTCGGTCTGCAGGCGCGGGCCGGAAGCATCCTCTGCCTGCGCGGGCCGCGCCGCCAGCAGGGCGCAACAGGCCGCGGCGAGGCTCAAGGCGCCCAGCCAGCGGCCAAAACGGGGAAATGTGCTTGCCATGATGAGTTCCTGTCGGTGTCGTGCAACAGCGCACGACACCGACTGTCAGGCATCGCCGTGAAGGCCGTATGAAACCAGTTTGAAGTCACCGCGCCGCATGTGAAGCCAGTGTGAAATGGCCGGGCGGGCAGCCCGGCGCGGCATGTACTTATCGCCGCATTCCCGGTATTTTCAAACCTTTGCCGCTGCCAGCCCAAGGGCCGTTCACCGCGCCATGCCTGCCTCTCCCTCGCGTTGCCGCTTCGATCCCCGTTTCTGGTGGTTCGTCCTGCTGTCGCGGCTGGCGTTCTCGATTTATTTTTCGCGGCGGCGCATCGTCGGCGCACCGCCGCGCCAGCGGCCCTGTCAGTTGATCGTATGCAGCCACCGCAACGGGGCGATTGATGGCTATGGCGTCAAATCGCTATTCACCAGGGCGCTGTTCCCGCTGTCCGTACAGTTGCTGAGGAATCCCTTGCTACGCCTGATGTTCACCGGCATTCCGGTGGTCCGCCAGAAAGATCGTGAACGTTACGGCATCCCGGCCTCGGCGGGCGGCAGCGTGATTCAGGCAAGCTGCGCTCACCTGCGCGCCGGCGGCGTGCTGGCGATGTTCCCCGAAGGCAGCAGCGAATGGGGGCCGCATCCCCTGCCCTACCAGCCCGGCACGGCGCGTATCGTGCGTATCTTGCTGGAAGAAGGCGCGCCGCTGGAAGTCGTGCCGCTCGGCCTGTTCTACCGCGCCCCCGACCGTTTCCGCTCCAGCGTCGACATGCTGCTCGGCGAGCCGATAGCCCTGCCCGCCCGGCAAGAAGAAGACAAACGCCAATGGGAACAGCGCATCAACACCGCCTTGGCCGAGGCGCTCGACGCGGTATCGGTCAACTGCCCGGACGTGGCGACCTTCGAGCGGGTCGAACGCCTGGCCGGGGCCGACGCCGATAACGGCCAATCCTATGCCCTGGCCTTCAAACATTGGCAGCGACAGGCGGCAGAAGGCTTGCCGGAGGCTATTCCCGCGCCGGACAAAACGCCCCTCTGGCGCTGGCTATGCGGCCTGCCCGGCATGACCCTGCTGGCCCCCGTACTGCTGGCCGGATTCCTCGCCGGACGCCAAGCCGACGCGCGCAACACCGTCACCTTCTTCCGCATGGCGGGCGGCTTTGCGATGGCGCTGCTGTGGCTGCCGGTGCTGATTGCGCTGTTTTGCTTCTGCCCCCTGCCAATAGCCTGCTGGGGCGTGCTGGCGGCGGCGGGGTGGCCCGCGTTCCAACGATGACGCGCACGGAAAACGCGCTGGCCGCTCCCCCCGACCGTTTGACGCGCTGGGCCGCCGTCGTCGCCGGGTTGTTCGCGGCAGAACTGGCGTTGATCTGGTTATTCGGCTCGATCACCGCCTGGCAGGGTGATGACGCGATGCTGCAAGCCTGTTCCGTCATCGGCTTGCTGGCATGGTGCGCGGCGCTGCTCTGCTTGCGCGCGCCGCCGGGCAGCAGATGGGCGGCGTGGCGCGGCGTGCTGCTATTTGCCGCAAGCTGGCTGATCTTTCCGCTGTTCAAAGCCATCCGCGCGGGCTGGATCGCGCACCCGGCGGATGCGCCGCTGCTGGCGCTCGACCGCGCCCTTTGGGGCGGCTTGAGCCTGCCCGAACACGCCTTCGCGCTGGAGCGGCTCTGGCTGTCGGAAGTCTTGAGTGCCGGTTATTTCGCCTTTTTCTTCGTCGTCCTGGTTCCGGTCATCTGGTTTGCCATCAAGCGCCAACAGCGGGAGGCGCTGGCGTTTTTTCTCGGCCTGCACCTCATCTATCTGATCGGCTTCGTGGGCTATGTGCTGGTACCGGCGGGCGGGCCGTACATGGCCTTCCCTGAGATATTTCCCTACCCGGCAGAAGGCGGCGCGATGACGCATTTTCTGACCGGACTGGTGGCGCAGGGCATCACCGGCATGGACGTTTTTCCCAGCCTGCACAGCGGCGTCACCGTGTATGTGTGGGGTTTTTTCCTCCTCGGCGGACGGCGCTACCGCGCCGCGACCATCGCGCTGACGCCAGTGATGCTCAGCATCGTGACGGCGACGGTGTATCTGCGCTACCACTACGGCATCGACCTGCTCGCCGGCATCGCGCTGGCGCTGGGCGTGCTGTGGGTCGTCCAATCATGTCGTAAACGTGAAGGAGTTTGTTGATGTCCCTGATCCTGCCTTTCACCGCCCCGCAAGCCGCTGATCTCGCCATCAGCGGCGGCAAGGGCGCGAATCTTGCTCGCGCCGCGCAGCAGTTGCCGGTGCCGCCGGGGGTGATCGTCACCAGCGCCGCTTACCGCGCGTTCATTGCGCCGCTGGCGGCGGAGGTGTCTGGTCTGCTGCGTCGACATGGCGCGGATCATGCGGCGTGCAGCGCGGCGATACGCGCCGTGATCCTCGCGCAGCCCTTGCCTCATGCGCTCATCGCCGAATTGACCGCAGCCCTGCGCGAGCGCGGGCTGGAAGACGCGCCGCTCGCCGTGCGCTCCTCCGGCACCTTGGAAGACTTGCCCGGCGCGGCTTTCGCCGGTCAGCACGATACCTTTCTCAACCTGCGCGGCGCGTCCGCCGTGATCGAGGCGGTGCGCGCCTGCTACGCCTCATTGTGGAACGAGCGCGTGCTGCCCTACCGCGAGCGGCTGGGCGTCGATCATCTCGATGCGGCGATGGCGGTGGTGATTCAGCGCATGGCCGAGGTCGGCGCTGAGGAAGCGGCGGGCGTCGCCTTCAGCATCGACCCGGTGCAGGGCAGGCTCGATCAGGTGCTCATCAACGCCGCTTTCGGTCTGGGCGAAACCGTGGTCGCGGGCGAAGCGCCGGTGGATGAATATCGCGTCGCGCGCGGCAAGGAGGGCGTGGCGGGCGCTGTGCTCACGCGCCATATCGCCGACAAGCCGGAGGCGTTGGTCGGCGACGGCGCTGGCGGCACGCGCGGCGTGGCGCTGCCTGCCGCGCAGCGGGCGCAAAGCGCGCTTGCCGACGCGCAGTGCGTCGAAGTCGCGCAACTGGCGCTCGCCGCCGAGCAGCACTTCGGCTTTCCCCAGGACATCGAATGGGGCTACAGCGCCGGGCGTTTGTATCTGCTGCAATCCCGCGCCGTTACGCGCATTCCGGCGTGCTGGACGCGCGACGAATCGGCGGAGCGTTTCCCCAACGCCGTCACGCCGATGACCTGGGATCTGGTCGAGGAGGGTTTTCACACCTCGCTCAATTATTCCTTCGCGCTCATGGGCCTGCCGCATTTCGGCGACAAATGGTTCGCCATGCGCGACTATTACATCTACGGCAACCAGAACGCGGTCGAGCTTTACGGCGGTCGCCTGCCCATCGCCGTGTTGAAAGACCTCGACAGCCTGCAAGCGGCCCTGCCGCAAATCGCCAGTCAATACGCCTGGGTGCAGGAATTGCCGATGCGCTGGATGCGCGATCTCGATACCTATCTGCTCGGCATCGGCGCTTTGATGCGCGAGCCGCTCGACACCAAAACGCTCGCCGAGCAATGGGCCTACGTCTTGCGCGTGCGCGATCTGGGGCGCGAATATTTTTTGCCCAATATCGCCATTTCGCTGACCCAGCGCATGTTGTACGCGCTGCTGCAACACCTGCTGAAACTCTTTACCGGCGACGCGCAGCAGGCGCAAACGCTGTTCGACCGGCTGCTTGCCAGCACCGACACCAAGACCACCCAGGTCAACAGCGAATTGTGGGCGCTCTCAAGGCTGATCCACCACGATCCCCCGTTGAGCGCGACCTTGAATGCGATGAACAGCCGCCAATTCCTGAGCCATTTGCACGATTACCCGGCCTTTGCCAAAGCCTTCCAGCAACTCTTGCAACGCCACGGCCACCGCGAATTCGACTTCGACGCCTATCAGCCGACCTGGATCGAAACGCCGCAAACCGTGCTCGACCAGCTCAAGGCGCTCGCCACGCGCCCCGACGAAGACCGCCGCGCGCGCGAACTCGACGCCCGCATCGGCATGGCCGAAACCGAACACGCGCTGCTGGCGAAAACGCCAGAGGCGCTGCGCTATCTGGTGCAGGAAATCATTCGCCTCGCCCGCGCCTACACCGCGCTCGACGATCTGGAACACTACCAGACCACGCGCCTGACGCTCCCCTTCCGCCGCGGTCTGCGCGCCATCGGTGAGCAACTGGTCGGGCAATTCATACTGGAAGCGCGCGACGACATCTATTTCTGCCCCTTTGCCGTATTCGACGCCGCCGTGCGTGACGGCGACTACGCTCCGGTACGCGCCGCCGTCGCGCAACACAAAGCCGGTTACGAAGAAGCGCGTAAAAACACGCCCGCCTGGCGCTACGGCGAAAGCCATGACGTAGACCTCAACGCCGACACCCTGCAAGGACTCGGCGGCAGCCCCGGCGTGGTCGAAGGTGAAGTCTTCATCGTCCGCGGCCCGGAAGATTTCGCCGCCTTTCCACAAAACGCGATTCTCGTCGCCCGCACCACCAATCCCGCCTGGACGCCCCTGTTCTACCAGGCCATCGGCGTCATCACCGAAAGCGGCGGCCCCCTCTCGCACGGCGCCGTCACCGCCCGCGAACTCGGCCTGCCCGCCGTGATGAGCGTGCGCGACGCGATCACCCGCCTCAGCAACGGCGCGCGCGTCCGCATCGACGGCGCGCGCGGGGTGGTGACGGTGGTTTGAGCGCCGCGCGGTAAAAAGTATTTGACGGACAGAAAAAGCGGCGTAGCATTACACCATCGCTGAAGGACAGACCTTCGGCATTCACCATCGCATGAGGGAGCCTCATGGATCTTGATTATCTCGTCTTCATCGGGCGTTTCGAGCCTTTTCACAACGGTCACGCCGCTGTTGCCCGCCATGCGCTGGTGCGGGCCAAAAAGCTCATTTTTCTGGTTGGTTCCGCCAATACGCCCCGTACCGTGCGTAATCCGTGGACGGTTGCTGAACGCGCCGTGATGATTCAATCGGCGCTGGCGGATGTCGCTGGGCGTTTGATCGTCCGTCCCCTGCGCGATCATCTCTATAACGAAAATCTGTGGGTGGCCAATGTCCAGCGCACGGTGGCCGAGGCGATTCAGGCCGATGGCGGCGACAGCGGGGCAAAAATCGGCTTGATTGGCATGAGCAAGGATGCCTCCAGCTACTATTTGCGTGAGTTTCCGCAGTGGCTGCTGGTTGATGTGCAACATACCGAATCGCTCTCGGCGACCGAGTTGCGGGCTTATCTGCTGGCGGCGGACGGCGCCGATTTCCAGGGCGGCTTGTTGATGCTGCGCGGCAATGTGCCGGAGCCGGTGTTCGAGATGCTGGAGGCGTTTCGCAAAAACTCGCCGGCTTATGGGCAGTTGGCGGCGGAATACCGTTTTGTCGAGGAATACAAGGCGGGTTGGAAAAATGCGCCTTATCCGCCGACCTTCGTGACTACCGATGCCGTGGTCGTGCATTCCGGCCATGTGCTGTTGGTGCGCCGCCGCGCCGAGCCAGGCAAGGGGCTATGGGCGCTGCCGGGCGGTTTTGTCGGTCAGGATGAAGGTTTGCTCGAATCCTGTCTGCGCGAGTTGCGCGAGGAAACCCGGTTGAAAATTCCGGCGCCGGTGCTCAAAGGCTCGTTGAAAGGTCGGCAGGTGTTCGACCACCCGGAACGCAGCCTGCGCGGTCGCACGATTACCCATGCCTTCCACTTCGATTTTCCGGCAGGCGAATTGCCAGCCGTGCGGGGTGGCGACGATGCCGACAAGGCGCGTTGGATTCCGGTCAGTGAGGCGCTGGAAATGGGGGTGAAACTGTTTGAGGATCATTTGCATATTCTTGAGTTTTTCCTGGGCCGGGGGTGATTCCGGCCTTTTCCCGCCGGTGGATAGACCGCCGGTTCAACTTGACGCGAAGGAGCTTCCGTTATGAAAATTCTCGACAATCTGCTGCTCAATACCGACAGCTACAAGGCCAGCCACTGGCTGCAATATCCGCCCGGCACCGACGCCACCTTTTTCTATGTCGAATCGCGCGGCGGTATCCATGACCGTACCGTGTTCTTCGGGCTTCAGGCCATTCTCAAGGAATATCTCGGCAAACCGGTCACCAAGGCCGACATCATTGAAGCGCGCGAGGTCTTCGCCGCTCACGGCGAACCGTTCAACGAAGCGGGCTGGCGGCGCCTCGTCGACCGTCATGGCGGTCGCTTGCCCTTGCGCATCCGCGCCGTGCCGGAAGGCGCGGTGGTACCGACGCATCAGGCCCTGATGACCATCGAATCGACCGACCCGGATGCCTTCTGGTTGCCGTCCTATCTGGAAACGATGCTGTTGCGCATCTGGTATCCGGTAACGGTCGCTACCATCAGTTGGCACGCCAAACAGACCATCCGCCAGTTTCTTGAGCGCACCAGCGACGACCCATCGG
This sequence comes from Azonexus sp., assembly GCA_031277255.1. Lineage (GTDB taxonomy): Bacteria > Pseudomonadota > Gammaproteobacteria > Burkholderiales > Rhodocyclaceae > Azonexus. Next base: position 24,001 of record JAITMS010000137.1, read on the forward strand.
GGCAGTTGCCGTTCAAGCTGCACGACTTTGGCGCCCGCGGTGTTTCCAGCGTCGAATCGGCGGCTATTGGCGGCGCGGCGCACCTGGTCAATTTCATGGGCACGGATACGGTTTCCGCTCTGCAACTCATCAAGGCGCACTACCACGAGCCGATGGCCGGATTCTCGATTCCGGCGGCGGAACACAGCACGATCACCAGTTGGGGCCGCGATAACGAGGCAGAGGCCTATCGCAACATGCTTCGGCAGTTTGCCAAACCCGGCGCCATCGTCGCCGTGGTTTCGGATAGTTATGACATTTTTCAGGCCATCCGCCAGCACTGGGGCAAGACGCTGAAGCAGGAAGTCATTGATTCCGGCGCCACCATCGTCATTCGCCCGGATTCCGGCGACCCGGTGGCCGTGGTTCATCAATGCCTCGAACTGCTTGACGAAGCCTTCGGCCACACGGTCAATACCAAGGGTTACAAGGTGCTCAACCACGTCCGCGTGATTCAGGGCGACGGCATCAACCCGGCCAGCCTGCGCGCCATTCTCGAACGTGTCACCAGCGCCGGATACGCTACCGACAACATTGCTTTCGGCATGGGCGGGGCGCTGTTGCAGCAACTCAACCGCGATACGCAGAAATTCGCCTTGAAGTGCTCGGCGGCGCGCGTCGATGGCCGCTGGGTCGACGTATACAAAGATCCGGCGACCGACAAGGGCAAGCAGAGTAAACGCGGGCGGATGACGCTGTACCGGCACCGCGAAAACGGCAGCTATCGCACCGGGCCGCTGTTGCCCGACGGCAGCGCGCCGCCGCCAGACTATGAAGACGCTTTGGCGACCGTCTGGGAAAACGGCAAGATCGTCCGCGACTGGACTTTTGCCCAAATCCGCCAGCGCGCCGACGGCGAACGTCTCTGAGCCGTCCCGTCAATCAATTTGAGGAGAGTCATCATGTTTGGATTTCGCTACATCAAACCTGCGCCGGGTCGCTATCTGTTCCAGTACCGCAACGGCAGCGTCGTGCGCGAAGGGGTTGGCCTGTCTTTCTGGTATTTCGCGCCGCGGTCGACGCTGGTCGGCGTGCCGGTCACGGCGGTCGAAACGCCTTTCATGTTTGAAGACGTTACCCGTGACTTTCAGGAAGTCACCTTGCAGGGCCAGGTCAGTTACCGGATTGCCGATCCGGGTCGTCTGGCCAGGCAACTCGACTACAGCTTGCGGCCCAACGGCCAATACGCCGCGGAAGACCCGGAACGCCTGCCGCTACGGGTGCTCAACGCGGTCAAGGCGACTTTTCGCAATCTGTTGCAGGAACTGGACTTGCGCGACGTTTTACAAGGAACCGAGCGGCTGTCGGTCGCGGCGCATCAGAGTGTCGCCGCTGCCGCCAGCCTTGCCAATCTCGGCATCGAGATCATGGCGCTGGATCTGCTCGCCGTAAAACCCAACCCGGAAACCGCCCGCGCCCTGGAAGCGCCTGTGCGCGAGGAGATTCTCAAACAGGCCGACGATGCCACCTACGCTCGCCGCAACGCCGCCATCGAGCAGGAGCGCACGGTCAAGGAGAACGAACTGCGCAGCGAACTGCTGATTGAGCAGAAGAAGCGGCAGGTGCGCGAGACAGAGGCCGAATCCGACCGGGTCTTGCGCGAAAAACGCCAGCAGATAGAGGCGCAGGATCTGGTCGGTAAAATCCGGCTGGAACAGGAAAACGCCAAACTGGTCCAGTTGCAGGCCCAGAACCAGAAGCAGGAAGCCGACGCCCGCGCCTACGGCGTGCAGGCGCTGGTCGATGCCGTCAAGGGATTGGACGCCCGTTCCTTGCAAGCCCTGACGCTTGGTCAGGTAACGCCGGAGATGCTGATGGCGTTGGGGTTCCAGAACATCGCCGACAATGCGGCCAAGATCGGCGAACTCAACGTCTCGCCCGACCTGCTGCGCCGGTTGTCGAGGCGGAGGGCGCGGAATGAGTCGCAAAAGTGATCCGAAGATCATCCTGGTGACGCGGCGCACGCGGCTCCAGGAATTGATCGCTCGCCACAATACGGCTGAACAGGCCCGTTTTCAGGCCGAGCATCTCGGCATGGATTTCGGCGATTTTCTCGACGAGGACAGGATTTACCAGCGGGCCATGAAACAAACGGCGCAGGCGTTGGAGTCCTTTGGCCGTGTGCAGCATCTGGAACGCGGCTTTTTACCCAACTTCCTGTTCCCGCCCGGCTGCCTCGTGGTCGTGCTGGGACAGGACGGCCTTGTCGCCAATACGCTCAAATACCTTGCCGGTCAGCCGATTCTCGCCATCAATCCCGACCCGGCGCGCTGGGAAGGCGTCCTCCTGCCGTTCCAGGTGGCCGACCTTCCCCGCGTCTTGCCCGATGTCGTCCGGGAGCGCCGCCAGACGCGGGAAATTACCATCGCTCGCGTCCAGATCAACGATGGGCAGACGCTGCTGGCGGTCAACGATTTCTTCATTGGCGTGCGCGGCCACGTCTCGGCGCGTTACGACATTGCCCTCAACAACCGGCAGGAGCGGCAGTCATCCAGCGGCGTCATCGTTTCGACCGGGCTGGGTTCGACCGGCTGGCTGCGCAGCATTCTCACCGGCGCCCGCGCCATCACAGGTCGGGACGCCAACAAGGAAATCCTCGCCATTCGCCAGCACGGCATGGCATGGGACAGTCAAACGCTGATCTTCAACGTCCGCGAGCCTTATCCCAGCCGCTCGACAGAAGCGGAACTGGTGTTTGGCCGCGTTGCCGCCGGTCAATCCCTGCGCATCCGCTCGTTGATGCCGGAAAACGGCATCATCTTCAGCGACGGCATGGAAAGCGACAGCCTCGATTTCCGCTCCGGTCTTGAAGCCGCCATCGGCATCGCGCCGATCCGGGGGCGGCTCCTGCAATAGAAAGATACTGGCGATTTGCGCCATAGAAATTGACGCTCCTGTCGGGTTTCGTTACAATCGCAAAGTTTTTGGCCGGGGCGTGTCTTGCATTCGCAGGTAAGCTGGATCATCAGTCGGCAGGCGGCATTGGCGATTCTTCTGTCAGCAGTGGCGTGGGGGATGGCCGATGGCAATGCGGCGGTTTCGGCCCTGGTCGGCGGCTTGATCGGGATCGTTGCCAATTTGGGCTACGCTTGGCGGGCCATGCGGCTGACGCCGGGGGCTGATCCGATCAAGGCTTATCGGGCGCAGCTTGCGGGTGAGGGCTTGAAGTTTGTCCTCACGCTCGGCGGCTTTGCCCTGGTGTTTTTAAGGTATGAGGAAGTGGCGGTTGTGCCGCTCTTTCTGGGTTATGCATCGACTTTTGTCATTTTTTGGGTGGCCTTGCTGAAAAAGACGCCCGGCTGATGGAGAACATATGAGCGCAGAAGGCGGCACGACCGCATATATCCAGCACCATCTGACCAACTTCACGGTTTGCGCCGACAGCGCCAAGGTCGATGGGGTGTGCACCGGCTTCTGGACGCTGCATCTGGATACCTTGCTGGTTTCCGGCGTTCTCGGTCTGCTCGTGTTCGGCTTCATGGCCTTGATGGCCCGCCGGGCGACCTCGGGCGTTCCCGGCAACGGCCAGAATTTTGTCGAAATGGTGGTCGGCATGGTCGATCAGCAGGTTCGTGACACCTTCCACGGCAAGAGCGAACTGGTGACGCCGCTGGCGATTACCATTTTCGTCTGGGTCTTCGTGATGAACGCGATGGACCTGGTGCCGGTCGATTTCCTCCCCGAAGCCGCCAAGAAAGTCACCGGCAACGAACATCTGGCCTTCAAGTTCGTGCCGACGACCGATCCCAATCTGACTTTCGCCATGTCGATCACGGTGTTTTTCATCATGATCTGGATGAATCTCAAGGTGAAGGGCTTTGGCGGCTGGCTGCATGAAATTTTATCGGCGCCGTTCGGCTTGAAGCTGGCGCCGGTCAATCTGATCTTCCGCATCGTCGAAGACATCGCCAAGCCGATTTCGCTGGCGCTGCGTCTTTTCGGCAACATGTACGCGGGCGAAATGGTGTTCATCCTGATCGCCCTGCTCGGTCTTTGGCAGCTTCCCCTGGCCCTGCCCTGGGAGTTGTTTCACGTTCTGATCATTACGCTGCAAGCCTTCGTGTTCATGATGCTGACCATCGTGTACATGTCGATGGCGGCTGAGTCGCATTGATCCGATTTCGCAACTTGTCACCCGCAACACCCCCAACCACCCTTACTCAGGAGTAAACATGGAACTCGCAACCGTCCTCTCCAACACTGCCATCGCCGTCGCCATTCTGATCGGCTGCGGCGCTCTGGGAACGGCCATCGGCTTCGGCATTCTCGGCGGTCGTTTCCTGGAAGGCGCTGCCCGTCAGCCCGAAATGATCCCGACCCTGCAAGTCAAGATGTTCATCGTCGCCGGCCTGCTTGACGCCGTGACCATGATCGGCGTCGGTATCGCCCTGTTCCTGCTTTTCGCCAATCCGTTCATCGCCCTGGTTTCGCACTGATCTGCGCGCCTGAACCACTTTTTACCAGGAGGTTGGCGTGAATATCAACGCTACACTGATTGGCCAGGCAATCTGGTTTGCGGTCTTCATCTGGATGACGATGAAGTTCATCTGGCCGTACCTGCAACGGGCGATGGCCAATCGTCAGGCGCAAATCGCTGAGGGTCTGGCGGCGGCTGAGCGCGGCAAAAACGAGCAGGAGCTTGCCGCCAAGCGTTCCGCCGAGGCGCTCCGCGAAGCCAAGGTCAAAGCGGCGGAACTGATTGCCCAGGCCGAAAGACGCGCGCAGCAGATCGTCGAGGAAGCCAAAGGCGGCGCCAAGGTCGAGGCCGACAAGGTTATCGCTGGCGCTCAGGCCGAGATCGACCAGGAGGTCGAGCGCGCCAAGCAGCAACTGCGCGAGCGCGTTGCCGAACTGGCGGTGGCCGGCGCCGAGAAGATCCTGCGCAAGGAAATCAACGCGGCTGCCCACGGCGAGATGCTGGTCGCCCTGAAACAGGAACTTTGAGCGATGGCTGAATCCGTCACGATTGCCCGCCCATACGCCGAAGCCTTGTTCCAGGTGGCGAAGGAGAGCGGCAAGCTGGGCCAATGGTCGGCGCTGGTCGCTACCCTCGGCCAGGTCGCCGCCAACGACGAAGTCCGTGCCGCCATCGGCGACCCCAATGTCGATGCCGGGCAACTGGTCGGCTTCTTCAAGGCCGCCTGCGGCAAGGCGGTCGATGCCGGTCTCACAAACTTCATCCAGTTGCTGTCTGACAATGGCCGTCTGGGCGTGCTGCCGGAAATCGCCGACCTGTACGAAAGCTACAAGCAGGCCGAGGAAGGCACCAAAGAGGCGGAAATCGTCTCGGCTTTTCCCATTGACGACAAACAGGTCAAGGCGCTGGTGCCGCAACTTGAAGCCGTCTTCAAGACCCGGCTCGAACCGAGAGTGGCTGTCGATCACGAACTGATCGGCGGCATCAAGGTGATCGTCGGCGATCAGATGCTGGATGCTTCAGTGCGCGGCAAGCTCGACGCGATGGCTGTGGCGCTGAACAACTAGGAGAATTTCATGCAGTTGAATCCTTCCGAAATTTCTGAACTCATCAAGAGCAAGATCCAGAACCTGCAAAGCGCCTCGGAAGTGCGCACGCAGGGCACCGTCGTCTCCGTCACCGACGGCATTTGCCGCGTGCATGGCTTGCAGGATGTCGTGCAGGGCGAAATGCTCGAATTCCCCGGCAACACCTTCGGCATGGCGCTCAATCTGGAGCGCGATTCTGTCGGCGTCGTGGTTCTTGGCGAATACGAACAGATCTCCGAAGGCGACGTGGTCAAGACCACGGGCCGTATTCTCGAAGTCCCGATCGGCCCTGAACTCCTTGGCCGCGTGGTCGACGCCCTGGGCCGCCCGATCGACGGCAAAGGCCCGGTCAACGCCAAGCTCTCCGACAAAATCGAAAAAGTCGCGCCCGGCGTCATCTGGCGTAAATCGGTGTCGCAGCCGGTGCAGACAGGCCTGAAATGCGTCGACTCGATGGTGCCGATTGGCCGCGGCCAGCGCGAACTCATCATCGGCGACCGTCAGACCGGCAAGACCGCCGTCGCCGTCGACGCCATCATCAACCAGAAAGGCAAAGACCTTTTCTGCGTTTATGTCGCCGTCGGCCAGAAGGCGTCGACCATCGCCAACGTCGTGAGGAAGCTCGAAGAACACGGGGCCATGGAATACACCATCATCGTCGCCGCTTCCGCTTCCGAATCCGCCGCCTTGCAGTACATTGCGCCCTACTCTGGCTGCACCATGGGCGAATACTTCCGCGACCGCGGTCAGGATGCCCTGATTATTTATGACGACTTGACTAAACAGGCCTGGGGCTACCGTCAGGTTTCCCTGCTGCTGCGCCGTCCGCCGGGCCGCGAAGCCTATCCGGGCGACGTTTTCTACCTCCACTCCCGCCTTCTGGAACGCGCCGCCCGCGTCTCCGAGGCTTGGGTCGAGCGTTTCACGAATGGCGAAATCAAGGGCAAGACCGGCTCGCTGACCGCGTTGCCGGTGATCGAAACGCAGGCGGGCGACGTTTCCGCCTTCGTGCCGACCAACGTCATCTCCATTACCGACGGTCAGATCTTTCTCGAAACCGACCTTTTCAACGCCGGTATCCGGCCTGCCATCAACGCCGGTATTTCCGTCTCGCGCGTTGGCGGCGCGGCCCAGACCAAGCTCATCAAGAAGCTCGGCGGCGGCGTCCGTCTGGCCCTTGCCCAGTACCGCGAACTGGCGGCTTTTGCCCAATTCGCTTCCGACCTCGACGAAGCGACCCGGAAGCAGCTTGAGCGTGGCCGTCTGGTGACCGAATTGATGAAGCAGCCGCAATACGCGCCGATGAGCATTTCGGAAATGGCCGTCACGCTGTACGCCGCCGACAAGGGCTATTTCGACGATGTCGAAGTCAAGCGCGCGCTGGAATGCGAAAAAGCCATGATCGGCTACCTCAAGGCCAACTGCGCTGACTTGATGAACACCATGGAGTCGTCCGCCGACCTCGGCGCCGATAGCGAGAAGGCGCTGGCTGCCGGTATTGCCGCATTCAAGAGCAGTTGGGCTTGATTTAGGAGAACGCCATGCCCAGCGGCAAGGAAATTCGCACCAAGATCAAGAGCGTTGAAAACACGCGCAAGATCACCAAGGCCATGGAAATGGTGGCCGCCTCCAAAATGCGCAAGGCGCAGGACCGGATGCGGGCCGCCCGTCCCTACGGCGAAAAGATCCGGCGCGTCGCGGCCCACCTGTCGCACGCCCTGACCGAGTACAAGCACCCCTTCCTCGTCAATCGCGAAGTCAGGAATATCGGCCTGATTATCGTGACTTCCGACAAGGGCCTGTGCGGCGGCCTGAACTCCAATATCCTGCGTCTTGCCCTCGGCAAGATGAAGGGTTTTGAGGCAGCGGGCCAGACCTTCCAGGCCACCTGCATCGGCAACAAGGGATTGGGCTTCATGCAGCGCGCCGGGGCCAAGGTCGTCTCGCAAGCCACCGCGCTTGGCGATACGCCGCGTCTGGAAAAGCTCATCGGGCCGGTCAAGGTTCAGCTCGATGCCTACATGAACGGCGAAATCGACGCCCTCTACATCGGCTACACCCGTTTCATCAACACCATGAAGCAGGAGCCGGTGTTCGAGCAGTTGCTGCCGCTGTCGGGCGAGGCCATGGGCAAGCGCGAGGCCAGTTGGGACTACGTCTACGAACCCGACGCCAAGGCCGTCATCGACGAGTTGCTGCTGCGTTACGTCGAAGCCTTGATCTATCAGGCCGTGGCCGAGAACATGGCGTCCGAGCAATCGGCCCGGATGGTCGCCATGAAGTCGGCCTCCGACAACGCCAAGAATGTCATCGGCGAACTCAAGCTGGTTTACAACAAGACCCGTCAGGCCGCGATTACCAAGGAACTCTCGGAAATCGTCGGCGGCGCCGCCGCCGTGTGACGTCAGGAATTTTAATTTTGAGGATTTGAATATGAGTCAAGGTTCAATCGTTCAGTGTATCGGCGCCGTGGTCGACATCCACTTCCCGCGCGACGCCATGCCCAAAGTCTACAGCGCCCTCAAGCTCGACGCTGCCGAAGCCAACGGCATGGCCGAAGAAGGTCTGACCTTTGAAGTGCAGCAGCAGTTGGGCGACGGCATCGTCCGCACCATTGCCATGGGATCTTCCGATGGTCTGCGCCGCGGCATGAAAGTCAACAATACCGGCGCCCCCATTTCGGTGCCGGTCGGTCACGGCACGCTGGGCCGCATCATGGACGTGCTTGGCCGTCCGATCGACGAAGCCGGGCCGATCGACGCCGCCGAAGTGCGCCCGATCCACGCCGAAGCGCCGAAGTTCGAGGAGCTTTCCTCCTCCGTCGACCTGCTCGAAACCGGCATCAAGGTGATCGATCTCATCTGCCCCTTCGCCAAGGGCGGCAAGGTCGGCCTGTTCGGCGGCGCGGGCGTCGGCAAGACCGTGAACATGATGGAACTGATCAACAACATCGCCAAACAGCACGCCGGTCTTTCCGTCTTTGCCGGCGTTGGCGAGCGCACCCGCGAGGGCAACGACTTCTATCACGAAATGAAGGAGTCCAACGTGCTCGACAAGGTGGCGATGGTCTTCGGCCAGATGAACGAGCCGCCGGGCAACCGTCTGCGCGTGGCGCTGACCGGCCTGACCATGGCCGAGCGTTTCCGCGACGATGGCCGCGACATTCTGCTCTTTATCGACAACATCTACCGTTACACCCTGGCCGGTACCGAAGTCTCGGCGCTGCTGGGCCGGATGCCCTCGGCGGTCGGCTACCAGCCGACGCTGGCCGAAGAAATGGGCCGTCTGCAAGAGCGCATCACCTCGACCAAGGTCGGCTCGATCACCTCGATCCAGGCCGTGTACGTCCCCGCCGACGACCTCACCGACCCGTCGCCCGCCACCACCTTCCAGCACCTTGACTCGACCGTCGTGCTCTCGCGCGACATCGCCGCCCTCGGTATCTACCCGGCGGTCGATCCGCTCGACTCGACCTCGCGGCAGCTTGACCCGCAGATCGTCGGCGAGGAGCATTATCAGGTCGCCCGCGCCGTGCAGCAGACCCTGCAACGCTACAAGGAACTGCGCGACATCATCGCCATTCTCGGCATGGACGAACTGTCGCCGGAAGACAAGCAGGCCGTCTCCCGCGCCCGTAAAATCCAGCGTTTCCTGTCGCAGCCCTTCCACGTGGCCGAAGTGTTCACCGGCTCGCCCGGCAAATTCGTCTCCCTCAAGGACACAATCAAGGGCTTCAAGGGCATTTGCGACGGCGAATACGACCACCTGCCGGAACAGGCGTTCTACATGGTCGGCGGCATCGAAGAAGCCATCGAAAAAGCCAAGACGCTCCAGTAACGCGGCATCGGCATAGGAGCCAGAAATATGGTTATGACTGTTCATTGCGATGTCGTCAGCGCCGAAGAATCCATCTTCTCCGGCCAGATCGAGATGGGCGTGTTCCCTGGCGAAGCCGGGGAACTCGGCGTGCTGCCCCGGCACACGCCGCTGCTCACGCGCATCCGTCCCGGCACCATCCGCCTCAAAATGGCCAACCAGAGCGAATTTGAACTGGTTTACGTCTCCGGCGGCATGTTGGAGATTCAGCCCGACGTGGTCACCGTGCTTGCCGATACGGCAATCCGCGCCAACGACCTCGACGAAGCCAAGGCCCTCGACGCCAAAAAACGCGCCGAAGAAGCCCTCGCCAACCGCCAGGCCGAAATGGACTACGCCACCGCCGAAGCCGAACTGGCCCAGGCCATCGCCCAACTCCAGGCCATCCAGCGCCTGCGCAAACGCACACACTGAAGCGCATCGCCGGGAAACGAAAAAAGGCAGCCAAGGCTGCCTTTTTTATCAGTGTCGTAGGGCGGGTCTTGACCCGCCGATTGAACATCAAATTTGATTTTTGGATGGCGGGTCGAGACCCGCCCTACGGAACGCGGGAACGACTATCGCGGCGAGTGCCGCTTCACAGCCGCCCGATGCGTTTTTCCAAGCGGGCGAGGTCGTCGCGCAGGCTGTCGACGGCGGTGGTAAAGGCGGTGAAGCGGGCCTTGCTGGTCAGCAGGCTGCTTTCGTGGCTGGCGTATTCGGCGGCGTTGGCCGCCAGTCGGCGGGCGCTTTCGCTGGCCTGAGCGGCCAGATGGCTGCCGAGGCGGGCGAGCCGCCGGGCCGGGATGTCGCCGGTCCAGCGGGCCAAGTCCGTTTCGACATCCCAGCGCAAGTGGCGAAAAACAAAGGCCAGCGTTTCGGCCAGATCGGCGGGGCCAGCGAGACGAACGCCAGCAAACAGGTCGTCACGGTCGAGCAGCAGGCGGGCGGGCGCATCGGCGGGCAGGGTCAGCGTCACGGCGGCGGGGGCGGCGGCGTCGGCGGCTGTGAACAGGCCGTTTTCGTCGATGCCGAGCATGAGTTTGAGCGGGCCGCCTTCGATCCGCACGACGGCTCCGGCAAATGGCCGCAGTCGCTCGCGCGCCCAGCTTTCACCAGCCAGCAGGTGATTGAGGAAGGCGACCGACAGGGCGTGTGCCATGTCAGAACTTGCAGCCGCGATGGAGCGCGACGCCGCCAAAAGCCAGATTGAAATACTCGACCTGTTCCAGCCCGGCGGCCTCCATCAGGGCTTTCAATTCCTCCTGGCCGGGGTGCATACGGATCGACTCGGACAGGTAGCGGTAGCTGTCTTCATCCTGCGTCACCAGTTTGCCGATGCGTGGAATGATCTGGAAGGAATAAAAATCGTAAAGCGGCGCCAGCGGTTTCCAGATTTGCGAAAATTCCAGCACCAGCAGGCGACCGCCGGGGCGCAGCACGCGGCACATTTCAGCCAGCGCCGCCTCCTTGTGGGTCATGTTGCGCAGGCCAAAAGCCACCGACACACAATCGAACCAGTCGTCGGGGAAAGGCAGTTTTTCGGCGTCGCACTGCGTCACCGGCAGCAGGTAGCCTTTGTCGATCAGGCGGTCGCGGCCATGCGTCAGCATCGCGTTGTTGATGTCGGTCAGCCAGACCTGGCCGCTGAGGCCGACTTTTTTGGCAAAAGCCAGCGACAGATCGCCCGTGCCGCCCGCCACATCGAGCACGCGCGAGCCTTCGCGGACGCCGCTGCGCTGGATGGTAAAGGCTTTCCAGAAGCGATGCAGGCCGCCCGACATGAGATCGTTCATCAAGTCGTAACGGCTGGCGACCGAATCAAACACCCCGGCGACGCGGCGGGCTTTTTCCTGCTCGGCGACGGTTTCGTAGCCGAAGTGCGTGGTTTTGTCGTTCATGGTTTTCAGTGCTGCTGGCCGCAACCGCCGCTCCGGGCCGGGCGGGAGGTGGTGTCGATGTCGCGGGAAAGTCCCTCGCTGTCAAGACGCTTCAGGTACTCGGCCCACAGTTCTTCCTGATGCGTCGCCAGATTGTGCAGCAAATTCCAGGTATATAAACCGCTGTCGTGACCGTCGGAATAGACAAAACGCAGGGCGTAAGTGCCAACCGGCTCGATGCGCTCGATCCGCACATCGCGCTTGCCGGTCTGCAAAGTCTCCTGCCCCGGCCCGTGACCGCGCGCCTCGGCGGACGGCGTAAAAACGCGCAGATACTCAAAATCGAGCCGATAACGCTGGCCCGCCTCATACGCCAGTTCAAGACAGCGCGATTTCTGGTGCAGCGTGATTTCGGTGGGTATCGGGTTATCCCGGTCGGGGCTGGTCATGGGGCATCCTCCGCGAAGAAGGCCGCCAGTTTACCGCACTCGCCCGGTATTGGCTGCAAGGGGATGGCTCGACCGGGCGTTGTCGTGGATAGAACGGTTTGTGGGCAAGTTACCCATTTGCGATTTTTCACGGCTGCCAGTCTGATCTAGCGCGCTAAACCAAACCGCCCGCCGTAGGCGGGCGGTTTGAGCAGAGAGTTATATCCTGACAACAAGAAGGGACTTATTCCCTAAAAGAAGTAATCCCGGTCGGAACCGTCATGCTTGCCAGTCAGCATGCAACAACGCTTGAAACCGGAGGCCAGACCCACAGGGGCATGGATCATTCCGCCCAAGTTTCTCAAGAAGTTCCTTGTTTCCATTCACGACCCTATAGCCTCGCTTGACTTGGGTTTCTGAAGGATAACCCTTCCGTCGCTTGCTCGTTACCTCAAAACCAATGTTGGTTGAGGAGGTTCTTGTTTGTACGCATGATACACCTCCAGTATTAAAAGCCCCGAATGTCGGGGAGCGCGCATTATAGTGGATTTTCTTGTAGAGTCTAACGGGTATGAGTTAGGCCGCATACATCTATGGCTCGGAGACTAAAGTAATTTGAGGCTCACTGGTGAGAATAGCACGTAAATCGGAGTCCAGCTTCGAGAGGGCAACGCCTGTATCCGGCTTCCGAAACAAGCGCCTGAGTAAAGGAACCTCAGCGACGGCGAAGCAGTGCCACGTCATCACACTATCAGGCGATTCGCCGACGTCTACGTTTCCGCAGCCAACCCACAGCATATACGGCGATCGGGAAAGCATAAGGCATCTTCCCCAATCTTCTGCTATGACGGGTTCAACGCTACGGCCAGAATTTTCCAACTTCTCTTTAAGCCAAATAGCTAGCTGTCTCCCATATCTACCGGGATTGG
>JAITMS010000182.1 GCA_031277255.1 Azonexus sp.
ATTTTGTGGTGTTTCTTCAAACCGGCCTGACGGATGATGGCCCGCCAGGCCTCCTGCAAATCTTCGATGGAAACGTCCGGCAGGCGCACGTAGAGCGATTTTTCGACCAGGGTTTCGACCCAGAAGAAGTCGCGGCCCGCTTGCGGCTGTTCAGTGAGCTTCTGCCCGGCCTGTTTCATCTGCTCATATTCGAGGAGCCGCCGGGCCAGTTCGGCGCGCGGGTCGGCTTCTTCGCCGTCGGCAAGTTTGGGGCGCGGTAGCAGCATGCGCGATTTGATTTCGATCAGCATCGCTGCCATGACCAGATAATCCGCCGCCAGTTCGAGATTGCTGGCGCGCAGACGCTCGATGTAGTCGAGGTACTGGCGGGTCAGATCGGCCATCGGAATATCGAGGATGTCGATATTGGCCTTGCGGATGAGGTGCAGCAAGAGATCGAGCGGCCCCTCGAAGGCGTCGAGCATCACCGCCAGGGCGTCGGGCGGGATGTAAAAATCCTTCGGCAGTTCCGCCAGCGGCTGGCCGTAGACCAGCGCCACCGGCCTCAATGGCGCGGCGGGCAGGCTTTGTGCGCTGACGGCGATGTCCATCGCTTAAATTAACCGGCGCGCCGTAGGCGCATCCGGGTTGAATGAGTAATGTTAGGCTCAATAGTTGACGGTAGTTTCCATCTCAATAATTCTGCTTTTATAGAGTTAAATGTTCCTCGCCCCCAGCCTGCTCGTTTGATATGTGGGCCGAAAACCTTATTAGCTGGACTCCAATACATCTCGAATCTCTCACCGTCATTTGCCGTGACTTCAATCTGAACGAGAGGGAAAGTTGGCTTTTCCCGTTCTGGATCCCAATTTCCTAGCGTATCGTTGAATTTTTTATTTGACACGATTTCCTCCGCTGAGGGGTTATATACATCGAAAATGCGGATGCACCAGAGTTTTCCGCCTACGCTGACTTCCGTAATGACGCTGCCATTAGCAAATATTCTCATATCTCTTGTAACCATCAGCCGCTCGCCAAGCCCATCGCCGCGCGCACGTCGCGCATGGTTGCGCCGGCCAGTTGGCGGGCCTTGTCGCGTCCGGCGGCGACGATGTCGCGCAAAAGCGCCGGGTGGTCAAGGTATTTCTGGGCGCGTTCGCGCATCGGCCCCTGCTCTTTCAGGATGCCGTCGATGACCGGCTGTTTGCAGTCGAGGCAGCCGATGCCCGCCGAGCGGCAGCCTTGTTGCACCCATTCCTTGGTCGCCGCGTCGGCATAGACCTGGTGCAGTTGCCACACCGGGCAACGTTCCGGCTGGCCGGGGTCGTTCCTGCGGATGCGGCTGGGGTCGGTCGGCATGGTGCGGATTTTCTGCGTCACCGATTCCGCCGACTCGCGCAGGGCGATAGTGTTGCCGTAGGACTTGGACATTTTTTCGCCATCCAGCCCGGTCATTTTCGCTTCTTCGGTGAGGAGATAGTCCGGCTCGACGAGAATCGTCTTGCCGGTGCCTTCGAGCCAGCCGCTGAGGCGCTCGCGGTCGGCGGCGGGCAGCCCCAATTCGCCGAGGAACGCCTTGCCGCGCTCAAGCGCCTCGCGCTCGCCGTTTTGCTGGAAGCGGGTGCGGGCATCCTTCAGGCTGCGGCGGTTTTTGCTGTTGAGCTGGGCCAGCGCCGCTGCCACTTTTTCTTCAAAGCCCGGTTCGCGGCCATACATGTGGTTGAAGCGGCGGGCCAGTTCGCGGGTAAATTCAACGTGCGGAATCTGATCCTCGCCGACCGGCACCATGCCGGCGCGGTAAATGAGGATGTCGGCGCTCATCAGGAGCGGGTAGCCGAGAAAGCCGTAGGTGGTCAGATCCTTGCCCGCCAGTTTTTCCTGCTGATCCTTGTAGGTCGGCACCCGCTCCAGCCAGCCGAGCGGCGTCATCATGCTCATCAGAAGATGCAGTTCGGCGTGCTCCGGCACCTGCGACTGGATGAACAAGGTCGCCCGCTCCGGGTCAACGCCCGCCGCCAGCCAGTCGATGAGCATGTCCCAGGACGCCTGCTCGATGCTCTGCGGGTCGTCGTAATGCGTCGTCAGCGCGTGCCAGTCGGCGACGAAAAAGAGGCAGGGGTAATCGTTCTGGAGCCTGACCCAGTTTTTGAGGACGCCGTGGTAATGGCCGAGATGGAGCGCGCCGGTCGGGCGCATACCGGAAAGGACACGTTCTGCGGTCATGGTGCTTTAGTGAAGTCCGAAAATGGAAGTGACGAAATTGGCGACGTAACCCATCGCTGGCAGCATGATCGCTTCGAGCGCATGGGTAAACATCAGGGCCAGCAAAATCGGGAAGCCCCACGGCTCGATCTTGGCAAACCGCCAGGCCAGCCGGTGTGGCAAGAGGCTGACGGCGATGCGTCCGCCGTCAAGCGGCGGCAAGGGCAGCAGATTGAGCACCATCAGGGCGCAGTTGACGATGATGCCGATCCGGCTCATTTCCGCCAGCGGCAGCGAGAAGGGATTGACCGGCAGGGTGACGGCCAGCTTGAGCATCAACGACCAGCAGCAGGCCATGAACAGATTGGCCGCAGGCCCGGCCAGCGCCACCCAGAACATATCCTGCTTGGGATGGCGGAGAAGACTGAAATTGACCGGCACCGGCTTGGCGTAGCCAAACATGAAGGCGCCCTTGGTGAAGAACAACAGCAGGGCCGGAATCAGAATGGTGCCGAGCGGGTCGATATGGCGCAGCGGATTCAAGGTAATCCGTCCCATCTGCCAGGCCGTCGGGTCGCCGAAATGGCGGGCGACGTAGCCGTGCGCCGCTTCGTGCAGGGTGATGGCGAAAATGACCGGCAAAGCGCCGATGGCGATACTCTGGATCAGGCTGTCGATGTCCATGCTCAGGCCAGGCCGAAAGGCGTCAGCGAACCGCGCCCGGCGCGGATCAGTTCCGGCGTTCTGCCGGTCAGGTCGATGACGGTCGTCGATTCAGCCGTGCAATGGCCGCAATCGAGGATCAATTCAATCTGCTCATCGAGGCGCTCGGCAATTTCCCAGCCTTCGGTCAATGGCGCATCGTCGCCCGGCAATTGCAGGGTCGTCGTCAACAGCGGCTCCCCCAGTTCGGCCAGCAAGCCTTGCGCCACCGGATGATCGGGCACGCGCAGGCCGATGGTTTTGCGCTTCGGGTGCATGACGCGGCGCGGCAACTCCTTGGTACCTTCGAGAATGAAGGTGTAGCTGCCCGGCGTCGTCGCCTTCAAGAGCCGGTACTGACTGTTGTCAACGCGGGCAAAATGGGCGATTTGCGCCAGATCCCTGGTCAGCAGCGTCAAATGATGGCGCTCGTCAATTTGGCGAATGAGGCGGATACGCTCCAACGCCTCCTTGTCGCCGAGATGGCAAACCAGAGCGTAGCCGGAATCGGTCGGCAGGGCCACCAGATCGCCACGGCGGACAAATTCCGCCGCCTGAACCAACAGGCGCGGCTGCGGCGAATCGGGATGAATAGCGACGACGCGGGCCATGATTTCAGGCGCGTTTCAACGCAACAGCCGCCAGACCGGCTTCAAGTCTTCCGGCAACTGCGGCAGCTTGCCAAGATCGACATAACTCTCCTCCGGCCCGTGAAAATCCGACCCGCGCGAGGCATGAAGCGCATAACGGCGGGCCAGCCGGGCAAAATGCAGCGCCTGATCGGGTGCATGGCTGCCGCAAGCGACCTCGATGCCCTGCCCGCCCAAATCCTTGAAGGCATCGAGAAATTTACCCATCTCGCCGCCGGACATCCGATACCGCCCCGGGTGCGCCACCACGGCCACGCCGCCAGCGCCGCGAATCCAGCCCACCGCTTCTTCCAGCGTCGCCCAGCGGTGATCGACATAGCCCGGCTTGCCCGGACTCAAATAATGCTGAAAAACCCCCGGCAGATCACGGGCAATGCCGATCGACACCAGATAACGGGCAAAATGGGCGCGCGACACCAGACTCGGATTGGTGACAAAACACAAGGCCCCCTCATAAACGCCGGGAATGCCAATCGCCGCCAGCGCCGCGCCCATCCGCCGGGCGCGCGCGACGCGGCCATTGCGCAAGGCGTCCAGCCCCGCGCCCAGCGCCGGATCAGCCGCATCGAAACCCAGCCCGACGATATGAATCGGCACGCCCCGCCATTCGATCGAAATCTCGACGCCATCGACAAAACCCATCCCCGCCGCAACCGCCGCCGCCCGCGCCGCGGCAAGGCCGCCGAGATCGTCATGGTCGGTCAAGGCCCACAAATCCACCCCATTCCCCGCCGCCCGCCCAGCCACCGCCTCAGGCCGCAACAAGCCGTCGGAAACGATTGAATGACAATGGAAATCGAAATTGGCAGGGTTCACAAGGGGCGGGTTCCGGGCAAACGCGTAGTTTACCACGAAGGACGCTGGCGATCGGCTGCCACGCCGCGGCACGGGTGTTACCATCGGGCTGAGACAGTGGAAGTCCAGCGTAAACTTGCATGGTTTGAGCTGGGCGGGGGCAATAAAGTATGAAAAAGAAGAAGCAGGAAGTCTCGATCATCCGCTCCTCGGCGGCGGAATACCTGACCTTTGTCGCGGCCACCGGCAGCGGCGGTGTGGAGGCGGTCTATGCCGATGAAAATGTCTGGCTGACGCAGAAGATGATGGGGCAGCTTTACGATGTGGAGACGCACACCATCAACGATCACCTGAAAAAAGTCTTCTCTGACAGTGAGTTACAGAAGGCTTCAGTTATTCGAAATTTTCGAATAACTGAAGCCGATGGCAAAATTTATAACACCCGGCATTACAACCTGTTCGAGAGCGATTTCGACCGCCTGCTCAAGCAACTTCAACCCTTCGATAAAGGAAAAGGATAAATCATGCTCAAAAAAACCCTGCTCAACGCGGCTCATCATGCGCTTCTTGCGCGGATGGTGGATTTTGGCGGCTGGGAGATGCCGGTCCATTATGGTTCGCAGATCGAGGAGCATCATGCGGTGCGTCGGGATTGCGGCATGTTTGATGTTTCGCACATGTGCGCGGTCGATCTTGGCGGCCCGGATTGCCGTCCTTTTCTGGCGCGGCTCCTGGCCAACGACATCGCCCGGCTGACGATGCCGGGCAAGGCGCTGTATTCGGCGATGTTGAATGCGGCGGGCGGCGTCATCGATGATCTGATCGTCTACTTTCTGGACGACAGGCGCTTTCGTCTCGTCATCAATGCCGGGACTGCCGACAAGGATCTCGAATGGATGCGGGAAAAGGCCGCCGAATGGCGGTTTGCCGTTAGCCTCGCGCCGCGCCGCGAGGGGGAAAACGCGCTCGGCATCATCGCCGTGCAGGGGCCGAACGCCTGCGCCAAGGTCTGTCAGGTTTTACCGCAGGCCAAGGCGGTCATCGCCGAACTCAAGCCTTTTTTCGCGGCGGAAATCGGGCCGTATTTCATCGCCCGCACCGGCTACACGGGCGAGGATGGCGTCGAGATCATGCTCCCGGCGGCTGAAACCGCAGCCTTGTGGAACGCCCTCAAAGCGGCGGGCGTTGCGCCCTGCGGCCTGGGGGCGCGCGATACGCTGCGGCTGGAGGCGGGGATGAATCTTTATGGGCAGGATATGGATGAAAGCGTCT
>JAITMS010000131.1 GCA_031277255.1 Azonexus sp.
CCGCCCGATGTGGGGAAATGGCTTCCGGGCTACGCCCTGCACCTATTTCCCCACATCGGTCAAAGCGGACAATTCATGTGCTACAAAACCGGACAAATCTATTTGTTGCCAACATGCGCGCCGGGTCTTGTTCATTTGGCTCTGGCTCGCGGATGGGCGGCGTCGTACACCTTGGCCAGGTGCTGAAAATCGAGATGGGTATAAACCTGGGTCGAAGCGATGCTGGCATGGCCGAGGATTTCCTGCACCGCGCGCAGATCGCTGGAAGATTGCAGCAGATGCGAGGCGCAGCAATGGCGCAGCATGTGCGGATGGACGCGCTGCGGCAGGTTCTGGCGGAGCGTCCAGGCGTCGAGGCGCAATTCGATGGCGCGATGACCCAAACGGCGGCCATAACGGCCAACAAAGAGCGCCGGTTCATCGGCTCTGGCTAGCGTCGCGCGCACCGTCATCCAGTCGGCCAGGGCTTCCCGCGCTTTTTGGCCGACCGGAACCAGCCGCTCCTTGGCGCGTTTGCCGACGACGCGAATCTCGCCATCGTCGCGCGCCGTGGCGAAGGCGTCGCAGTCGAGCGCCGCCAGTTCGGCCAGACGCAGACCGGAGGAATAGAACAGTTCAAACATCGCCGCGTCGCGCCGGGCCAGCATATCGGGGAGCGCCGCCGTCGGGTCGAGCAGGCGCTTCATCTCGTCGACCGACAGCGCCTTGGGCAGCAGCCGGGGCGATTTGGGCGGCCGCACGCCGGTGCAGGGATTGGCCCGTACCGCGTCATCTTCGCCGAGCCAGGCGAAGAAGCCGCGCCAGGCCGAGAGGAGCCGCGCCAACGAGCGCCCGGAGAGGCCGCGGGAATGCAGTTGGATGACGAAACGGCGAATGTCATGGACTTGCAGCCGCTCAAGCGGCGTCTCGCCCGCCAGTTCGCGGAGATAGCGCAAATCCCGCCGGTAATTGCTGACGGTGTGCGGTGATTGGCGATGTTGTTCAGTGAGCAGCGCCAGCCAGGCGTCGGTCGTCGTCGCCGCAGTCATGGCGCGCTCTTGCTCACCCGCGCCAGCGCCGCCGAGATCAGCTCGCCGAGGCGTTCGAGATATAACGTCCCCATCTCGGCGTAGAAACGCTGGCCGTCTTCGCTGCCCAGGGCGAGCAGGCCGATGGCGCCGCCGCCGTTCCTGAGGGCGATCAGCGCCTGCGAGCGAATCTGCGGCGCGCTGTCGCCAAACCACGAGGCCGCGCCGAAACCGGCGGTGGAGCCGCAGTAGGGACGATTCAGGGTTTCGGCGAAAACCTGCAATTCCTCGCTGATGGCGGCGAACTCCGGCAGGCCGTCGACGCCCGGCGGACGATCCCAGAGGCGCAGGGCGACGTGTGGCATGGCGAAATCGTCGCGCAGGTGAAAGTGAATCAGGTGAATGACCGCCTGGAAGGTTTCGGCGGCGATCAGCCCGGCGGCCAGGCGATGCACCTTCTCGGCGATGGCGTCGTTTTCTTCGCCGAAGGCGATCAGTTCGGCCAGCTTGGCTTCGGCGGCGCGGTTTTTTTCGCGCAGACTCAGCATCTGCCGCTCGGCCAGCGAAATGGTCCGCCCGCCATGCGGATGCGGCAGAAAAATCTGGGCCATCAGGTCGGCGTACTGCTCAAAAAAACCGGGATGGTTCTTCAGGTAATCGGCAACGTCTTCGGGAAACAGCGCGCTCATGGGATGCTTGCTCCAGGCAGTTCAGCGGTAGCAAAAATCATAACAGAAACAGTAAATTAAAAGTAATTTCTAAAGTTGTTTCTCCATGATGAAATCGTCCATGATAAAGCCGCCGCCAATGTCCGAAACCTTGGCTTCGCGCACCCTGAAACCGTGTTTGCGATAGGCGGCAATGGCCTGTTCATTGTTTTTGTTCACCGCCAGAATCAGGCCCGGATAGCCGAGCTTTCCGGCCCGCGCGGCGACGTGGGCAATCAGTTGGCCGCCGACGCCGCCGCGCTGAAGATCGGGATCGACGTAGAGCTTGTCGAGTTTGAATTCGCCCGCATGAATCTCGCTCCCGGCAAAACCGGCGAGCCGCCCCTGATAAAAAGCCAGATCGAACCACTTGTCGGGGTTGTCGAGATCGTCTTGCAGTTGCCGGGGGTTGTAGCGTTGTTCCAGCATGTAATCAATCTGCCCCTGACCGAGCAGGTCGAGATAGGCGGCCTGCCAGATTTCCCGCGCCAGCGCGGCAATGGCCGGAATTTCGGCGGATTTCGCCGGGCGGATGTCGATATTGAGGCGAGTCATGGCGGCGGCGCTCCGGCGGGGGTTTCTGGCGGCGGTTCAGCGCCGCGCGGTCTTTTGTAGCGGTTGTAGCCCCACAGATATTGCGTCGGGCATTGGCGGATCAGGGCTTCGATTTCGTGATTGATCTGTGCCGCCCGTTCCAGAGTCGTGCCGCTCAGGGGCTGGCTGGGCGGCAGAAAATGGATGCGATAGCCGCGCCCGCCGGGCAGCCGCTCGCCCCAGGTGAGCAGGGTCGCCGCCCCGGTTTCCGTCAGCCGCGCGGCCAGTGTCATGGTGTAGGCGTCGCGGTCGAAGAATTTGAGCCACGCGCCTTCGCCCGCCTTCGGGGCCTGATCGGGCAAAAGGCCGATCATCTGGCCTTTTTTCAAGGCTTTGACCAGCGCCCGCACGCCGGACAGATCGGCGGGGGCCAAGTGCAGTTGCGGACGCTGGCGGCCCGTCAGGATCAGTTGCTGCGCCGCCGCCGATTTCGGTGGCCGGTAGAGCACGGTGATGTCGCCCAGCGCCGACAGGTATTGCGCCGTGATCTCGAAGCAGCCGAGATGCGGCGTCAGAAAAACGATGCCCCGACCGGCCTGTTGCGCCGCCGCCACCCGTTCGCCGCCGACCACCTCGACCACCTGGGCGTTGGCCTCGGCCAGCGGACGCAGCCAGATACGCGCGAGTTCGGCCATCTGCTTGCCGGTTTCCGCCGCCACCGCGCCGCGCAGGGCCGGGGCGATACCGGCTTGCGCCATGTTCTGCCGCACATGGCGCCGGTAGGTCGGCGACAGGAGGTAGATCAGCCGCCCCAGCCAGCCGCCCAAGAGATGAACCAGCCACAGCGGCAGACGGGAAAAAATCCTGAAGAGAAAAAACATGCCGCTCCAAGGCTTGCCGATTAGCTCAGAAAAAGTAGAATTATGGAATCGCCGAGTTAAACAGACAACTTGCGGGGCGATCAACAAATTCTGCTAAAGCGTCACCTGCTCGTGGTCCAGGCCGGTAACGCCGGAACAAGGACCGCTGGAGCAAAAACATGAGTGATTACCTCTTTACTTCCGAATCCGTTGGCGAAGGCCACCCGGACAAGGTCGCCGACCAGATTTCCGACGCCATTCTCGACGCCATTCTGGCCGAGGACAAATACGCCCGCGTCGCCGCCGAAACGCTGTGCAACACCGGCCTCGTCGTGCTGGCGGGCGAAATTACCACGGCGGCCAATGTCGATTACATCCAGATCGCCCGCGACGCCATCCGCCGCATCGGCTACGACAACACCGATTACGGCATCGACTACAAAGGCTGCGCCGTGCTGGTCGCTTACGACAAGCAAAGCCCGGACATCGCCCAGGGCGTGAACAAGGCTTATGACGACAACCTCGGCCAGGGCGCGGGCGACCAGGGCCTGATGTTCGGCTACGCCTGCTCGGAGACGCCATCGCTGATGCCGCTGCCGATTTACCTCTCGCACCGTCTGGTCGAGCGCCAGGCGCTGCTCAGAAAAGACGGACGGCTACCCTGGGCGCGGCCCGACGCCAAGTCGCAAGTCACCGTCCGCTACGTCGACGGCCAGCCGCATTCGATCGACACCGTGGTGCTGTCGACGCAACATGCGCCGGACATCAGCCTCGAAGACCTGCGCGAAGCGGCCATCGAGCAGATCATCAAGCCGGTGCTGCCGCAGGAACTGATCAAGGGCGACATCAAGTATCTGGTCAATCCGACCGGCCGTTTCGTCGTCGGCGGCCCGCAAGGCGATTGCGGCCTGACCGGGCGCAAGATCATCGTCGACACCTACGGCGGCGCCGCGCCGCACGGCGGCGGCGCTTTTTCCGGCAAAGACCCGTCCAAGGTCGACCGTTCCGCCGCCTATGCCACCCGCTACGTCGCCAAGAACATCGTCGCCGCCGGTCTGGCCACCCGCTGTCTGGTGCAGGTGTCCTACGCCATCGGCGTCGCCGAGCCGACCTCGATCATGGTCGAAACCTATGGCAGCGGCAAAGTCAGCAACGAAACGCTGACCGCTCTGGTGCGCAAACATTTTGATCTGCGCCCCAAAGGCATCGTCAACATGCTCGACCTGCTCCGCCCGATCTACCAGAAAACCGCCGCCTACGGCCACTTTGGCCGCGACGAGCCGGAATTCACCTGGGAAGCGACCGATCGCGCGGCGCTGCTGAAAAGCGACGCCGGGCTGTAACCACCGTCAAAGCCCCTCTCCCTCCTTCGACCTTGCTCAGGACAGGCTCGTGGGAGAGGGATGCCCGCGCCATGTTGGCTGTGGCGCTTCAGTCCGACGCAAATGTCCTGAAAAACAATGTTTTCCGTAGCCGCTGCGTTTTGTGGCCAATCCTGGCCGACGGCCCGGCGTTTCAGTCGGCGTAACTGTCGGCGATATGCACGAAGGCGGGAAAGTGCTCGACGAAGGCCGCGACCAGATCCGGGTCGAAGTGGCTGCCGCTGCCGTCGACGATGATCCGGTGCGCGTCTTCAGGGGGGAAGGCGGGTTTGTAGCAGCGTTTGGAGATGAGGGCGTCAAAGACGTCGGCCAGCGCCATGAGGCGGGCGGAGATGGGAATTTCGTCGCCAGCCAGCCCTTCGGGGTAGCCGCTGCCATCCCATTTCTCGTGGTGGTACAGGGCGATTTCCTTGGCGATGTCGAGGAAATCGACCTTGCGCTCGGCGTCGGCCTCGGCCTCGGCGATGGCGCGGCTGCCGAGTTCGGTGTGGGTCTTCATAATCGCCCATTCTTCTGGCGTCAGGGAGCCGGGTTTGAGCAGGATGTGATCGGGAATGCCGACCTTGCCGATGTCGTGCAGCGGTGCTGATTGGGCCAGGGCGTTGATGGTGCGTTCATCGAGGTAGTGGGCGAAGCGCGGGTGATGGCGCAGCGCCGTGGCGAGGACGCGGACGTATTCCTGGGTGCGGCGGATGTGGTTGCCGGTTTCCGGGTCGCGCGTTTCGGCCAGCCGCGCCAGCGCCCGGATGCTGATCTGCTGGATCAACTGGTTTTCTTCCATGCGGCGGGCGACTTCGGCTTCGAGGTAGGCGTTCTGGTCGCTCAGGATGTCGCGCGCCCGCTTCAGTTCGAGCTGCGCCTTGACGCGGGCAAGGACGATGACCGGGCGGATCGGTTTGGTGATGTAGTCGACGGCGCCGCAGGTGAGGCCGTGTTCTTCGTCCTGGGTATCGTCCATGGCGGTGACGAAAATCACCGGGATGTCCCGTGTCGCCGCTTCGTTGTGCAATTTTTCGAGGACGGCGAAGCCATCCATTTCCGGCATCATCACGTCGAGCAAAATGAGATCGGGCCGCGGCTGGCTGTTGGCGATCTGGATCGCCCGCCGCCCGGAGTTGGCGGCGCGGACGCGGTAATCGCGTTGCAGGAGTTCGCCGAGGACGCTCAGATTTTCCGGCGTGTCATCGACAATGAGGATGGTGGGTTTCGAGTCCGGCATGCACTTTTTCCGATTGCCGCCAAGAGAGCAGCACAGACTGGATTATCGCCGGGCGGCGGGGTTATTGCCAACTTGCTCGCAGCCGGTTACGCGCCTGGGCGGCCAATGATCCGCTGATAGGCGGCAAAGCGGCGGCGGTCGATGCGCCCGGCAGCCAGGGCGGCGGTCAAGGCGCAGCCCGGTTCGCGGTCGTGGCGGCAATCGCGGAAGCGGCATTGGCCAAGCAAGGGGCGAAATTCGCGGAAGGCCGCCGCGATGTCGTCACGGCCCAAGTGGCTGAGGCCGAATTCCTGCAAGCCGGGCGAGTCGATCAGGGCGCTGTCGGCGTCGAGCCGGTAGAGGCTGGCGTGGGTCGTGGTGTGCTTGCCGCTGGCCAGCGCCCGCGAAATTTCGCGGGTGGCGGCCTGGGCCTCCGGCACAAGGGCGTTGATGAGAGTGGATTTGCCCATGCCCGACTGGCCGACGAGGACGCTGACGCGGCCTTGCAGCGCCGGACGCAGATCTGCGGCGTGGTCGCGGGCGGACAATTCGAGCACGCGATAGCCGAGCGCGGCAAAAACGGCAAGCTGCTGGCGGGCGGCGGGCAGGCGTTCGGCGAGGTCACATTTGTTGAGGACGATCAGCGTTTCAATCCCGGCGCTCTCGGCGGCGACCAGGGCGCGGCTGACCAGTTCGTCGGAAAAAGCCGGTTCGGCGGCGACGACGATAATCAGCAGATCGACATTGGCGGCAATCAGCTTCTGGCGGACCGCGTTGGAACGATAGAGCAGATTGCGGCGCGGGGCGATGGCTTCGATCACGCCCTGATCGGCGGCGGTTTGCCGGACGTCGACCCGGTCGCCGCAGGCGACCTCGCTCTTTTTGCCGCGCGGGAAGCAGGGCAGATGGCTGCCGTCGGCCAGTTCGACCCGATACTGACGACCGTGGGCGGCGACGACGCGGCCTTGCATCAAGTGAGCGCCTGCAAGTGGGCGATGCGTTCGGCGGCGGGCGGGTGTGAAGCGTAAAAAGCTGAATAGAGCGGATCGGGGGTCAGCGTCGCGGCGTTGTCCTCGTACAGCTTGACCAGAGCGCGTGCCAGATCGTCGGCGGCGGTTTGCTCGGCGGCGTAGGCATCGGCCTCGAATTCGTGGCGGCGTGATAGGGCGCTGAACAAGGGACTGAGCAGAAAGCCAAAAACCGGCACGACGAGAAAAAAGAGAATCAGGGCCAGCGCCGTGTTGGCTGCCGGGACGCCAAGGCCCGCATAAAACCACGGGCTGTCGATCAATCGGCCAAGCAGCCAGAGCAGCGCCAGAGAAGCCGCGAACATGAAAGCGATGCGCTTGACGATGTGTTTTTTACGAAAATGCCCCAGTTCATGCGCCAGCACGGCCTCGGCCTCGGCGGGCGTCAGGCGTTCGAGCAGGGTGTCGAAAAAGACGATGCGCTTGTTGTCGCCAAAGCCGGTGAAATAGGCGTTGCCGTGGCTGGAGCGTTTCGAGCCGTCGATGACGAACAGACCGGAGGAACGAAAGCCGCAACGATCAAGCAACGCCTCGATGCGGCGGCGCATCTCACCCTCGGCGAGCGGCGTGAAGCGGTTGAACAAGGGCGCGATCCAGACCGGGTAAATAAAGAGCAGCAGTACATTGAAAACCGCCCACAACAGCCACAGCCAGAACCACCAGAGAGCGCCCGCCGCCGCCATCAGCCAAAGCGCGGCGGCGATGACCGGCGCGCCGATGACGAGGCCAAGCAGCGCCTGTTTGGCGAGATCGACAAAAAACAGCGCCGGCGTCATGCGGTTGAAGCCGTAGCGGACTTCGATGACAAACTGGCGGTACAGCGCAAAAGGCAGGTCGAGCAGGCTGTAGACGAGGATGACGCTGAAAATCATCATAAGGCCATAAGGGATGCCGTCGAGACGCGCGGCCCACAACTCGTGCAGCCAGGCAATGCCGCCGCCGAGCGTGAGGAGGAAGAGGAGGCCGGTATCAATCAGAGTTTCGGCGAAAGCGGCGCGGCAGCGGGCGATGGTGTAATCGGCAGCCTTCTGGTGGGCGGCGAGCGGAATGCGGTCAGCGAAAACGGCCGGCACGGCGGCGCGATGCGCGGCGACACAGCGCATCTGGCGAGCGCCCAGCCACAGGCGCAGCGCCAGCGTGAGCAAAACGGCGGCGAGAAAAACGAAACTGAAATCGGAAATCAAGGCGCAGGGCCGGGCTGTGAGAAAATCGGGGTTTTTGGCAATCGGGCAATTATATGGCAGGCACCGCAAACAACCTCGTCTGGCTGGACATGGAAATGACCGGCCTCAATCCAGACGGCGACCGCATCCTCGAAGTGGCGATGGTCGTCACCAATTCGGCCCTCGAACTGGTGGCCGAATCGCCCGCCTGGGTGGTGCGTCAGTCCGAGCAGACCTTGTCCCTCATGGACGAGTGGAACCAGAAAACGCATGGCCGTTCCGGCCTCATCGACAAAGTCCGCGCCTCGACCCTGAACGAAGCCGCCGTCGAAGCCGCGGCCCTCGAATTTCTGCGCAAATACTCAGGCAAAGGCCATTCACCCCTGTGCGGCAACTCGATCGGCCAGGATCGCCGCTTCATGGCCCGCTACATGCCGGAACTCGAAGCCTTCTTCCACTACCGCAATCTCGATGTCAGCACCCTCAAGGAACTCTGCAAACGCTGGCAGCCGGAGATTTACCGGGGCTTCAAGAAAAAAGGCAAACATACCGCGCTGGCCGACATTTACGAATCCATCGACGAACTGAAGTATTACCGCGAGCATTTTCTCCGGCTGCCGTAAAAAGCCCCTCTCCCCTCGTGGGAGAGGGGTTGGGGAGAGGGGGATGGGCGTTTCCGGCAGAGCCGCCCCTCTCCCTTTTCCCTCTCCCACGAGCCTGTCCTGAGCTTTGTCGAAAGGGGATCCGGCACATAGGCCCGGATCCCTTTTTCCTTCTGCACTACACCATCAGAGCTACATCAGACTAGCCTAATAGAGTTAGCGTTTAAGTCGCAAAATACTCTAGTTTACGCTGACAGGCAAAGCGCCCCCGCTTCGCTGTCCTTTTCCCAACAGAGGAACCGACAACAATGAACATGCCTTCCGACCAGGCGGCGCTGGATGCCTTGATCCGGCAGCGTCTTGACGAAATCCTGCCGCAAAAGCTCGCGGAACTGCAAGCCGCCAGAACGCCCTCGATGTCGCTCATCGCCACCAAGGGCACGCTGGACTGGGCTTATCCGCCCTTCATCCTCGGTTCGACCGCCGCCGCGCTCGGCTGGGATGTCAGCATCTTTTTCACCTTTTACGGCCTCAATCTGCTCAAGCACGACATCGGCGGACTCAAGGTCAGTCCGCTCGGCAACCCCGGTATGCCGATGAAGATGCCCTTCGGGCCGGGCTGGTTCAAGCGGATCAACTGGAATATTCCCAACTTCGTGCAGGCGGGTATTCCCGGCTTTGAAGCGGTGGCGACGCGGCTGATGAAGCAGACCATCAAGAACAATGGCGTGGCGACCATCGAGGAGTTGCGTTCGCTGGCCAAGGAGGCCGAGGTCAAGCTGATCGCCTGCCAGATGACCGTCGATCTGTTCGGTTTCAGCCACGACGATTTCATCGAGGGCGTCGAATATGCCGGAGCCGCAACCTTTCTGCCGGTGGCGCAGGCATCGGATGTGTGTTTGTTCGTGTAGTGCGTGTGGTCTTAAAAACATCAACGGAGGAGACTGAAATGAAAAAACTGATGGGGGCGCTGGTAATCACTGGCGCGATGGTTCCTGGCATGGCGCTGGCGACCAATGGCTATTTCGCGCACGGCTATGGCATGAAAGCCAAGGGCATGGCGGGCGTCGGCATTGCCTTGCCGCAGGACGCGCTGGCCGCTGCGACCAATCCGGCGGGGATGGCCTTCGTCGGCGACCGGCTCGATCTCGGCCTCGACTGGTTCAGGCCGATCCGCGATTCGGAACTGGTGTCTTCCGCTGGCGCTATGCCCGGCATGACGGGCAAGTTCGATGGCAGCGGCAAGAAAAATTTTTTCATCCCGGAATTCGGCTACAACAAGATGCTGACCCCGGAGATCGCCCTCGGCGTCAGCGTCTATGGCAACGGCGGCATGAACTCGACTTACGACAACGGCGGCATTCCCCTGTTCAATGGCGGCAACGGCAAGAGAACCAGCATGGACATGGCGCAGTTGTTCATCGCCCCGACGCTGGCCTGGAAGCTCAACCAGGATCACGCCATCGGCGCCTCCATCAACCTCGTCTATCAGATGTTCAAGCTCCAGGGGCTGAACGGTTTCGCGTCGCCGTTTTTTTCCGAGAATCCTGGCCGCCTCACCAACAAAGGCCGGGATTCTTCCACCGGCTGGGGCGTCAAGATCGGCTACACGGGCAATCTGACCGATGCCGTCACCGTCGGCGTCACCTACCAGTCGCGTACCTGGATGAGCCGCTTCAAGAAATACAAGGGTTTGTTCGCCGACCAGGGCGAGTTCGACATTCCTGAGCACTATGGCGTCGGCATCGCCGTCAAGGCGACGCCAAAACTGACCCTGGCCGCCGATGTCCAGCGGATCAATTACAGCAGTATCGACACCGTCGGCAATTCCGTGTCCAAGCTGATGAGCGGCAAGCTTTTGGGCAGTGATAACGGCCCCGGCTTCGGCTGGCGCGACATGACCGTCTACAAGCTGGCGGCCAGCTACGCCTGGAACAAGGACCTGACCCTGCGCGCCGGTTTCAGCACCACGCGGCAGCCGATACCGAAGGACGAAACCCTGTTCAACATGATCGCCCCGGCGGTGGTCGAAAAGCACCTGACCCTGGGCGCGACCTGGGCCGTGACCCCCTCCTCCGAACTGACGGTGGCCTACATGCACGCCTTCAACAAGAAAGTGAAAGGCTCCGGCTCCGGCGCCCTTCTCCAACCCATGCTGGGTACTACTGTCGAAGCCAACCTGAAGATGTATGAGGACTCGTTCGGCATTGCCTGGGGCATGAGGTTCTAAGCCCGCTTGGCGCGCCGATCGAAAGGCCGGAGAGCGTGTTCTCCGGCTTTTTTATGGAGACTGACAATCCCTCCGCCATCCGCAAGGAGAAGCCCATGAACCCCCAACTCGCCGCTGCCGCGCTTGACCAGCTTTTCCGCCATGCCCGCAGCCACAACGGTTTTCTTGACGAGCCGGTGAGCGACGCCACCCTGCGTGAGCTGTACGATCTGATGAAGTGGGGGCCGACCGCCGCCAATGGCTGCCCGTTGCGCATCGTCTTCATCCGCAGCGCCGCAGCGAAAGAGAAGCTCAAGCCGGCGCTGCTGCCGGGCAATGTCGACAAGATGATGTCAGCGCCGGTCACCGCCCTCCTGGGCCGCGATCTGGCCTTTTACGAACATCTGCCCAGGCTGTTTCCCCATGCCGACGCCAAAAGCTGGTTCCTTGGCAACGCGCCGCTGATTGAGGAATCATCGCGGCTCAACGCCGCGCTGCAAGCGGGCTATCTGATTCTCGCGGCGCGCTCCTTGGGACTGGATTGCGGGCCAATGTCCGGCTTCAACCCCGCCGCTGCCGACGCCGCCTTCTTCGCCGACACCCGGATCAGGTCTTTCATGCTGGTGACCTTGGGCAAGGGCGATCCGGCCAAACTCTTTCCGCGCAGCCCGCGCTTCGACTTCGCCGAAGTCTGCCGTGTCGTCTAGCCCGTAGGCTGGGATGGAGCGTAGCGTAATCCCAGCCTGCACGGTCATCTGCTGGGTTTCGCTACGCTCTACCCAGCCTACGCGCTCGCTTGATCTGAAAACGGAATCAGGGGCCGGTCGCCACCGGCCGCGCCGGATCGGCGCACCATTCGCTCCAGGAGCCGGGATAGAGCCGGGTGCCGGAAAGACCGGCAATTTCCATGGCCAGCAGGTTGTGGCAGGCGGTGACGCCTGAGCCGCAGGCATGGATGACCTCTGCGACCTCATATCCGGCCAGCAGCGCCGCGTATTCGGCGCGCAGCGCGGCAGCGGGTTTGAAGCGGCCGCCGGGTAACAGGTTGTCCTTGAAAAAGCGGTTTACGGCGCCGGGAATGTGGCCGCCAACCGGATCGAGCGTTTCGTTCTCGCCGCGGAAGCGTTGGTCATTGCGCGCATCGAGCAGCCGGATGGTCGCCAGGCGGCTCTCGACGAAAGCGGCATCGACCGCCATGCTGGCCCGCAGATGGGGCGTAAAAACAGCGCGCGGCGGGCGGGAAGCGTCGTCGGTCAGCGCCCCGCCTGCCGCTTCCCAGGCGTCGATGCCGCCATCGAGCAAGGCCACGGCGTCGTGGCCGAGCCAGCGCAGCAGCCACCACATCCGCCCGGCATAAGTGCCGCCCGCGTCGTCGTAGACCACCACCTGCGTGTCGTTGCCGATCCCCGCCGCGCCCAGCCAGGCGGCAAGGCGCGCCGGATCCGGCAGCGGATGAC
The DNA here is from genome assembly GCA_031277255.1 of Azonexus sp. Classification (GTDB taxonomy): domain Bacteria; phylum Pseudomonadota; class Gammaproteobacteria; order Burkholderiales; family Rhodocyclaceae; genus Azonexus. The sequence continues at coordinate 12,148 of JAITMS010000131.1, forward strand.
GGCCCCGTCCGCCGCCAGCCGGAGCCGAGAGATCACGTTCGAGATGCGCGTAGACCGCGCCGGGAATGTGCGCTTCACGGTAAGCCAGTTCACCGGCGCGGGGCTGCGCGAGATCGAAGGAACAGTCGACAACGCGCCAGCCGACATCATGCAGGTGGCGGGCCAGATCGGCGGCGTCGATCAGGGTGGTGAAGATGGGCGGATTGTCGTTGGTCGGGATCATGGCGGGTTTCCTTTCATGGCAGCGGCATTGCCGTCAACGCCGGAACAGCACGAACTTTTCCCGCCGGTTGCCGGGGCGGAAGCCTTCCCAGACCTGTCGCCAGTTGCCCGCGGGCGGTTGGCGTTTGGCCGCCGTGTCGCCGACCAGCAGCAGCCAGTCGCAGGCTTGACCGGCGGCGCTGTTGTAGGCGCTGGGTTCAATGCCGGAAAAATAAGCCAGCGAAGCGCGTTGGCCGTCGCTCAAATCCCGCTCGGCGAGGCAGTCGTGATTTTTCGGCAGGGCGGCGGCGACGGCGATGGCGACCGGGCGGTAGCTCTTGTCGTAATCGAACCAGGGCAGGGTCAGGGTGGTCAAGAGCAGCCACAGGGTGGTGAAGCCGAGCGTCCAGTGCGTCAGGCTGCGGTAGGGCGAGCGCGGCGCGGTGATGATGAGCCAGACCCAGCACAGCGTCGCCGCCAGCGCGATGACGAAAGCCAGCGGCTCGAAGGCGCTGACGAAGCCGGGGCGCAGAACCGCCGCCCGCTGGGTGAGACGTTCCGGCCAGCCGAGGACGAGGGCCGACCAGAGCAGCCAGACGAGGGCGGCAAAGAGACTGAAGGTCATCATCGCAAACCAGTCGAAGGCGTTGGCCGCGCCGCGCCGCAACAGCAGTGCCCCCGGCGTCGCCAGGAGGGCCAGCGGCGGCAGCAGCAGCAGGGCCGGAATGTCACGCGGGCGGTAGGCGAGCGCCAGCATCAGGAGGGTCAGGAGCAGCAAGGCGAGCGGCAGCAGTTGCCCCGGCGCGGCCAGTTGCTGGCGGCGCGACCACAGCGCCCACACGGCCAGCGGCAGCGCCGGGAAGGCGAACCACGGCAGCATGGCGAGAAAATGCCCGGCGCCGGGGAGCGACCAGGGCGTCATCAGGGGCCGCAGTTCCGCCGCCAGCCAGCCGTGGAAGCGGGCTGGTTGTTGCAGCAACAGGGTCAGCGGCCAGGAGGCGGCGAGCAGGGCGGCGATGGCAAGGCCGATCAGCAGCGCCAGCGCGACTTTCCGCCGTTCCGGCGTCAGCCGCCAGGCGAATGGCAGGATGGCGAGCAGCGGCAGGGTCGCCGCAATGCCGGTGCCGAGAAAACAGCCGGCCACGGCCAGACCGTAGAACAGACCGGCCAGCCGTGGCCGCCGCCCGCAGGCGGCGAGCGCCCCGATGGCGCCGCTGTAGGCGGCGACGGCGATCAACATCGGCTGGGCGTCGTGGGCGTGGAGAATCAGGCCGAGGCAACCGGCAAGCAGCAAGGGGCTGGCGGCGGCGCTGTCCTGGCCGTAAAGCTCGCGGCCTGCGTAATAGAGGCCGACCAGAGCGAGCATGACCCAGAAGCCGCTGGCCAGCCGCATCGCTTCGTGGGCGGGCAGCAGCCAGCCGAACAGATGGCCGCTGAGGGCGGCGCTCCAGTAATACAGCGGCGGCTCGTAAAAGGCGCGGCCCGCCAGTTCCAGCGTCAGCCAATCGCCAGCGTGCAGCATGTGCCAGGCGACGCCGATGTGGATCGCGTCCTCGCCCTTCCACGGGTCGCGGCCAAACAGCCCGGCCAGCACGTAAAAGGCGAGGATGCCCGCCAGCACCCAGCCGGTCGGGGGCAGGCGCAGACCGCGGCGGAGGATGGCAGGGAGATCAGGCATGGGGGCAGACATAAAAAAGGCAGCCAAGCGGCTGCCTTTTATAACGCAATTCCGTTCGCTCAGGCGGCGGACTTGCCGCGCATGGCGCCGAACTTCTGGTTGAATTTCTCGACCCGGCCCGCCGTGTCGACAATCTTCTGCTTGCCGGTGTAGAACGGATGGCAGACCGAGCAGACTTCGATGTGCAGCGGCTTCTTCATCGTCGAGCGGGTGGCGAAGGCATTGCCGCAGGAGCAGGTGACCTGGATTTCGGCATAGTCGGGGTGGATGTCGGCTTTCATCATGTGTCCTTTAATACGAGCGACCGGCGGTTGTGGCCGATCTGGGAAACGTGAAATTATCGTTGAACAATGGCTTGAATGCAATGGGTTTTGCCTGATCGGGCGATTGCGCGCTAACTGCGGCGCATGGCGTCGAAGAATTCGGCGTTGCCCTTGGTAGATTTGACCTTGTCGAGCAGGAATTCCATCGCTTCCAGATCGTCCATCGGGTAGCACAGTTTCCTGAGCACCCACATTTTTTGCAGCACGTCGGGTTTCAAGAGCAGTTCTTCGCGGCGGGTGCCGGAGCGGTTGACGTTGATTGCCGGGTACATGCGCTTTTCGGCCATGCGCCGGTCGAGGTGGATTTCCGAATTGCCGGTGCCCTTGAATTCCTCGTAGATCACCTCGTCCATGCGGCTGCCGGTGTCGATCAGGGCGGTGGCGATGATGGTCAGCGAGCCGCCTTCCTCGATGTTCCTGGCGGCGCCGAAAAAGCGTTTGGGTTTTTGCAGGGCGTTGGCGTCGACGCCGCCGGTCAGCACCTTGCCGGAGGCCGGTTGCACGGTGTTGTAGGCGCGCGCGAGCCGCGTGATGGAGTCGAGCAGGATGACCACATCCTTCTTGTGCTCGACCAGACGCTTGGCTTTCTCGATCACCATCTCGGCGACGGCGACGTGGCGGGTGGCCGGTTCGTCGAAGGTCGAGGCGACGACCTCGCCCTTGACGGTGCGGGTCATCTCGGTCACTTCTTCCGGGCGCTCGTCGATCAGGAGCACGATCAGCGCGACTTCCGGGTGATTGGCCGTGATGGCGTGGGCGATGTTCTGCAACATCACCGTCTTGCCGGTTTTCGGCGGGGCGACCAGAAGGCCGCGCTGCCCGGCGCCGATCGGGGCGATCATGTCGATCACCCGGCTGGTGATGTTCTCGTCCGATCTGATCTCGCGTTCGAGCTGGAGGTGCCGCGTCGGGTGCAGCGGCGTCAGGTTCTCGAACATGATCTTGTTCTTGTTGGCTTCCGGCGGAAAGCCGTTGATGGTGTCGAGCTTGGTCAGGGCGACGTAACGTTCGCCGTCTTTCGGCGTGCGGATCTCGCCTTCGACGGTATCGCCGGTGCGCAGGTTGAAGCGGCGGATCTGCGAGGGCGAAACGTAGATGTCGTCAGGATTGGCGAGGTAGGAGGTATCCGCCGAGCGCAAGAAGCCATAGCCGTCGCCGAGCACTTCGAGCGTGCCGTCGCCGTAGATGGTGTCGCCGTTTCTCGCCTTGGCCTTGAGGATGGCGTAGATCAACTCCTGCTTGCGCATACGGTTGGCGTTTTCGATGGCGAATTCGGTCGCCATGTCGAGCAGTTTGCTGACGTGCAGGGTCTTAAGTTCAGAAAGTTGCATGGAGGGTATGAGGCGCTGGAAAGGGGCGCGAATGAGAGTACGCGAGGATAGCCCTGTCAGGGGGCGGGAATCGGCTGCGGGGCTGCGTGGGGGAGTGGAAATGACGCCGGGCGGGGCCTGTCGGCGTCAGCCTGACCGTGCGATGCGCACCGTCAGGCCGGGAGACTACGGAGATTAAAGGTTGCTGTCAATAAAAGCGGCGAGTTGCGACTTGGAGAGCGCGCCGACCTGGGTTGCCTCGACATTGCCGTCCTTGAACAGCATCAGGGTCGGAATGTTGCGGATGCCGAAGCGGGCGGGCGTCCGCTGGCTGTCGTCGATGTTGACCTTGGCGACTTTGAGCTTGCCCGCGTATTCGGCGGCGATTTGATCGAGGATCGGGGCGATCATCCGGCACGGGCCGCACCATTCGGCCCAGTAATCGACGAGAACGGGCTGCTCCGATTGCAGCACATCGGCCTCGAAAGTATCGTCAGTCACATAATGGATATGGTTGCTCATGCTCGTCTCGCGGGGTGGGAATTCGGGGAGAACGACCGGGTGGCGGTCGAATCGGTTTTTCGATGCTAGCGAAAAACCGGGGCTTGGGGAAGGGGTTACTACAGGGGGAGGGGATCATCTCCCCCTTGTGGGGGAGGCGCCAATCCCTCTCCCCCAGCCCCTCTCCCATCAATGGGCGAGGGGAGCGAAAGCCCCTCGCCCGCTTTGCGGGAGAGGG
>JAITMS010000134.1 GCA_031277255.1 Azonexus sp.
GCACCAAGGTCGGATTCATCGACTTGAAACAGGGAGCCGCCATTGTGGGAAAATCCCTTTGAAAACCGTCCACCATGTCTCCGAACAACCGTCAGCGATGTGGCCGGTCTGTACATCCCGCGAGGGGAGAGGAGAAAAGGGCGGCACGGTCACCGTTGCGACGCGCCGCCGCCCCAGGTGGACGAGATATTTTTCCCAGCAAACCTTGATCTATGTCAAACAAACATGGATTTTATGGGTAATTTGTTAATTTTGACACTTTTTAGAGATGCTTTTGCGTTAAAGTGACATATGACGAAAGTGATACTTTAAGGGGGTGACGCCATGACCCTGAACGCCAAAATCAGTCTCTTTTTCATCGGTATCGCCACGGGTTTGCTGACGATTCTGGTCGCCATCAGCCTGTATGCCTTCTACAGCTTTTCCATCACCCTGGCCAAGGAGCACATCCAGACCGCTGGCGAGATCGTTCGCGCGAGCCTGACCGAGTCGATGATCAACGGCACCATCAACAAGCGCGAAGGTTTTCAGGAACAACTGCTCAAACTCGATGGTCTGGAATCGGTGCGGGTCATCCGCTCGCCGGAGGTCGACCGGCAGTTCGGCGAGGGTCTGGCGCTCGAAAAGGCCGCCGATGATGTCGAGCGCGGCGTGCTGCGCGAAGGCAAGCCGCGTTTCGACCTGCTCTCTGACGGCGGCGTCGCCGTCTTTCGCGGCATCATTCCCTACATCGCCAGCAGCGAGGGCAACCCCAACTGCCTGCAATGCCACCAGGTCGCCGAAGGCACCGTGCTTGGCGCCATCAGCATGAGCATGCCGATCGAGTCGCTCAAACACAAGGCGCTGCTTACCGTGACCGGCATCGGCGGCACGGTGGCGATCTTCACCCTGTTGCTGATCCTGCCCTTGCGCCGCCTGCTGCGCCCCATCTCGGACGCCGCCAACGCCATCGAGGAGGCGGTCAAACGCGCCTTGCGCGGCGACTTCAAGGCCCACATCGAGCAGCAGACCAAAGACGAAATCGGCCAGATCGCTACCGACATGAACCGCCTGCTGCTTTTCCTCGACGATGGCCTCAACCGCATCGGTTACAACGTCGCCCGCCTCACCGAACGCACCCCGGCCCCCGGCGAAAACCGGCTGACGGCAACCATCGACATGGTCGAAAGCCTGACCAAGGCATCGCGCTTCAAGCAGGCCATCGAGGGCGACGAGTCACAGGCGGAAATCTACCGCCGTCTGGCCCATACCCTGCAAAACGAATTCCAGCGGACGGAATTTTCACTCTACGAAATCGCCCACGACAAAAAACGCTTGCAGGTCGTCATGGTCGATGGCGCCGCCGCCGACGCCTGCCGCTGGTGCGACCCGCAGATCATGGTGCGGCCGGAAGCCTGCCGCGTCCATCGCACCGGCCATCTGGTCAGCGGCCTCACCGACCCGACCATCTGCGCCGCCTTCCGCCTGCCGGACGGAACCGGCGAGCGTCGCCACGTCTGCTTCCCGATCATGCAGTCCGGTTCGGTCGGCAGCGTCGTCCAGGTTCTCAGCCAGCCGGATGGCGCCGACGAACTGCGCAAGATCATCCCCTTCATCAATGTCTATCTGCGCGAAACAGCGCCGGTTCTGGAAACCAAGCGGTTGATGGAAAACCTGCGCGACTCGACGCTGCGCGACCCGATGACCGGCCTGAACAACCGCCGCTTCCTCGAAGAATACGCCGAAATCCTGATCGCCAACGTACAGCGCAAACGCACCCACGCCGCGATCCTGATGCTCGATCTCGACTACTTCAAGATGGTCAACGACACCTACGGCCACGACGCTGGCGATACGATGTTGAAAGCCGTGTCGATCGTGCTCAAGCAATCGGTACGCGCCGCCGATCTGGTCGTGCGCTACGGCGGCGAGGAATTCATGATTATCCTGACCGACGCCACCGCAGAGGCCGCCGAGGCAGTGGCCGAAAAAATCCGCGCCGCCGTCGAGGAACTCCAGGTGCCGATTGCCAACGCCGTGCTCAAGAAAACCATTTCCATCGGCATCGCCGACTTCCCCGAAGACAGCGACACCTTCTGGCAAGCCGTCAAGTTCGCCGATGTCGCGCTCTACCAGGCCAAGGAGCAAGGCCGCAACCGCGTGCTCCGGTTTACGCCGAGCATGTGGTCGGACGAGAAGAAATATTGAGTCGGGTCGCGCGCCGGGTCAAAGCGCATCGAGGCAGAAGGTGGTCGGCGTGACGATGCGCGTGCGGCCAATGCTACCGCGTTGCAGCATACCGGCACGATGATCGCCGGTCACCAGATAATCGGCCTCGCCAGCCAGCGCCATCGCCAGCAGGAACGCGTCATTCGGATCGTTGACCTCAACGCCTTCCGGCAAGGCGGGCAGCGCATCCAGCATGATTGAGCGCCGCATGTTGTTGACCATCGTGCCGACGCGGTGCGGCTGGAGCACATTCTCGAACTTCGGGTAGCGGCTGGCGCGGCGCAATTCGTCGATTTGCGCGGTCGAAGTCACCAGATCAAAACGATTTTTCAGCCATGCGCGATAGATGGCATCCGGCAGACCGCGTGGCGATAACAGCGCACTGAGCAAGACATTGGTGTCGAGGATGACCCGCATCAATGCTCGCGCGCCCACTGCACGGCTTCGTTGACGATGGCCGTCATCTCGGCCTCGCTGACGTTGACGTTCGCCGTCTTGGCTTCTTCGACAGCCCGCTCGAAGATGTAGCTGCGTACCGCTTCTTCGATGAAACGCGATAGATCGGCATCAGGATCGCCGTGCGCAGCAAGGAACATGCGGACAGACTGATCCGTGTCTGGCGACACGGCAATATTCCAGCGTACAGAATTCATATTGATCTCCCAAACGGAGTTTGCGCACATCGGTGTTTATACCCCTTGATGGGATACGCGCCAAGGGATCAATCCTTGACGAGACGCCTTGAATTTGCCCGGAAAGGCGGCTTTCGGGTAGAATTGGCGAGTTAAAAATCACAAGCGGGGAGGCGAAAGCCTTCCCGCTTGGCGTGTATACGAGTAGAAAAATGTTAGAAATCCACGTCTCGCCGCCGGGGCCGATTCTCCCCGCCGCCACCCCGGCCATCCTCGCCCTGGCCGACGGCACGGTTTTTCAGGGCTGCTCCATCGGCGCCGACGGTCTTTCCAGCGGCGAGCTGGTGTTCAATACGGCGATGACGGGTTATCAGGAGATTTTGACCGATCCCTCGTATTGTCGACAAATCGTCACCCTGACCTATCCGCACATTGGCAATACCGGCTGCAATGCCGAGGATTTTGAATCAGCCGCCAACTGCGCCGCCGGGCTGGTCATCCGCGATTTGCCGCTGGCGGCTTCGAGTTGGCGCAGCCAGATGGATTTGTCGTCTTACCTGAAAAAATACGGGCTGGTCGCCATTGCCGGGATTGATACGCGCCAACTGACGCGCCTGTTGCGCGAGAAGGGTTCGCAGGCGGCTTGCCTGATGGCGGGCGGTCAGATTGATGAAGCCAAGGCGCTGGCCAATGCGCGGGCCTTCCCCGGTCTGGGCGGCATGGATCTGGCAAAAGTGGTGTCGGCCCGCGACAGTTACGTCTGGGACGAGGCCGAGTGGACTTTGCAAGGCTACAAACCGGGGGCGGATGCGCGCTTTCATGTCGTCGCCTACGATTTTGGCGTCAAGCACAATATTCTGCGCATGTTGGCGCAGCGCGGCGTCCGCCTGACGGTGGTGCCAGCGGAAACGCCAGCGGCAGAGGCGCTGGCGCTGAAGCCGAATGGCATTTTTCTCTCCAACGGGCCGGGCGACCCGGAGCCGTGCGCTTATGCCGTCGCCGCCATCCGCGAATTTTTCGACCGGGGTCTGCCGGTGTTCGGCATCTGCCTCGGCCATCAGTTGCTGGCGCTGGCTTCCGGCGCGCGGACGCGGAAAATGAAATTCGGCCATCACGGGGCCAATCATCCGGTCAAGGATCTCGATACCGGCCAGGTGCTGATTACCAGCCAGAACCACGGTTTTGCCGTCGATCCCGATTCGCTGCCGGACAATCTGCGGGCCACGCACGTCTCCTTGTTCGACGGCTCCTTGCAGGGCGTCGCCCGCACCGACGTGCCGGCCTTTTCTTTCCAGGGCCACCCGGAAGCCAGCCCCGGCCCGCAGGATGTGGATTACCTGTTCGACCGCTTCCTCGACGCCATGACGCGCGGCGTTGCCGCCTTGCAACGGGTCTGACATCATGCCGAAACGCACCGACATTCAAAGCATTCTCATCATTGGCGCTGGCCCGATCATCATCGGTCAGGCCTGTGAATTCGATTATTCCGGCGCGCAAGCCTGCAAGGCGCTGCGCGAGGAAGGCTACAAGGTCATTCTGGTCAATTCCAACCCGGCAACGATTATGACCGACCCGGAAATGGCCGATGTCACCTACATCGAGCCGATCAACTGGCAGGTGCTGGCGAGGATTATCGAAAAAGAGCGCCCGGACGCGCTGCTGCCGACCATGGGCGGCCAGACGGCCTTGAACTGCGCGCTTGATCTCGACCGCGAAGGCGTCTTGAAGCAATTTGGCGTCGAACTGATCGGCGCTTCCAAGGAGGCCATCGACAAGGCCGAAGACCGCCAGAAATTCAAGGACGCGATGACCCGCATCGGCCTCTTTTCGGCCCGCTCGGCCACCGCTCACAGCATGGAAGAAGCCTATCAGGTGCAGGCGATGATCGGCTTTCCGACCATCATCCGCCCCTCCTTCACCCTCGGCGGCACCGGCGGCGGCATCGCCTACAACATGGAGGAGTTTGAAACCGTCTGCAAGCGCGGCCTCGAAGCCTCGCCGACCAACGAACTGCTGATCGAAGAATCGCTGCTCGGCTGGAAAGAATTTGAGATGGAGGTGATCCGCGACAAGGCGGATAACTGCATCATCGTCTGCTCGATTGAAAACCTCGACCCGATGGGCGTGCACACTGGCGATTCGATCACCGTCGCCCCGGCGCAGACCTTGACCGACAAGGAATACCAGTTGCTGCGGAACGCCTCCATCGCCGTCCTGCGCGAAATCGGCGTCGATACCGGCGGCTCCAACGTGCAGTTCGCCATCAACCCGCGGGATGGCCGCTGCATCGTCATCGAAATGAATCCGCGCGTTTCGCGCTCCTCGGCGCTCGCTTCCAAGGCGACCGGCTTTCCCATCGCCAAGATCGCCGCCAAGCTGGCGATTGGCTACACCCTCGACGAACTGGCCAACGACATCACCGGCGGCAAAACGCCCGCCTCCTTCGAGCCATCCATCGACTACGTCGTGACCAAGGTGCCGCGCTTCGCCTTCGAGAAATTCCCGCAGGCCGATTCGACCCTGACCACGCAGATGAAATCGGTCGGCGAAGTGATGGCCATTGGCCGCACCTTTCAGGAATCGCTGCAAAAGGCGCTGCGCGGGCTGGAAGTCGGCGTCGACGGCTTCAATCTCAAATCGGTCGACCCGGAAACCATCGACGAGCAACTGGCGATCCCCTCGCCGGATCGCCTCTGGTACGTCGCCGACGCTTTCGGCATCGGTATGTCGGTCGAGCGCCTCTTTAGTCTGACCAGAATCGACCCGTGGTTCCTGCACCAGATCAAGGAAATCGTCGATCTCGAACTTACGGTTGAAAAGCGTGAACTGGCCTCGCTCTCCGCCGACGAAATCCGCTATCTGAAAAAGAAGGGCTTTGCCGACCGGCGGCTCGCCTATCTGCTGAAAACGAGCGAAACCGCATTCCGCCAGCGCCGTCAGGAACTCGGCGTGCGCCCGGTGTACAAGCGCGTCGACACCTGCGCCGGCGAATTCGCCACCGGCACCGCCTATCTCTATTCGACCTACGAGGACGAATGCGAGGCGCTGCCGACCGACCGCAAGAAAATCATGGTTCTGGGCGGCGGGCCGAACCGCATCGGCCAGGGCATCGAGTTCGACTACTGCTGCGTGCACGCGGCAATGGCGATGCGCACCGAAGGGTTCGAGACCATCATGGTCAACTGCAACCCGGAAACCGTCTCGACCGATTACGACACCTCCGACCGCCTCTATTTCGAGCCGCTGACCCTGGAAGACGTGCTCGAAATCTGCGCCATCGAACAACCGACGGGCGTCATCGTCCAGTACGGCGGCCAGACGCCCCTCAAACTCGCGCTGGCGCTGGAAGCCAACGGCGTCCCGATCATCGGCACGACGCCGGAATCCATCGACATCGCCGAAGACCGCGAACGCTTCCAGAAGCTCCTCCATGAACTCGGCCTCAAGCAGCCGCCCAACCGCACCGCCCGCACCGAAGACGAGGCGCTCAGGCTGGCGGCGGAAATCGGCTATCCGCTGGTCGTCCGCCCCTCCTACGTACTCGGTGGCCGGGCCATGGAAATCGTCCATGAGCAAAAAGACCTCGAACGCTACATGCGCGAAGCCGTCAAGGTTTCCAACGATTCGCCGGTGCTGCTCGACCGCTTTTTGAACGACGCCGTCGAATGCGACGTCGACGCCTTGTCCGACGGCGAGGAAGTCATCATCGGCGGCGTCATGGAGCACATCGAACAGGCAGGCGTCCATTCCGGCGATTCGGCCTGCTCGCTGCCGCCCTACTCGCTCTCGCCCGCCATCCAGAACGAACTGCGGCGGCAGACCAAACTGATGGCCAGGGCGCTCAATGTCTGCGGCCTGATGAACGTGCAGTTCGCCATCAAGGACGGCGACGTCTACGTGCTGGAAGTCAATCCGCGCGCCTCGCGCACCGTGCCCTTCGTCTCCAAGGCGACCGGCCTGCCGCTGGCCAAGATCGCCGCCTGCTGCATGGCCGGTAAAAGCCTCAAAGCGCAGGGCGTCGCCGGGGAAATCATCCCGCCCTACTTCTCGGTCAAGGAAGCGGTTTTTCCCTTCGTCAAATTCCCCGGCGTCGACACCATTCTCGGCCCGGAAATGAAATCGACCGGCGAAGTCATGGGCGTCGGCATAAGTTTTGCCGAAGCCTTCGTCAAATCGCAACTGGCGGCGGGCGTCAAATTGCCGAAAACCGGCAAGGTCTTTCTCTCGGTCAAAGACAGCGACAAAGCCAAAGCCATCGAAATCGCCCGTCATCTGCACAACGCCGGTTTCCAGCTCGTCGCCACGCGCGGCACGGCGCAGGCCATCGCCGCCGCCGGTCTGCCGGTGCAAGCCGTCAATAAAGTCACCGAAGGCCGCCCGCACATCGTCGACATGATTAAAAACGACGAAATCGCGCTGATTATCAACACCGTCGAAGAAAAACGCGGCGCCATTCAGGATTCCCGCTCCATCCGCACCTCCGGCCTGCAAGCGCGGGTCACCATCTACACCACCATCTGGGGCGCCGAAGCCGCCGCCGCCGGCATCAGCCACCTGGGCGAACTGGTGGTCTACCCGATTCAGGCGCTGCACCGGCAACTTCACTAAAAACCAACCCGAACCGCCGGGCCGTCTCGATTGAAGACGCCGGCGGTTTGCTTTTGTGGAAGACAACATGAGCAAAATCCCCTTGACCATCACCGGCGCCACCCAACTGCGCGAAGAACTGCACCGCCTGAAAACGGTGGAGCGTCCCAAGGTCATCGCCGCCATCGCCGAAGCCCGATCGCACGGTGATCTGTCGGAGAACGCCGAATACGACGCCGCCAAGGAGCGCCAGGCTTTCGTCGAAGGCCGCATTCAGGAAGTCGAAGGCAAACTCGCCAACGCCCAGATCATCGACCCCGCCCTGCTCGACGCCGATGGCCGCTGCGTCTTCGGCGCCACCGTCGACATCGAAGACCAGGACAGCGGCGAGGCCAAAACCTGGCAGATCGTCGGCGAAGACGAAGCCGACATCAAAAGCGGCAAAATCTCCATCGCCTCCCCCATGGCCCGCGCCCTGATCGGCAAATACGCCGGCGACATCGCCCAGGTCCAAGCACCGGGCGGGATGCGGGAGTATGAGATTTTGGATGTGCGGTATGAGTGAGGTGGCATCAAATCACTCGAAGAACACGATGCACACATGTACCATTACCAAGTACCCCCAAAGCCACGTTAAACAAATTGATGAATGTCTTGTTACGGAGAAAATTCATGCCGCATATCAAAAAAACCCATCGCTTGGCCCAGATTACGATTGCTATCGCTTGCATGATTGCTCCGGCAGCCTCATTCGCTGATTGTCAGAGCGCAAAGCCCGCGACTACTGCGGATATTGCAGCGGGGCAAGCTAAAACACTCCTGGAATCCATGATTTCAGCATGCAAAGCCCAAGATCCGACCGCATTCTTCAGCCTTCAGACTGAAGGTGCCAATAAACTCCTGGCAACCACTTCAACAACGGACAAAGAAAAGCTGTTTGGACAGTACTGCGCGTTTACTACAGAAGCCGTTAATCAGCTTGGAGGCAACATAGAAACGGCTGTTCATTCCATTGGCCCCTACAAGAACGGGATGAAGTGCGGCATTCCATCATCGTATTGGTTTGTTCACAACAAGAGTGGAAAACTAGCCCTTCGGTTGGAAATTGCAGTCGAATCTGGTCAGTTAAAGATTGATACCCATTAAAAATATGGCTTTCAATTATTGGATTTCACACTTATGGCAACATAATGAACACAAAGGAAAAATAATGAGATTCATATTGATGATTTCATCTTTTGCATCAATTTTGTTTCTGTCAAGCCTTGCTGCGCCAGTATGTGCTGAGAACGGTTATCCTCTTTCAATGGCTGACATCTCTGGTACTTGGAGAGTGGAAAGCCCCGTAAACGAGTCTTTTCATCCCCTAGGTCACGTTAAGGAATTTGAGCTTAATATAGATGGAACAGTGCTATTCAAAAGTGATCGCACAGTATTTAAGAGACGTTGGTCATTTTCGAACGGCTAAATCACATTTAGAGCATTTTTGATTCAAGTATTTTCATAGCCACAGGATTTGAAGTAGTTTCTGCACTCAAGGGGTGAAACCGTATCGAGTATTTCCTCAAGTGAGTTCCATAGTGCGCTGACGGTTCGTTTAGTGGTCTTTCTGAGCATGGCCTTGAGCTTGGAGAACAGTTTCTCGATCGGGTTGAGATCGGGCGA
>JAITMS010000007.1 GCA_031277255.1 Azonexus sp.
GCGGGCGAGGGGAAAAGCGTAAGCACTTGAAGCGAAGCCGCCCTGGTCATTGTTCCACCTGCGCGCGCAGCCGTTCGACATCGACGCGCTGCAAATAGCGGATGACGTTGCGCCAGATCGTGTGAAAGCCGTAGCCGCCGTTCTGGAGTTCGTCGAGCGCCTGTTCCTTGCTCCAGCCCTGATAGAGCACGCGGTAGAGCGCCGCGATGAGGCCGGTGCGGTCAGCGCCGTGCAGGCAGTGAATCAGGATCGGGCCGTCGGCTTCCGTATGGCGCAAGGCTTTGAGGGCGGCGATCACTTCCTCGTCGTCGATGTCCCAGGTGTTGATCGGGATGCGCTGCAAGGCGATGCCGCTACCGGCGAGTTTTTCTTCGTCCGAATGAAAGGCGCGAAAGCTGATGACTTTTTTGATGCCGAGTTTTTGCAGTTCGGCGACATCGGCCTGGGTGAATTGCTCGCTGCGATAGAGCGTCGGCGTGATGCGATGGAGATTGCCGACGCCCGCCACCGGCTCCGCCCACGCCGCCGGACGTTCGGCGGCGGTTTCGGCGGCGGCGGCGGGTAAGCCAAGGCCGCAGCCGAGCGAGAAGGCGGCAATGAAGGCAACCATTCGCAGGGGATAAATCATCGGTTTCGCTCCTCAACAGCCGCCACGGCAGACGGGCGGGAAACAACAAACAAAACCAGCGCGACGCCGCTCATGGTCCAGTAATCGGTCGGCGCGAAGGCGATCCAGTGAATATGCCACGGCGCATGGGTCGGGTCGAAACGGGCGAGGCCGAAAGCCGGATTCAGGACAAACCAGAGAAAATCCTCAGCCAGCCAGAACAGCGTCAGGCAGGCGAGCAGCCGCGCTTCGATGCGCCACGTCCAGCGCCCGGCAAACAGCACTGGCCAGTGGAAAAACAGCGCCACGGTAGGGAAAACCCAGGCGTGATAGCCGGTCATCTCGCGGCTGCCCCAGAACAGATCGAGCCATGCGTTGCGCGGAATGCGCCAGGTCGGCAGATTGGCCGCCCAGCCCGCGTCGCCCTCGATCTGGATTTCGACATTGGCAAAGAAAAAGGCCAGCAGCAAAACCCAGGCGATCTGACCGAGCGTGCGGCGGCTGGGGACGAAGCAGGCAGCTTTCATCCGGGCGTCGCCGACAAAACGCGCTCAAGCACGACGCGCCCGGCATCCGGTCTGCCCAGCGCGGCGCTTTTCTGGCGCAGGGCAGCGAGCCGCTCAGGCGCTGCGAGCAAGGCGGCGACGCGGTAAGCGATGGCGTCGCCATCAATCGCCTTCAGGGCCGCGCCCTGTTCCAGCAGAAAATCGGCGTTGCGCTCCTCCTGCCCCGGAATGGGCGAATGGACGATCATCGGCAGCCCCATCGCCAGACATTCGGAAGTTGTCAGCCCGCCCGGCTTGGTGATGGCCAGATCGGAACAGGCCATCAGCCGCTCGACCCGGTTGCTGAAGCCCTGCGGAAAGAGCCGCCCCGGATGCGTTTTGGCGAGCTTCTGCAAGGCCGCCAGCATCGCTTCATTACGCCCGGCGAGGGCAATCAGTTGAAAATCCCCGGCCATCGCCAAAAGCCGCGCCGCCAGCAGTTCCAGACCATTCATGCCGACGCCGCCAGCCATCAGCAAAAACGTCTGGCGCGTCGGGTCAAGGCCAAATTCGGCGGCGCATTGGCGGCGGTCAGGCCGGACGCTGAAAGCGGGCATGATCGGAATCCCGCTGACCATCACGGCATCCGCCGCCATGCCGCGCTGCCGCGCGCGCCAGGCGATTTCTTCGCTGGCGACGAAATAGCCGCGCATGTGCGGGGCCAGCCACAAACTGTGCAGATCGAAATCCGTCACCTGCACCCAGGTCGGCGGCGCCTGGCGTCCCTGGCGCAATTCGCGGGAGAGCAGTTCGACCGGCAGAAAATGCGTACAGATGATGGCGTCGGGGTCTTGCCGCCGGATTTCGGCCAGCAAGGCGCGGCAGTTGAGCCGCTCGATGGCCCGGCGCAATTTCTGCCCCGGCGCCTGGGCTGGCGCTTCATCGGTCGTCCGGTACAGATAACGCCACAACTCCGGGTGGTCATTGACCAGCTTGATGTACTGCCCGGCATAGAGCTTCCTGAAGCCCGCCGGGACAAAATCCATCACATCGAGATGCACCGCCTCGACCCCCGCCGGATGATCGACGGCAAACGCCCGAATCGCCTCCGCCGCCCGCCCATGCCCGGCCCCGGCGCTGACGCTCAATAACAGGATTTTTTTCATGCTGGCTTTCCGCTTTTTGGTAAACGCGCCAAGTTTCCCACAACTGCGCGCTGAAAAACGCGCCGCCGCTTTGAGGCAGAATGGGCGGATGACCTGGTTTGGACTCTTTCCGGCAGAAGATTTTGACATCGTTGACGGCGCAGCCGCCGCTGGCGATGTCGCGCCGCAGGCGCGCTGGTACTTCGGCGGCGAAACGCTGGCCTTGCCGCAAGCCGGGCGGCTTGTCGCCGGATACGACCGGCGGCGGCGGTGGCTCGCTGATCTTGACGACTGGCGCCAGCGGACGGCGGTTGGCGGCGAGCGGGCCTATCCGCCGCTGCTCTGGCTGGGCGCGCCGGATGTCCTGAGCCATGCCACGCTGGCCGCCGATGGGCAGTCGCTGACGACGGCAGAAGGGCAGCGTCTGCCCGCGCGGCTGGCTCCCCGGCTGCCGCTCAACCGTTCGTGGTTCGATCACCGCAGCCTCGCTTTTTTCACCGGGCAGCCATTGACTTTGCGCGGCACGCGGACGGCGGACGGTTTCATCATCCGCACTTTCTGGCCGGAGCGTTTTGCCCTGCCGGAGCTTGCCGCGACGCGCGTCATGGCGGCGGAAGCGGCAGCCCTGAGCGACTGGATACGGAGCGCCGACGCGACCACGCCGTTTACCGTCGAATCGCTCTGGCGGCGGCCCGACGCCCCGGCGCAGGCAGCCGGTCAGCCGGTGCTCGGCCTGATTCTGAACGGCGCTCAGGGCGATGACGATGAAGCCCACAGCGGGCATTTCGCGGTATTGACCGGGCGCATCGGCGCGGCGGGGGCGATGGCGGACTGGCTGGTCAATAATTTCTACGCCCTCGATGTCGAGAGCGAAAAAGGGATTTTCGCCGCGCCGACGCCGCTGGCCAATTATTTTGCCGACATGAACAGCGGCCAGGCCTGGTACCGGCCATCGTGGCTGCTGCTGGTACGCCTCGCCGACGAGCGGACGGCGATGCACGCGCAGGCGGCGCTGGGACGCGCCTACCAGCATTTTTACCGGCAGCGTTTCGCTTACCACCACGCCCGCGCCAACTGCGTCGGCATCAGCGTCAGCGCCCTCGCCGGGGCGGGTTGGCAAACGCCAAGGCAGGGCGGCGAAAACTGGCCGCTGGCGCTCCTTGGCCTGCCTTGGCTGATCGCCCGCGAGCGGAGCGTGAGCAGAGGCAAGGCGCTGTTCGATTATTTGACCGAGGAACAGAGCCGCCTCTATCCGGCAGTGGCTTTTTGCCAACTGGGCGCTGATCTGCTGCGCCTGGCGCAGGGCCAATGCCGCCGCCCCTTGAGCGCCTTCGAGCAGTTGCTGGCGGCGGACGCCGTTGAAATCCTGCGCCTCCGCCTGCCGCAGTTTCCATCCAGCCGGGCAGCGGGCAACTGGCCGGTCGCCAGCAGCGCCGAATACCTGGCGCGCGCCCCGAAAGACCACGCCCAATGGCAAACCGTACCGCTGCCGCCACGGCCCTTGCCGCCGGAATTGCGCGACCGGCAAACGCCGCGCCAACCGCCGCTGCGCTCCGACTGGGCGCTGGCGGCATGGCTGGCCTTGCTCCTGACGGCGGCCTTGGCCGTTCTCCTGCGCCTCTTATAATGCCGCCCATGTTCGCTTACATCGTCCGCCGCCTGCTCTACGCCATTCCGGTGCTCATCGGCGTCAATCTCATTACCTTCGCCCTTTTTTTCATCGTCAATACGCCCGATGACATGGCGCGGATGCAGCTTGGCGTCAAGCGCGTGACGGCAGAGGCGATCAGCCAGTGGAAAAGCGAGCGCGGTTACGACAAACCCCTGTTCATCAACGCCGAGGCGGCTGGCGCGGGGGTGCTGACCGAGACTATTTTTTTCGAGAAATCGGCGCGCATGTTCATCGGCGATTTTGGCCAGGCCGAGGATGGCCGCGACATTGCCCGTGAAATGCGGACGCGCATGGGGCCGTCGCTGGCCATTGCCCTGCCGACTTTCCTTCTCGGCCTGTTCGTCGCCGTCACCTGCGCGCTGACGCTGGCCTTCTTCCGGGGGACGGCGCTCGATGTCTGGGGGGTGGTGCTGTGCGTCGCGGCGATGTCGATCTCGATGATGTTCTACATCATCGGCGGGCAGTATCTGGTCGGCAAAATGTGGCGTCTGGTGCCCATTTCCGGCTTTGGCGACGGGCTGGACGCCTGGCGCTTTCTCGTGCTGCCGGTGGTCATCGGCGTCATTGGCGGCATTGGCGCGTCGACCCGCTGGTATCGCACCATTTTTCTTGAAGAAGTCGCCAGGGACTACGTGCGCACCGCCCGCGCCAAGGGCCTGCCGGAAACGCTGATCTTCTTCCGCCACATTCTGAAAAACGCCCTGATCCCGATCCTCACCGGCGTTGTCGTCGTCATTCCGACGCTGTTCATGGGGTCGCTACTGACCGAATCCTTTTTCGGCATTCCCGGCCTGGGCAGTTACACCATCGACGCCATCAACGCCCAGGATTTTGCCGTCGTCCGCTCGATGGTCTTTGTCGGCTCGGCGCTGTACATCGTCGGCCTGATCCTGACCGACATCTCCTACACCCTGGTCGATCCGCGGATTCGCTTCCAATGATGGATTTTCAGATCGTCGTCCTCTGGTCGGATGTGTTGGTCTGGCTGCTTTTGGCGGCGGGGATTGGCCTGGCCGCGCTGATTGCCGGAAATCCGCCGCTCCTCGCCGCCTGGCGGCGCATCGGAGCCAATCGCGTCGGCATGGCGGCGGCCACGGTGCTGCTGGTTTTTGTCGCCATCGGCTTTTTGGATTCCCTGCATTACCGGGCGGCGCTGCCCGGCGAGCCGGGCGCGCAGAAGCAGTACGCCGTCACCGTGCTGTCGCTGCTCGACGCGCTGGCCGGGCCGCTGCGCACGGAAAACGAAAAAACCTACTCGGCCCCCTTCGCCACCCGCCTGTACGCCAAGGAAACGCTGGAAGTGCCGGGCCTCGGCACGGTGCGGGAATTTCCGCGTTTACAGCATGGCGGCAAACATCTGGGCGACGACGAAACGGTCGCCGCCGACGCCGGATTGACCGCGCTCCGCTACGCCATCCTCGCCGGACTCATCTGGCTGGCGCTGGCGGTCGGGGTGGCGTTGGCAGAGGACAGAAGACGGAGGACAGAAGACAGCCAGTTACCGGCGGCAAAGCCGCCGCAAATCGACAGTCCTCTGTCCTCTGTCCTCCGTCCTCTGAACCGCCTCTGGCGCGGCGAAACGGCCTTTGCCTGGAACGCCGTGCTGCTCACCCTGCTCGCCCTCCTGCTCGTCGCCCTGCCGCTCTTTGGCCTCTCCGGCCAGTACCACGTTTTCGGCACCGACAAGATCGGGCAGGATGTCTTCTACCAGACCCTCAAAAGCGTGCGCGTGGCGCTCATCATCGGCCTCGTCACGACCCTGGTGACGCTGCCGCTGGCCGTGCTGCTCGGCATCGCCGCCGGTTTCTTCCGCGGCTGGGTCGATGACCTGATCCAGTACCTCTACACCGTGCTCAACTCGATTCCCGGCGTACTGCTCATCGCCGCCGCCGTGCTGATGATCCAGGTGCTGATCGACACCCACCAAGAATGGTTCGCCACCGCCGCCGAACGCGCCGACCTGCGGCTCTTGGCGCTTTGCTTCATTCTCGGCATCACCGGCTGGACCAGCCTTTGCCGCCTCTTGCGCGGCGAGACGCTGAAACTGCGCGAACTCGAATACATCCAGGCGGCAACCGCCTTTGGCGCGTCGTCCTGGCGCATCATCCGGCGCCACATCCTGCCCAACCTCATGCACCTCATCATCATCTCGCTGGTCATGGACTTCTCCGGCCTCGTCCTGGCCGAAGCCGTGCTCTCCTACATCGGCATCGGCGTCGACCCGACCATGACCAGCTTCGGCACCATGATCAACAACGCCCGCATGGAACTGGGCCGCGAGCCGGTCGTCTGGTGGTCGCTCACTGCCGCCTTCGCCGCCATGTTCACCCTGGTGCTGGCCGCCAACCTCTTTGCCGACGCGGTGCGCGACGGCTTTGATCCGAGGACGCTATGACGCAACTACTCCTGTTCACAATACTGTCGGTGCTGGTATTGATTAGCCTCGCTAATCTCCCCAAGCCGCGGCGGAACAAGCTGATTTGGGGCGGCATCATCTTGCTGGGTACGATTTGGGTATTGTTTTTCTGGCTTGACCCAAGCAGCGGCTTGGGGAAGACGATTGCACAGTGGGTGATGTCTTGGCGTCGCTCCGGAAGCGTAACTCCCTTGTTCTTGCTCACCATGTCTTTCTTGTTGCCGGGGCTGATATTGATTGCACTCACTCTCGTACTCCCCAAGCCTTGGCAAAACGTACCGATTTGGGTCGGTGCCATTTTGATATTGATATGCATATTTTTGGGGCCGGATTTTTTTATTCCTTCCCAGGATGGGCATCGCGATGGCATAGCTGAGGCGTTTTACATATTCGCAATATTTTGGGTCACGGTTACGCTTGTTTGTTTGGCGGTGCTTTCCGTGGTTATTCGGCGGGCTTGGGACAAAAAAGAGCAAGTAGATTCAGCCAGTAACGGAGACGCAAACCTTGCCAGCCGATAACGCATTGCTCTCCGTCATCGATCTCCGGCTCGCTTTCCGCGCGGGCAAAGCCACGCTGACCGCTGTCGACGGCGTTTCATTTGCCATCGACCGTGGCGAAACCTTTGCCCTGCTCGGCGAATCCGGTTGCGGCAAGTCGGTGACGGCGCAGGGGATTCTGCGTTTGCTGCCGCCTGCCGGGCGGGTCTTGGGCGGCGCCGTCACGTTTGCCGGTGAACCGCTGCTGGCGCTGCCGGAAACGGCCATGCGCAACTGGCGCGGCGGGCGGCTGGCGATGATTTTTCAGGAACCGGCGACCAGCCTCAACCCGGTGCTGACGGTTGGCCGCCAGATCGGCGAAACGCTGGAACGCCACCACGGGCTGACCGGCGAAGCCGCCCGTCAGCGTATGAGCGAACTCTTGCGCCAGGTTGGCATCGCTGACCCGGAGCGGCGTTTGGGCGAATATCCCTTCCAGCTTTCAGGCGGCATGAAGCAGCGCGTGATGATCGCCATCACGCTCGCTGGCGAGCCGGAACTGCTGATTGCCGACGAGCCGACGACGGCGCTCGACGTGACCGTGCAGGCGCAGATTCTCGATCTGCTCTCCGGGTTGCAGGCGGCGCGCGGCATGGCGATTTTGCTGATTACCCACGATCTTGGCGTGGTCGCCCGCATGGCCCAGCGCATCGGCGTCATGTACGCCGGGGAACTGGTCGAAGTGGCGGGCCGCCAGGCCTTTTTTGCGCAGCCGCGCCACCCTTACACCCAGGCGCTGTTCGCCGCGCTGCCGGATGGGCGGCAGAATGGGCAACTCGCCACCCTGCCCGGTCAGGCCCCATCGCTCGCCGCCATGCCGCCGGGCTGCCGCTTTGCCGACCGCTGCGCCGCCGTGATGCCGCTGTGCCGCGAACAATCGCCCGATTGGCGGGAAGCGGCGGCGGGGCATTGGCTGCGCTGCCATCTGAAAGCCCCTCTCCCCTCGTGGGAGAGGGGTTGGGGAGAGGGGGAGAGGCCATTGCCGCCGTCTTCGGCTGATCTTCACCCTCTCCCCCAGCCCCTCTCCCATCAAGGGAGAGGGGAGAGTGGCTCGCCGCCCCTCCTCGAAGTCGCCGCTCTCAAAGTCCACTTCCCCATCCGCCAGGGCATTTTGCGGCGGGCTGTCGGCCAGGTGCGGGCGGTCGATGGCGTTTCGCTCGCCATCTTGCCGGGGCGGACGCTGGCGCTGGTGGGTGAATCCGGCTGCGGCAAGACGACCGTTGGCAAGGCGCTGCTGCAACTGATTCCGCCGACGGCAGGCAGCGTCAGGCTGGCGGGCGATGAACTGGTCGGCCTTGCCGGGCGGCAGTTGCGCGCCGCCCGGCGACAGATGCAGATGGTCTTTCAAGACCCTTTCGCCTCGCTCGACCCGCGTCAGCGCGTCGGCGAAATCATCAGCGAAGGCATGAGCGCGCTACGGCGCGATGTCGCGGCAGTCGACCGGCAGGCCGTCATCGCCGCGCTGTTGCGGCAGGTCGGCCTGCCGGTCGAGGCAGCGGAACGCTTTCCGCATGAATTTTCCGGCGGTCAGCGCCAGCGCATCGCCATCGCCAGGGCGCTGGCCGTACAGCCGCAGTTGCTCATCTGCGACGAGCCGACTTCCGCCCTCGATCTTTCGGTACAGGCGCAGATTCTCAATCTGCTCAAACAGTTGCAGGATGAACTGGGCATCGCCTACCTGTTCATCACGCACAATTTCGCCGTCGTCCGCTATCTGGCGCATGAAGTCGCCGTCATGTACCTGGGCCGCATTGTCGAACAGGGCGCGGCGGCGGATGTGTTGCAGAGGCCGCGCCACCCCTACACGCAGGCGCTGCTCTCCGCCGTGCCGGAACCGCGCCTCGATCACGGCGGCCAACGCATCCGCCTGCCCGGCGAAACCCCGTCACCGGCCAAGCCGCCCGGCGGCTGCCATTTTCACCCGCGCTGCCCACGAGCCGCCGCCAAATGCCGCGAAGAATACCCTGAAGCGACGGCGGTTGCGGCACGGCATCGCGTCGCCTGCCACTATCCGCTGGAGAATTGACATGAGCACCTCACGCCTCGCGCTTCTCGCCGCGCTCCTCGCCGCTACATTGCTGACCGGTTGCGCCACCACCCAGACCACCCAATCCGGCGTCGTCGGCGTCGAGCGCAAGCAGTACGTCGGTCTGGTTTCCGAGGCGGAAGCCGAGCAGCAATCGGCCCTCGCCTATCAGGAAACGCTCAAGGAAGCCGAAAAGAAAAAGCTGCTCAACCCCGATAGCGCCGAAACCCGGCGCGTGCGCCAGATCGCCGACCGGCTGATCGCCCAGGTCGGCGTCTTCCGCGAGGACGCGCTCAAGTGGGACTGGCAGGTCAACGTCATGGAGAGTAAAGAGATCAACGCCTACTGCATGGCGGGCGGCAAGATCATGGTGTACACCGGCCTGCTCGACCAGATCAAGCCGACCGACGACGAACTGGCGGCGGTCATGGGCCACGAGATTTCGCACGCCCTGCGCGAGCATGTGCGCGAGCAGATGTCGCGGGCCAAGGTACAGCAGTTCGGCCTGATCGGACTGGCCGCGCTGATCGGCATTTCGACCCAGAGCAGCGACAACGCGGCCAGCGCCCTCGCCCTTGGCGGAACGCTCGCCACCGTCGCCCTGACCCTGCCCAACAGCCGCACGGCGGAACAGGAAGCCGACGACATCGGCCTCGAACTGATGGCCCGCGCCGCGTACAACCCGAACGCCGCCGTCACGCTATGGGAAAAAATGAACGCCCAGGGCGGCGCCAAACCGCCCGCCTTCCTCAGCACCCACCCTTCCGACCAATCGCGCATGGATGACCTCAAAAAGCTGATCCCCAAGGTGATGCCGCTGTATGAGCAGGCCAAAGGCGGCAAGTAAGGATTGCCATGCAATCCTCCCGTGGCCAATGCTCCCCCAACCCCTCTCCCGCAAGCGGGCGGGCGATTCCGCGTCGACTTCTTGCCTAGAGCGGTTTTGATTTAAGTGCATATACACCCCTATACCGTTCGGGCTGAGCCTGTCGAAGTCCGGTTCAAGCCTCCGTATCCTCTCTCCGCACCGTCCTTCGACAAGCTCAGGACGAACGGGAGTGCTGTCTGCGCTTCGTCTTCGCGTACTCGCCTGATCTGAAAACGGAATAAGCCGCTCAGCCTTTTTTCCTGCTGCCCGCTTTCTTGCTCGCCGCCTTGACCTTGCCCTTGGCCTTGCCTGCCGCCGTCCGCTTGCCTTTGCGTCCTTTGGGGCGCTTGGCGTCGCGCTGGATGATGACGGGCGAACCGTCGCTGGCAAACAGGCGGTTGAGGCCGCTGGAATCGCCATTGCCGGGAACCAGCAGGCGGGAACCGGCGGCCAGGCGGACATTGCCGGGCAGGCCGTTGGCCTGGATCAATTCGCTGGTCGAAGCGCCGATGCGGCTGGCGATTTGATCGACCCGCTGGGTTTTGGTCACGGTATAGACATCCCAGCGGTTGAGCGGCGTCTGATGATTGAGCAGGTTGCTCTGAAAGACCTCGACCCGGTCAGCGGGCAAGGCCACTTCGCTGTCGGCGCGGATGATCGGCCGGTTGTGCGAGGGATTGAGCTGGCGGAATTCATCCTCGGAAATATTGGCAAAGCGCGCCGCCGTTTTGACATCAATCGGCTGCGGCATCTCCAGGGTCGTGAAATAGGGGCTGTTGGGAATTTCCGGCAGACTGAGGAGCGCGGCCAGGGCCGGATTGCCGAAAATATTTTTGAGCGCCTGCAACTTGGGCACGTAATGGCGCGTCTCGTTGGGCATTTTGAGGCTGGCGTAATCGGTCGGCAGGCCCTTGGCCTCGTTCTTGCCCATCGCCCGTTTGACCGCGCCCTCGCCCCAGTTGTAGGAAGCCAGCGCCAGATGCCAGTCGCCGTGCATCTCGTAGATGGCTTGCAGGTAATCGAGGGCGGCGTTGGTCGAGGCGACGACATCGCGCCGCTCGTCCTGCCACCAGTTCTGATCGAGATTGAAGCGTTTGCCCGTGGCCGGAATGAACTGCCACAGGCCGGAAGCCTTGGCCGGAGAATTGGCCATCGGGTTGAAGGCGCTTTCGACCATCGGCAGCAAAGCCAGTTCACTCGGCATCCCGCGCGCTTCCAGCTCCTCGACGATGTAAAAAAGATAGGGACGGCTGCGCTCGACCATGCGTTGCAGCGCCTCCGGGCGATTCTGGTACCACTGCTGGTAGTACAAGACCAGATCGTCGTTGAGATCGGTCATGGCAAAACCGTTGCGGATGCGATCCCACAGATTGTCCGGCATCACCGTCAGGTCGATGGTCGCCGGAATGACCGGCGGCAGGCTGATTTCCAGCGGAATGAGCAGGTCGGAACGCAGATCGGCCTCGCCCGCCGCCGTCGCCGCTTCGGTTTCTACCGCTGCCGCCGCCGTCAGATCATCGGCAACGGCAGACGCCGCCCCCGACACCGCGCCCGCAATGACTAGGCAACGGCCAAAACGCAGCGAAAAGGCGGGAAACCACATCAAAAAAACTCCTGGCGCCAGCAGGCTTGGCAAAGCAGTGGATTATACCCGACGCTCCCCGTCCGCTCCCGGTCTCGCCCAAGCTTTCAGGGCCGGAGCATCAAATCACCTGCAATTTCAAGATGGTAGCGAGATAGTCTGGATTCCATGTGGCAGCCTTTCGTTTTTTGGGAGGCTGATGGCGCGGGAGGTATCGGTGCGAAAGAGGTTGATGGCCAGACGGCGCAGGAAAGAGAAGTTGAGCGCGGCGTTCCGCAAGCGGATGGGACTCGCATCCTCACCGAAGGTTACATCCAGACACCAGTGCAAGGCATTCTCGATACCCCGGTGTGTGGGTACGGCATGGAGAATACGCCGACTGTCGGCAGGCAAGGAACTGATGACGTAACGTTTCTCGGT
>JAITMS010000015.1 GCA_031277255.1 Azonexus sp.
CCCTACAGCCCTGATCTCAACCCCATCGAGAAACTCTGGGCCAACCTCAAGCGCCGATGGCGAAAAATCGGCGGAAACTTGGAGAAGCTCATTCGAGAGTCCGATTATTGATTGGAGCGGCTATATTCCGTTTTCAGATCAAGCGAGTACGCGAAGACGAAGCGCCGACAGTGCTGTGGCACGGCAAGCGAAGTCGACAAAGTAATCGTTTGATCTGGAAATGGAATCAGGCCGTCTGGGTCAGCCAGCGGGCGACGCCTGCCGGGGCGGGCGCGGTTTCGTCGAAGCTG
The DNA here is from genome assembly GCA_031277255.1 of Azonexus sp. GTDB lineage: Bacteria > Pseudomonadota > Gammaproteobacteria > Burkholderiales > Rhodocyclaceae > Azonexus. The sequence goes on from JAITMS010000015.1 coordinate 291, forward strand.
ACGGTTTCCCAGGCGTCGCGGGTGGCGAGCAGTTGGCGGGCGAGCAGGTTGTTGAGGGCGTGACCGCCTTTGTGCGAGGCGTAGTCGGCCAGTAGCGGGTGGCCAACGAGGTAGAGGTCGCCGATGGCGTCGAGGATTTTGTGTTTGACGAATTCGTCGCCGTAGCGCAGGCCATCCTGATTGAGGACGCGGTATTCGTCGAGGACGATGGCGTTTTCCAGACCGCCGCCGAGCGCCAGGCCGTTTTCGCGCAGATATTCGACTTCCTGCATGAAGCCGAAGGTACGGGCGCGGGCGATTTCGCGGGCGTAGGATTGATCGGCGAAATCCAGGGTGGCTTGTTGCGCCGACTGGTCGATGGCCGGATGGTTGAAAACGATGGAGAAGGAGAGGCGGTAGCCCGCATAGGGCGTCAAACGCGCCCATTTGTCGCCGTCCCGGACTTCGACCGGGCGGGTGACGCGGATGAATTTTTTGGCGGCGTTCTGTTCTTCAATGCCCGCCGATTGAATGAGAAAGACGAAGGGCGCAGCGGAGCCGTCGAGAATCGGCACTTCCGGCGCGTCGAGATCGACCCAGGCGTTGTCGATGCCCAGACCGGCGAAGGCCGACATCAGATGCTCGATGGTGCCGACTTTGACGCCGTCTTGTTCAAGACAGGAGCACATCCGCGTATCGCCGACGAGCACGGCTCTGGCCGGGAGAACCGGCGCTTGCGGCAAATCGGTGCGGCGAAAGACGATGCCGGTATCAGGCGCGGCCGGGCGCAGCGCCATGTTGACCTTGACGCCGCCATGCAGACCGACGCCGGAGGCGCGGATGACGGTTTTCAAGCTGCGTTGCCTGAGCATGATGGGGCGCTAAGTATTTGAATGGCTTGGGGAAGGCGGCGCATTATAGCACAATGCGCCGCCGCCTTTTTCAGAGAATGTCGCTGACGCTCAATCCGCTTGCTTCCTCAGAAAGGCCGGAATGTCGTAGCGATCGACGCCGCTGTTGGCCAGCGCCTCGACCGTCACGTTGCGTCTGTTGCGCGTCACCGCCGGGGTGTTGGCCAGTTCCTCGTAGTTAATCGCCTGGGCGACAGTGAACGGCGCGGCGTTATCGGTGCCGGTCGCCTGCGCCACTGGCGTATTGATGACCTCGAATCTTTGCCGCTGGGCGGCGGCCTGGCCGAGACCGGTGGCGACCACGGTGACGCGCAACGCGTCGCCCATCAGTTCGTCGTAGACCGCGCCGAAAATGATGTGGGCGTCGTCGGCGGCAAAGGCTTTGACGGTGTTCATCACCTCATTGACTTCCTTCATTTTGAGGTTGCCCTTGGCGGCGGTGATATTGACCAGCACGCCTCTGGCCCCGGAAAGACAGATGCCTTCGAGCAAGGGCGAGGCGACGGCCTGTTCGGCGGCGATGCGGGCGCGGTCGATGCCGTCGGCCACCGCCGAACCCATCATGGCGCGGCCCATTTCGCTCATCACCGTGCGCACGTCTTCAAAGTCGACGTTGACCAGACCGGGATAGGTGATGATTTCGGCAATGCCGCCGACAGCATTGCGCAACACGTCGTCGGCGGCCTTGAAGCAGTCGTCGACATCGGCGTCGTCGCCCATCACCTCCTGGAGCTTGTCGTTGAGGATGACGATGAGCGAATCGACATGCTTGGAAAATTCGGCAATGCCGCCTTCCGCCGCTTTCATGCGCTTGCCGCCCTCGAAGGCGAACGGCTTGGTGACGACGCCAACGGTCAGAATGCCCATTTCGCGGGCGACTTCGGCAACGACCGGGGCGGCGCCGGTGCCGGTGCCGCCGCCCATGCCGGCGGTGATGAAGGCCATGTGCGCGCCTTCGAGGCAGGCGCGGATGTCTTCGCGGTGCATCTGCGCCGCTTCCTGCCCTTTCTCCGGCTTGGCTCCCGCGCCGAGGCCGCTGTTGCCGAGCGACAGCTTGGTCGGCGCGGCGTTGCGCGCCAGAGCCTGGGCGTCGGTGTTGGCGGCGATGAACTGCACGCCATTGACGCCTTCGCGGATCATGTGCTCGATGGCGTTGCCGCCTGCGCCGCCAACGCCGAATACCTTGATGACGGTGCCCAACTCGTCCTTGTCGATAATTTCAAACATGACTACCTCCTCTGAAAAAAATTGAAATACGGCTTAAAAATTCTTCACAAACCACGACTGCATTCTTTTGAGTGCGTCGACAACCCCTTGTTTTTCCTGAATATTCTGCCCGCGCCTGCGCTGCGCCTGGGCTTCGAGCAACAGCCCGCAGGCGGTCGAAAAGCGTGGGCTTTGCACGACATCGGCGAGACTGCCGGTGTATTTCGGCCAACCGAGACGCACCGGCATGTGGAAAATCTCCTCGCCCAGTTCGACCATGCCGGGCATCACGCTGGCCCCGCCGGTGAGGACGATGCCGGAGGACAAGACCTCCTCGAAACCGGCGCGGCGCAATTCGTTCTGGATCAGTTCGTAGAGTTCCTCGACGCGCGGCTGGATCACGTCGGCCAGCGCCCGGCGCGACAGCTTGCGGCTGGGCCGGTCGTCGACGCCAGCAACGTCGATGTGGGCCGTGGCATCGGCAAGCTGGGCGAGGGCGCAGCCGAATTTGCACTTGATGTCCTCGGCTTCGCGGGTCGGCGTGCGGAGCGCCATAGCGATGTCGTTGGTGACCTGATCGCCAGCAATCGGAATGACCGAGGTGTGGCGGATCGCGCCCTGGGTCCAGACAGCGAGATCGGTGGTGCCGCCGCCGATGTCGACGAGACAGACGCCGAGATCCTTTTCATCTTCGGAGAGCACGGCGTAGCTGGAAGCGAGCGGCTGCAAGACCAGATCATTGACTTCCAGCCCGCAGCGGCGCACGCATTTGACGATGTTTTGCGCCGCCGAGGCGGCGCCGGTGACGATGTGCGTCCGCACTTCAAGCCGCATACCGCTCATGCCGATCGGCTCGCGGATGCCGTCCTGGCCGTCGATGACAAACTCCTGGGTGAGGATGTGCAGCACTTCCTGATCGGCGGGAATCGGCATCGCCTTGGCCGTTTCGATGACGCGCTCGATGTCGGCCTGGGTCACTTCCTTGTCCTTGATCGCCACCATGCCGTTGGAATTGAAGCTCTTGATGTGGCTGCCAGCGATGCCGGTGTACACGTCGCGCACCTTGCAGTCGGCCATCAGTTCGACTTCCTGGATGACGCGGCTGATGGTGTGCACGGTTTCCTCGATATTGACGACGACGCCTTTTTTCAGGCCGCGCGAATCCTGCGATCCCATGCCGATCACATTGAGCTTGCCTTCGGCGTCGATTTCGGCGGCCAGCGCGATGATTTTCGAGGTGCCGATGTCGAGGCCGACGATGATGTCCTTGTTTTCCCTGGCCATTTTTCTACATTCCCTTCCCGCCGCCCGCAAGACGCATGGCGAAACCGTTTGGATAGCGCAAATCAATCATTTCCGGGCGCTCGCCCGGCTGGCCGACCGTCTCCGGCCAAACCTCAAGAAAACGCCGCAGCCGCTCGCTCAAGGGCGCTTTCGCCTGTTCGCGGCCCATCTTGACGAGAATGCCGCTGGCGAGCTTCAACTGCCAGGCGAGACGCGGCGTCAGCAGCAACTGCGCGGGCTTTTCGCCGACCCTGGCAAATTGTTCGCTCAGTTCGCCATAGCGCGTCAGCACCTCCGGCGCCGTGCCGGATGGGCCGTGGAGCAGCGGAAGCGCCGCCAATTGGTCTTCAGCGGCCATCGCGGTAAACACCTCGCCATAGGAATTGACCAGTTCGCCCTTGCCTTCGCCCCAGCGGGCGGCGGCCCGGTGTTCTTCGACGGTGATCTCCAGCCGGGCGGGCCAGACGCGCCGCACCTGCGTCTGGCGCACCCAGGGCAGACGCTCCAGCGCGCCGCGCACGGCCTCCAGATTGATGCTGAAAAAATTGCCCCGCAAAACCGGCTGCAACACCCGCTCGACTTCTTCCCGCCGGGTGTTGTCCAAGGGCGCGGTGAAATCGACCCGCTCGACCGGCAAGGCTGGCACGCGCGCCAGCCAGACGGCGCCCGCCGCCAGCGCCGCCGCCGCTGCCGCCAGCATGAGCAGGTCGGCGGCAGCGTTGAGCAAGTGCGGTTTGTTCCACATTCATCGTCTCAATAATCGTTCGCCGCCAGTTCGAGGATGCGCCGCGCCAGCGCCGGATAGTCAAGACCGGCGGCACGGGCGGCCATCGGCGCCAGCGAGTGATCGGTCATGCCGGGCGCGGTGTTCACTTCGAGGTAATAGTGGCGGCCCGCTGCGTCCATGAGGAAATCGACCCGCCCCCAGCCGCGCCCGCCAATCAGGCGGAAGGCTGCGAGCGCGCCTTCTTTGATCGCCGCCTCCCGCTCTGCCGATAGACCGCAGGGGCAGAGGTAGCGCGTGTCGTCGCGGTGGTATTTGGCCGCATAGTCGTACCAGTCGGTCGCCGGTTCGATCTTGATGATCGGCAGGGCTTCGTCGCCGACGATGCTGACCGTGTATTCGCCGCCCATGACGCCTTTTTCGGCGAGCACCAGGGCATCGTGGCGGGCCGCTTCGAGATAGGCCGCCGCCAGTTGGCCGGGCGCTTTGACCTTGCTGATGCCGATGGAGGAGCCTTCGCGCGCCGGTTTGACGAACAGCGGCAAACCGAGCGCCCGCTCGACGGCGGCAAAGTCGCTGTCGGCTGTCAGCAGCGCGTAATCCGGCGTCGGCAGGCCAGCCGCCTGCCACAGGAGCTTGGTGCGGAATTTGTCCATGCCCAAGGCGGAAGCCATGACGCCGGAGCCGGTGTAGGGAATGCGCATCAGTTCAAGCGCGCCCTGGATCGTGCCGTCCTCGCCATAGCGCCCGTGCAGGGCGATAAAGGCGCGGTCGTAGGGTTTGAGGGCAGCCAGCGGTTCGCTTGCCGGATCGAAAGCATAAGCGTCAATGCCCTGCCCGCGCAGGGCCGCCAGCACCCGCCCGCCGCTGTTCAGGGAAACCTCGCGCTCGGCGGAAGCTCCGCCCAGGAGCACGGCGACTTTGCCGAAATCACTCATGCCGTCATCTCCGCAAGTTTGCCAGCGAGTTTGCCAGCTACGCCACCGATCGAGCCAGCGCCCATGCACAGCACCACGTCGCCGGCGCGGGCCATTTCACTAACCATTTGCGGCAGCGCCGCGATGTCCTCGACAAAGACCGGCTCGACCTTGCCCGCGACGCGCAAGGCGCGAGCCAGCGAGCGGCTGTCGGCAGCGACAATCGGCGCTTCGCCCGCGGCGTACACTTCGGTCAGGCAAAGGGCGTCGACCGTGCTCAAGACCTTGACGAAATCCTCGAAACAATCCCGCGTCCGCGTATAGCGGTGCGGCTGGAAGGCCAGCAGCAGACGGCGATTGGGAAAAGCGCCACGGGCGGCGGCAAGCGTCGCCGCCATTTCCGCCGGGTGATGACCGTAATCGTCAATCAGCGTAAAACTGCCGCCGCCGGGCAAGGCGACCTCGCCGTAACGCTGGAAACGGCGGCCAACGCCGCTGAATTCGGCCAGCGCCTTGATGATCGCGGCATCCCCGATCTGTACCTCGCTGGCGATGGCGATCGCCGCCAGCGCGTTGAGGACGTTGTGTACGCCGGGGACGTTGAGCGTCACCGCCAACCGACTGGTGCCGCCATTGACGCGGACGCAGTCAAAGCGCATCTGGCCGCCGTCGGCGACGATGTTTTCGGCGTAGACATTGCAGTCGGGCGAGAGGCCGTAAGTGACGATCTGCTTGTTGACCCGCGGCAGGATCGCCCGCACGTTGGGGTCGTCGGCGCAGAGCACGGCGACGCCGTAAAAGGGCAGGCGGTTGAGAAAATCGACAAAGGCGTTTTTCAGACGCTCGAAGTCGTGGCCGTAGGTTTCCATGTGGTCGGCGTCGATATTGGTGACGACGGCCAGCACCGGCGAGAGAAAGAGGAAGGAAGCGTCTGATTCATCGGCCTCGGCGACGAGAAAATCGCCGCTGCCGAGTCTCGCGTTGGCTCCGGCGGCGTTCAGCCGCCCGCCGATGACAAAAGTCGGATCGACGCCGCCAGCGGCGAGAATGCTGGTAACCAGACTGGTCGTCGTCGTTTTGCCGTGCGTTCCGGCAATGGCGATGCCGCGTTTCAGGCGCATCAGTTCGGCCAGCATCTGGGCGCGCGGCACCACCGGAATTTTCTTTTCGCGGGCGCAGGCGACTTCCGGGTTATCGTCCTTGACGGCGGTCGACACGACCACCGCGTCGGCCCCGTTGATATTGGCGGCGGCGTGGCCGATGGTGACCTTGACGCCTTCGCCTTCGAGGCGGCGCGTCGTCGCGCTGGCGGCGAGGTCGGAGCCGCTGACGGTGTAATCGAGGTGGGCCAGCACCTCGGCGATGCCGCTCATGCCGGAACCGCCGACGCCGACGAAATGAATGTGTCTGACTTTGTGTTTCATGTTCTCTCTGCTCTGTTCATCTGGCCGCCTCGGCGCAGGCAAAGGCGGCGTCGCCAGCGGCTTCCGGCCGGGCCAGGCTGCGCGCCTTGGCGGCCATTTCCAGCAGTTGGCAGCGGCTGTAGTTGCGGATCAGCGCAATGTTGTCGGCGGAAAGTTCCTCCTGCGGCAGGAGAAAAGCGCCGCCAACACTGGCGAGAAAACGGGCGTTCAAGGTCTGGTGATCGTCCACGGCATGGGGATAAGGCACCAGAATGCTGGCGACGCCCGCCGCCGCCAGTTCCGCGACGGTCAGCGCCCCGGCGCGGCAGATGACCAGATCAGCCCAGGCGTAAGCCCCGGCCATGTCCTCGATGAAAGGCACGCAATGCGCGGCGACGCCAACGGCGGCGTAATTGGCCTTCAGTTCGTCAATCATCTTTTCGCCTGCCTGATGGACGATTTCCGGCTGCTCGTCAGCCGTCAGCAAGGCCATTGCCTGCGGCACGGTTTCATTCAGGGCGCGGGCGCCGAGGCTGCCGCCGATGACCAGAAGACGCAAAGCGCCATGACGGCCAGCGAAACGTTCGGCGGGCGGCGGCAATGCGGCGATCTCGTCGCGCACCGGGTTGCCCAGCCATTCGGCCTTGGGCAGCACATCGGGAAAGCCGCTCAGGACGCGATCAGCGACCCGCGCCAGCACGCGGTTGGCGAGACCGGCGACGGCGTTCTGCTCGTGCAGCACCAGCGGCACACCGGTCAGCGCCGCCATCATGCCGCCGGGGAAGGTGATGTAGCCGCCCATGCCGAGCGCGACATCGGGGCGAACCCGGCGCAGCGCCCGCAGGGCCTGGGCAAAGGCGCGCAGCAGATTGAGCGGCAGCAGGAATTTGCGCGCCAGCCCCTTGCCGCGCAGCGCCGCGAACCTGATCCAGACCATCTCGAAACCCTGCGGCGCGACCAGCCGCGCCTCCATGCCATCGGGATTGCCCAGCCAGGCGACCCGCCACCCGGCATCGCGCATTTTGCCAGCCACCGCCAGCGCGGGAAAAATATGCCCGCCAGTGCCGCCCGCCATGATGAGGATGGTTTTGCTCACAGCTTGCCTCCCCGCATCAACTGACGATTCTCCCAGTCAACTCTAAGTAGAATCGCCAGCGCCAGGCAGTTGGCGAGGATGCCGGAGCCGCCGAAGCTCATAAACGGCAGGGTCAGCCCCTTGGTCGGCAGGACGCCCATGTTGACGCCCATGTTGACGAAGGACTGGACGCCAATCCAGACGCCGATGCCCATCGCCACCAGCGCCGGGTAAAGGCGGTCAAGCTGGACACAGCGGCGGCCAATGGCGAAGGCGCGCTGGACGACCACGGCAAACAGCAGGACGACGGCGAGGACGCCGACGAAGCCCAGTTCTTCGGCAATCACCGCGAGGAGAAAGTCGGTATGCGCTTCCGGCAGATAAAACAGCTTTTCGACCGAGCCGCCAAGGCCGACGCCGAACAGTTCGCCCCGGCCAAAGGCGATCAGCGAGTGTGACAACTGATAACCGCGGCCATAAGCATCGTCCCACGGGTCCATGAAGCCGAAGATGCGGTCGCGGCGGTAGGGCGAAACGACGATCATGATGGCGAAGGCGATCAGGAGGCCGGCCGTCAGCACGGCAAAGAGCCGCGCCTTGAGGCCGCCGAGAAAGAGGATGCCCATGGCGATGATGATGATGACGACGAGGGCGCCAAAATCCGGCTCGCGCAGGAGCAGCATACCGACCACGGCCATCGCCCCGAACATCGGCAGAAAAGCCTGTTTCAGGTCGTGCATGACATTGATTTTGCGCACCGTGTAGTCGGCGGTGTAGAGCACGGCAAAGAGCTTCATCAATTCTGACGGCTGCAAATTGGCAAAACCAAGCGGCAGCCAGCGGCGGGCGCCATTGACCTCGCGCCCGACGCCGGGAATGAGGACGATGGCGAGCAGCAGAAAACCGATCAGGAACAGCCAGGGCGCAGCCTTCTGCCACTGCGCCAGCGGTATCTGAAAGGCGACGGCGGCGGCGATCAGGCTGACGGCCATGAAAACGCCATGACGGACGAGAAAATAGGCCGGCTGGTGATTGGTGAAACGGCTGCCCTCGGCGGTGGCGATCGAGGAAGAATAAACCATGACCAGACCGCCGAGCAGCAGGAACAGCGCGCTCCACAAGAGCACGTGGTCGATTTCCGCCACGGGCCGCCGGGGCGCGTCGAGAGCCGCGATCAGCATGACAGCTCCCGGACGGCGGCGATAAAGGCGGCGGCGCGGTGGGCATAGTTGCGGTACATGTCGAGACTGGCGCAGGCGGGCGAAAGCAGCACGCAATCGCCGGGCCGCGCCGCGCTGGCCAGCCAGCGCACGGCTTCCGTCATCCCGGCGCAGTTTTTTTGCGGCAGGCCGCAATCGGCGATGGCCGCAGCGATCATCGGGGCATCGCGGCCAATCAGCGCGACGGCGCGGCCATGCCGTTTGAGCGCCGCCTGGAGCGGCGTGAAATCCTGCCCCTTGCCGTCGCCGCCCAGGATGACGGCGACCGGGCGGCCCATGCCTTCAATCGCCGCCAGCGTGGCGCCGACATTGGTGCCTTTGGAATCGTCGACGTAAAGAATGCCGCCCTGCTCAAGCACCGTTTCAACCCGGTGCGGCAGGCCGCGAAAGCTCTTGAGCGGTTCGACCAGCCGCTGCGGGTCGGCGCCCGCCGCTTCGCACAGGGCGAGCGCCGCCATCGCGTTGGCGGCGTTGTGCAGGCCGGACAGTTTGATCTCCGCCAGGTCGACCAGCGCCGCACCGCCGCGCCAGATGGCGCCGCCGACCAGACCATAATCCGCCGGACAGGGCGGCGGATTGAGGCCGAAAGTGACGAAACGGCGGTCGCAGCGGCCATGCGTGATCGACCAGTCATCGTCGCGGTTGAGGATCATCATGCCCTGACCCTGAAAAACCCGCGCCTTGGCGGCGGCATAGCGGGCGATGCTGCCTTCGTAGCGGTCGAGGTGGTCTTCCGAGACATTGAGAATGGTGGCGGCGACAGCATTCAAGTGATGCGTCGTTTCCAACTGGAAGCTCGACAGTTCAAGCACCCAAACCGCTGGCCATACGCCGCCGTCGAGCGCCGTCATCAGGGCGTCGAGGGCCGAGGGCGAAATATTGCCGCAGGCCACGGCGGGCAGACCGACGCCGCCGAGCAGATGGGCGGTCAGGGCGGTGGTCGTCGTTTTGCCGTTGCTGCCGGTGATGGCAAGGATTTTTGCCGTCGGCATCAAGGCCCGCACCCCGGTAGCGAACAGTTCGATTTCCGACACCACCGGCACGCTCAATCCGGCCAGCGCCGGGGTCGTCCGCGCCACGCCCGGCGACAGGGCGACCAGATCGGCGTCGGCAAAGGTCGCCGCGGCAAACGGCCCGGCCACCAGTTCGGTATCCGGCGCGGCTTCGCGCAGGGCATCGAGATTGGGCGGCGCGCCGCGCGAATCGGCAACGCGCACCTGCGCCCCCTGGCGATGCAGCCAGCGACTCATCGCCAGCCCCGATTCGCCGAGGCCGACCACTACCGCGCGCTTGCCCTGGAGTTCCATCGTCAGCGCAGCTTCAAGGTCGATAGTCCAATCAGGACTAACAGGATGGTAATGATCCAGAAGCGGACGACCACCTGCGTCTCCTTCCAGCCCGATTGCTCGAAATGGTGATGCAGCGGGGCCATGCGCAGGATGCGGCGGCCTTCGCCATATTTTTTCCGGGTGTATTTGAACCAGGTGACTTGCAGCATGACCGACAGGGTTTCGACGACGAAAATGCCGCCCATGATGAAAAGCACGATTTCCTGGCGCAGAATCACCGCCACGCAGCCCAAGGCCGCGCCCAGCGCCAGCGCGCCGACATCGCCCATGAATACGGAAGCCGGATAGGCGTTGAACCAGAGAAAACCCAAGCCCGCCCCGGCGATGGCGCCGAGCAGCACGCACAATTCGCCAGCGCCGGGCACATGGGGGATGAGCAGGTATCTGGCGTAATCGACGCGCCCGGTGACATAGGCGAAGATGACGAAGGCGGCGGCGATCATCACCGTCGGCATGATCGCCAGCCCGTCGAGGCCATCGGTCAGATTGACGGCATTGCTGGTGCCGACGATGACGCAATAGGTCAGCACGATGAAACCGACGATGCCGAGCGGATAGGCGACCGACTTGAAGAAGGGTACGATCAGTTCGGTCTGCGCCGAGGAAGGGGCCGAATAGGCGAGAAACAGCGCCGCGCCGACGCCGAGCAGCGATTGCCAGAAAAATTTCCAGCGGGCCGAAAGGCCGTTCGGGTCGCGGTAGACCACTTTCTTCCAGTCGTCGTACCAGCCGACGATGCCGTAGCCGAGCGTCACCACCAGCACCGTCCACACATATTTGTTGCCCAGATCGGCCCACAGGAGCGTGGTGACGCCGATGGCGATGAGGATCAGCACGCCGCCCATGGTCGGCGTGCCGGATTTGACCAGATGGGTTTGCGGGCCATCGGTGCGCACCGCCTGGCCGATTTTTTTGGCGGCCAGCCAGCGGATGACGCCCGGCCCGGCGGCAAAGGAAATGACCAGCGCCGTCATCGCCGCCAGCACGGTGCGCAGCGTCAGGTAGCCAAAGACGTTGAAAAAGCGGACATCCTGAGCCAGCCATTGCGTCAGCGCGAGCAGCATCAGGCGTTCTCCTCCGGGTCGGCGGCGGCGATGGCGTCGGCGATCCGTTCCATCTTCATGAAGCGCGAGCCTTTGACCAGCACGGTCACGTCCGGCCCCAGTTCCTTGTCCACGGCGGCGATCAGGTCATCGACGCGGGCGAAATGCCGTCCGCCGTCGCCGAAATTCCTGACCGCCTGGCGGCTGGCCTCGCCCAGCGCCAAGAGGCGGTCGATGCCCTGACTCTTGGCGTAGCCGCCGATTTCGTCGTGATACTGGCCGCTGGCCTGGCCGATTTCGCCCATGTCGCCGAGGACGAGGATCTTCTTGCCGACCGTGGCGGCCAGCACGTCAATCCCGGCGCGCACCGAATCGGGATTGGCGTTGTAGCTGTCGTCGAGAATTTCCGCCCCCTTTTTCCCGGCGCGGCGTTGCAGGCGGCCTTTGACGCCGACGAAGGATTCCAGCCCGGCAACCACGGCGGCCAGCGGCACGCCCGCAGCCAGGCAGGCGGCGGCGGCGGCGACGGCGTTGCGGGCATTGTGCCGACCGGCGACCGAGAGGCAGAGCGTCGCCTCGCCTTCGGGCGCGGAGAGGGTCAGTTCGGTGGCCAGGCCATGCTGGCGCACCCGGCCCCGCACGTCGGCCTCATGGTCGATGGCGAAGGTGCGCACCGTATGCGGCGCTGCCGCCGCCCGCCAGTAATCGGCGTAGGGGTCATCGGCATTGATGACGGCGACGCCGCCCGCTATCAGGCCGCTGAAAATGCTGCCCTTCTCGCGGGCGATTTCGTCAAGGTCGCCCATGCCTTCAAGATGGGCGCGCTGGGCATTGGTCACCAGGGCCACGGTCGGCGCGCCGATTCGGGTCAGATAGGCGATTTCGCCGGGGCGATTCATGCCCATTTCGATCACCGCCGCGCGATGGCTGGCGTTCATGCCGAGCAGGGTGAGCGGCAAACCGATGTCGTTGTTGAAATTGCCGCGCGTCGCCAGCACGGCGTCGCCAAAGGCCGCGCCGAGGATGAGAATGGCGGCGATCATTTCCTTGGTCGTCGTTTTGCCGTTGGAGCCGGTGACGGCGATCACCGGCAGGGCGAACTCGGCCCGCCAGGCGGCGGCCAGCGCGCCAAGCGCCAGACGGGTATCGGCAACGACGACGGCGGCAGCGCCCGGCAGCAGCTTCTGGTCGTCATCGACCAGCAGCGCCGCCGCGCCCGCCTTGATCGCCGCGGCGAGAAAATCGTGGGCATCGAAATGTTCGCCGCGCAAAGCGACGAACAACTGCCCCGGCTTGATGTTGCGGCTGTCGGTGCTGACGCCAGCGCCCGCCACGTCAGGGCCAAGCAGGCGGCCATCAGTCGCCGCCGCGATTTGCGAAAGCCGCCAGTTCATGCCGCGCCCTCCGCCGGATCGGGATTGCGCCGCCGCGCCAGCGCCGCTTTGGCCTGTTCGAGATCGGAGAAAGGATGACGAACCCCGGCAATCTCCTGATACGCCTCATGTCCCTTGCCAGCGACGAGAACGACATCGTTCTCGTCCGCCGCCGCCACCGCCCGGTGAATGGCGGCGGCGCGGTCGAGTTCGACCTCGCCGCCGTCAAGGCCAGCCAGGATGTCGGCGACGATGGCCGCTGGCTCCTCGCGGCGCGGATTGTCGCTGGTGACGAGCACCCGGTCGGCGCGGCGGCAGGCAATTTCGGCCATCTGCGGGCGTTTGCCGCGGTCGCGCTCGCCGCCGCAGCCAAAGACCACGGCCAGACGCCCGCCGCGCCCGTCGGCAACGGCGCGCAGCGTGCTCAGGGCATTGTCCAGCGCATCCGGCGTATGGGCGTAGTCGACGACGACCAGCGGCTCGCCGTTGCCGCCGACCCGCTCCATGCGTCCCGGCGGCGGCCGCAGGGCGGCCAGACGGCGGATCACATCGCCCGCCGCGAGGCCGGCGTCGTGCAGCACGGCGGCGACGGCAAGCAGATTGGCAACGTTGTAACGGCCCATCAACTCCGTATCCACCGTGCCATGACCGTTCGGCAGGCGCAGCATGAAACGCTGGCCAAAGGGCGTGTTTTCGAGATTTTCCGCCCGCACCTGAGCGGGGAAATTGCGCCGCTCGTCGCCAATGCCGTAACCGAGCACGCGCAACGCCGTCGTTTCAGCCGCCAGATGCGGGCCGAAGGGATCGTCGAGATTGACGATGGCGGTGCGCAGGCGCGGCCAGTGGAACAGTTTTTCCTTGGCCGCGGCATAGGCTTCCATGCTGCCGTGGTAGTCGAGATGGTCGCGCGAGAGATTGGTGAACACCGCGACGTCGACGCGAGCGCCGTTGAGCCGCCCTTCTTCGATGCCGATGGAACTGGCTTCGAGGGCGCAGGCGGCAGCGCCGCGCGTCTGAAACTCGGCGAGATAGCGCATCAGCGCCGTCGCTTCCGGCGTCGTCAGGCCGGTGTCGGCCAGTTCGTCAGGAAAACCCGCGCCCAGCGTGCCGATGATGGCGCAGGGCTTGGCGTAGGCATGGGCGATGCACTGGCTGACGGTGGTCTTGCCATTGGTGCCGGTAATCGCAATCAGCGACAGGCGCTCGCTGGGGTAGCCGTAAAGCGTGTGGGCAATGGCTCCGGCCAGCGGGCGGAGCGCCTCGACCGGCTGGTTGGGCGCGGCCCAGGCCGGATTCCAGACAAAATCGCCGCCCGGCTGCCAGAGCACGGCGACCGCGCCGCGGGCGATGGCCTCGGCGATGTAGGCGCGGCCATCGGCGAGATCGCCGGGATAGGCGATAAAGAGGTCGCCCGGCCTGACCTGACGGCTGTCGTCGGTGGCGCCGGTCATGGCGACGCCAGCGAGGGCGAAGTCGATCAACTGGCGCGGCGTGTTCACAGCGCCCCCTTCGCCGTTCCGGCGGCGGCGACCTGAAGCGGCGCGTCGAGCGGCACGCCCAGGGTGCGCAGGGCGCCCGCGGCAATGCGGGAAAAGGCCGGGCCAGCGACATCGCCGCCGTAATAACCGTCGACGCTCGGTTCGTCGATCATCACCGCGATGACGAGGCGCGGCTCGCTCAAGGGCGCGATGCCGACAAAGGAAGCCACGTATTTGCGGGCGTAAGCGCCGCCTTCGACCTTGTAGGCGGTGCCGGTCTTGCCGCCGACGCGATAACCGGCAACCCGCGCCAGCGGCGCGGTGCCGCCCGGCTGCACGGCCATTTCCAGCATCAGCCGCAGTTCGCGCACGGTCTGCGGTGAATAGATGCGGCTGCCGCGCACCGCCGCGTCATCATCGACGCGCAAGAGAGAGAGCGGCAGGAGTTCGCCATCGGTGGCGAAGACGGTGTAGGCGCGGGCCATCTGGAGCAGGCTGACGGAAATGCCGTGACCGTAAGCCATCGTCGCCTGCTCGATCGGCCGCCAGTTTTTCCAGGGCCGCATCCGGCCGCCAACCTCGCCGGGAAAGCCGAGATTGGGCGGCTGGCCGAAACCGAGCTTGTCGAACAATTCCCACATGTCGCGCGGCGTAAAGCCGAGCGCGATCTTGGCGGTGCCGATATTGGAGGATTTCTGGATAACCTCGGCGACGGTCAGCACGCCATGCGGGCGGGCGTCGGAAATCGTCGCCGTGCCGATGGTCATCCGTCCCGGCGCGGTGTTGATCGGCGTATTGACGCTGACCTTGCCCTGTTCCAGCGCCAGCGCGGCAATAAAGGGCTTCATCACCGAACCCGGCTCAAAGGTATCGGTGATAGCCCGATTGCGCAGCAGCGCGCCCGCCAGTTTTTCGCGGTTGTTCGGGTTGTAGCTCGGCCAGTTGGCGAGCGCCAGAATTTCGCCATTGCGCGCGTCGATGACGACGGCCCCGCCAGCCTTGGCCCGGTGCGCTTCGACCGTCGCCTTCAACTGGCTGGCGGCGAGATACTGGATTTTCGCGTCGAGCGCCAGATGGATGTCCTTGCCATCCTGCGGCGGCCGCATGGCGCCGACATCCTCGACGATGTTGCCGCGCCGGTCGCGGATCACCGTGCGGTTGCCGGGACGGCCCAGCAGATTTTTCTCGAAAGCCAGTTCGACGCCTTCCAGCCCCTTGTCGTCGACGCCGGTGAAGCCGACGATGTGGGCCGTCATGTCAGCCGCCGGGTAGAAGCGGCGATATTCCTGCTCCTGATGAATGCCGGGCAGCTTGAGGGCGGCGATGCGCTCGCCCAGTTCCGGCGAGACCTGGCGGCGGACGTAGACAAAATTCTTGTCGGCGGCGATCTTGCCATCGAGTTCGCGCACCCGCATGCCGAGCAATTCGGCCAACTGCCGTTTCTGCTCGCCATTCATCGTCCGCGCGTCGGCGGGAATGGCCCAGATCGACTTCATCGGCGTCGACACCGCCAGCATGTCGCCATTGCGGTCAACGATTTTGCCGCGCAAAGCCGAGACTTCAATATCGCGGCGATAGCGCGACTCGCCCTTTTCCTGCAGGAAATCGTTGTGGATCACCTGCAAATAGAAGGCTCGCAGCACCAGCGTCAGCAAGGCCGCCAGCAGGACCAGGCCAACCATGCGCGAGCGCCAGCCTTGCAAGGCCAGTTCAAGCACCGGGCTTTCGGTAAAGCGGTGACCGCGCTGCGGTCGGCGACGGATGACCATCAGCGCCCTCCCGTCGGCCTGCCAGCCGCCATGATCGGCTGACCGGCGGCATCGGGCTGAACCATGCGCAGCCGTTCGCGGGCGATTTTTTCGATACGCGGATGGGTCGCCCAGGTCGACATTTCCAGTTGCAACTGGCCGTATTCGACATCAAGCTGACGGGCGCGCTCCTGCTCCCGTTCAAGTTCCTGAAACAGCTTGCGGGCGCGGTGCTGCGAAGTCACCAGCGCCAGCGCGCAGACCACGGCGACGAGGAGCAGGGTCATGTTGAAGCGCGACATCTCAGAGCCTCTCGGCCACCCGCATGACGGCGCTGCGCGCCCGCGGGTTGGCCGCCACTTCCGCGGCGTCGGGACGCAGCGCCTTGCCGATCCGGCGCAATTTCGGCGGCGGCAACTGGTCGGCGCGCAGCGGCAGATTTTTCGGCAGGCTGTCCGGCGTCGACTGATCGCGCATGAAGCGTTTGACGATACGATCTTCGAGCGAATGAAAACTGATGACCACCAGCCGCCCGCCCGGTTTCAGGTGGTCAAGCGCCTGCGGCAAGGCTATCTCCAGTTGCCGGAGTTCTTGATTGAGATGAATCCGGACAGCTTGAAAGCTGCGCGTCGCCGGGTCCTGCCCTGGTTCACGGGTGCGCACGGCCGCGCGAACGAGGGCCGCGAATTGAGCGGTGGAGACAAGCGGCCGTTCGAGCCGAACAGCCACAACCTTCTTTGCAATCTGGAAAGCAAACCGTTCTTCGCCATAATTTTTTATAACCTCCGTGATTTCCCTCAAGTCGGCCCGCGCCAGCCACTCGGCCGCCGTCTCGCCCTCTGTCGTATCCATCCGCATGTCGAGCGGCGCGTCGTGACGAAAGCTGAAGCCGCGCTCCCCGTCGTCGATTTGCGGCGACGACACCCCCAGGTCAAACAAAACACCGTCGGCGGCGGCAATGCCCGCCTCGGCCAAGGCCTCGGCCAGTTCGCCAAAAGCCCGGTGCAGCAGCCGGAAACGGCTGTCATGGATGGCCGCGCCAGCGGCAATGGCCGCCGGATCGCGGTCGAGGGCCAGCAGCCGCCCGGTCGCGCCCAAGCACGAAAGAATGCGGCGGCTGTGGCCGCCGCGGCCAAAGGTGGCATCGACATAGACGCCATCGCCCTTGATCGCCAAGGCCTCGACCGCCTTGTCGAGCAACACCGTGGCATGGGCGCGCCCCATACCGCCATTGCCGCTCACAGCGACAAATCCCCGAAACAGCCGGGCAATTCGCCGCTCGACATGAGATCGGCGGCCAGATTGTTCTGCTCTTTCCAGGCCGCCTCGTTCCAGATTTCAAAGTGACTGCCCATACCGACCAGATAGACCGTTTTTTCCAGTTGGGCGTAAGCGCGCAATTCCGGCGCGATGAGAATGCGTCCCGCCGAATCGAGTTCTTCGGTACGCGCATTGCCGACCAGCACGCGCTTGATCGGCGCTGCCTTCGGATCGAGGCTGGAGGCTTTGAGAATCTGCTCACGGATCGGCAGCCAGGCCGGGGCCGGGTAGAGCAGCAGACAACGGTGCGGATGCGCGGTCAGCACCAGCGCCCCTTCCGCAACGGCGGACAGCGGGCCGCGCTGCTTGGCCGGTATGGCAAGCCGCCCTTTGGCATCCAGACTGAGCGCCGTCGCCCCCTCGAACACTACAACCCCCGTTTACCCACTTTTCAACACGATGCCCCACTTTAGAGCATGATTTCGGCACCGTCAACACAAAAAAGGGATATTTTTCTTATGCAACAATGACTTAGGCGTTGTTCCTGAGGTAGATTTTTAAGAAAAAACTCTTAAAAATCAATGCTGGAAAAACGAATGTTAAAGTGACTTGTGAGCATTGGCGGCGGCCTTGCAACTGCCGTCCCGCTCATGCCAGGCGGGTAATCATCAAAGGGAAGCGGCGGTAGCCGCCGGGCCTTCAGTCGACGTAGGCAAGCGTCCGGTTGCGACCGGCGGCTTTGGCCCGGTACAGGGCCAGATCGGCGCAACGGACCAGTTCATCGGTCGTTTTGCCATGCTCGGGATAGGCGGAAACGCCGAGCGAAATGGTAAAGGCAATGGCGAATTCGCCATGCGTCACGGCCAGCGCCTCGACTTCCCGACGCCAGTTTTCGGCGCGCTCGACGGCGGCGAAGAGCGGCATGTTGGGCAGCAGAATGAGAATTTCCTCGCCGCCGTAGCGGCAGGCAATATCCTCGGCCCGGATATCCGCCCGCAAGGTCGCCGCCAGAACGCGCAAGACCTGATCGCCCGCCTGATGGCCGTAGGTGTCGTTGATGACCTTGAAATGGTCGATGTCGATCATCACCAGAGCCAGCGGCGTGCCTTCGCGGCGCACCCGCGATACTTCGCGCTCGAGCATGTCGTCGAGATAGCGCCGGTTGAACAGATCGGTCAGTCCATCACGCACCGCCTGCTCCTGCAAGGCCAATTGCAGGCGGCCAATTTCGTCGAGGCGCAGGCGCAGTTGCCGGTTGCTTTCACGCAGCGCCTGCTCGGCCCGCTTGCGCTCTCTGACATCACGGCTGATGCCAAGCAGCAGGCGCGGCACGCCCTCGCTATCGAGCAGATAGCTGACCACCACCTCGGTCGGCACGCTGTCGCCGTTGCGGCACAATTGCTCCAGTTCGCAGGTAGCGACCTGGGCCGAATGGTCACCGGCGGCAATGCGCTTCAAATGCTGCTCGATGACGCCATCGAGGCGACTGACCGAATCCGCCGTCAACCACTGTTCCAGCTTCTGACCGACGACTTCCTGCGGTTGGTAGTCGCGCAAGGCCGTGACCGAGGGACTGACGTAGGTGAGTTGGCGCGAGGCGATGTCGAGCGTCCAGATCACGTCATAGCTGTTGTCGGCCAGGAGGCGGTAGCGCGCCTCGCTCTCGGCGATGCGGGCGCTGGTCGCCGTTGCTTCGCGCTCGGCCCGCAGGAGGCGGGACAGCAGCAGGCTGAGGGCCAGGACCAGCGACAAGGCAACCACGATGAAGCTGCCGACCACCGCCCGCCAGCGGTCGAGATAATCGTCAGGGGCAATCGCGGCAACGACGTGGAAAGGATAGCCGCTGATCCGCCGCCAGGCATACAGCCGTTCAATGCCGTCGAAACCGCTCAGACTGACGTTGCCCGCCTGCTCGCTGACGGCTATGGGGGCGGCGATTTCATCTTCAATCAAGGTCTGACTCTCGGCTGACATCTGTGGCCAGCTCAGTGCCAGATGGCCGTTGTCGGCGCGCCGCACAAAGAGGAGACTGCGCCCGCCGAGAATGGCGGCATCCTGTTTTTTCCGGATGTAGTCGAGGTCGAGCGGCGCCACCACGGCGCCGCGAAAAACGCCATCGGCGTCGCGCAAAGGTACGGAAACGATCAGCATCGGCTGGCGGCTGGTGCGTCCGATCAAGACCTCGGAAAAATAGACAAAAATCGACCGATCATCGCGCAGGGCGGCGAAATATTCACGGTCATCGACATTGATCGGCGAACGGCCAGATTGCGAATAAAAACGCAGCAGGCCCGTGGCATCGACCACCCGGTAGCCGAGTATTTCCGGAAAACGTTCGGCCTTGAGCGCCAGCAGGCGCCTGGTCTGCGACCGGAGCTGTTCGTCCGCCCCCGGGTCCAGCGCCTCGATCGGTATCGTCGCCGCCAGATACTCCAGATCGGACTGGACGCGGCGCAGGGTGACGCTCAGGCGTTGCTCGATCAGGCCCGCCAGATTCCCGGCATCCAACCCGGCCCGCAATTCGGCCTGCCGATACACCTCGCCCAGCAACAAAACAAATAACACGACCGCCACCGCCAGAATAGCGACATAGACGCCAATCAGCCGCCTCCTGACCGGCGGCTTGGCTGGCTTGCTGGCGGGTTGGGCGGACATCGGCGCTAACCGGGTTGGGCCTCAGGCGCGAGGCCGTCAGCGCGGCTGATTGAGCTTCTGCTCAATGCGGGCCAGCGGAATCGCCCCCGGCACCCGCTCGCCATCGGCAAAAAACAGGGTCGGCGTGCCGGAAATATTGAGCCGCCGACCATACTCCTGATTGCGCGCCACCGCCGCCGTATCGCAATCCTCGCGCCCGGACGGCGTTTTGCCGTCAACCATCCAGTCGGTCCAGGTTTTGGCGCGATCCGCCGAGCACCAGATCTGCTTTGATTTCTTCAGCGAATCTTCGGACAGGATCGGGTAGAGAAAGACGTAAATGGTCACGTTGTCGAGTTTCTGCATTTCCTTGGCCAGCCGCTTGCAGTAACCGCAATTGGGGTCTTCAAAGGTCGCCAGCGCCCGCTTGCCGTCGCCGCGCACGACCTTGATCGCCCGCTCAAGCGGCAAATCGCCGAAGCGGATGGCGGTCAGCTTGCGCAAGCGTTCCTCGGTGATGTTCTGTCGGCTGCGCACGTCGATCAACTGGCCGCCGACCATGACCGCGCTGACCTTGTCGTCGGTGTAGTAAATGTTGCCGTCGGCATAGACTTCGTAGAGATTGAGATAACCGGCTTTGACGACACTCTCGACCTTGGTCCCAAGGCGCTCCTCCATGATTTTGAGAATATCGTCCTCGGTGGCGGCAAAAGCGGAACAGGCCAGAACGACGCCAGTCAGCGCCAGCAATTTCTTCAACATGCAATTCTCCTAGAGGGCGCCGAGCGCGTAGCGCGTCAAGGCATTTTTAATCAAAGGCAGATGGTTGGTCAGATTGAGGCCGACATTGCGTAGCGGCCGCAAAATAGGGTTTGGTTTGAATAGACGCCGCAGGGCGTCGGTTGTTCCCTGCATCAGCACGGTTTCTTCGCGCCGTGCCCGCTGGTAGCGTTGCAGCAGGCGCAACTCGCCAATATCCTGCCACGGCGGCGCGGCGGCAAGCAAGGCGGCGAGTTCGCGGGCATCCTGAAAACCGAGGTTGATGCCATGCCCGGAGAGCGGATGGATGCCATGCGCCGCATCGCCAACCAGAGCCAGCCGGGGGGCGACGGTTTGCGGCACGCGCATCAGGCGGAGCGGAAAGGCCGCCGCTGGCGTCAACAGTTCGAGATCGCCGAGCGTGCGCTGACCGGCGGCGGCGACGCGCTCACACAGTTGATCGGGAGAGAGGGCGCACAAGGCGTCGGCCTCGGCGTCCGCCGTAGACCAGACCATCGAGATGCGGTTCTCCGGCAGCGGCAGCCAGGCGAGCACGCCATCATCGCGGAACCACTGCCAGGCCGTCCCGCGCGGCGGCTTGGCCGTGGCAAAGTTGGCGACGACGCCTTTTTCACCGTAGGGCGTCTGGCTGGCGGCCAAACCAGCGGCGTCGCGCACCCACGAGTCGCGCCCGTCAGCGCCGACCAGAAGGCGGGCCGAGAGCGCCGCGCCATCAGAGAGACGCAGGACGGCGGCGGCATCGCTCAATTCCAGCGCGGCGGGCGTCGCCGGGCAGAACAGGGTCAGGTTGGCCTGGCGTTTGGCGCTTTCCCAGAATTCGCAGGCCATCAGCGAGGATTCAAGAATCCAGCCCAGTTCCGGCACGCCGCTTGCAAAAGCGGAAAAATCAAGCCGCCCGCCAGCATCGCCATAGACCCGCATCTGCCGGATCGGCGTCAGACGCGCCGGGTCGAGATGTTTCCAGACGCCGAGGGTTTCGAGAAAAGCCGCGTTGGCCGGGCTGATGGCGTAAATTCGCGCATCCCAACCGGCAGCCGCCCGTGGCGGATGGTTTTCAATGAGGGCGATTTTCAGGCGGCTGTCACGCAAGGCCAAGGCCAGGCTGGCGCCTGCCAGACCGCCGCCGACGACGATCAGATCAAAATGCTGCATGTCGGCCATGATGCCCGATCACGGCGGAATAAACACGCGCTCAGGCGCCACCGGCAGGCGGCTTGTTCTGATGACGCCCACGCCGGTTGTTGTTGGCGCGGGGACGGTGTTTTTTCTGGGCATTGTTGTTGCCGCCGCCGGGGCGCGGCTGCGGCAAAGGACCGCCGGGGCCGGATGGGCTGCCCGAAATGCGGTTGCCGGGGGCGAGCTGAATTTCCAGCTCGATGATTTCGTCCCATTGCGGGTCGCTACGGTCGCGCTCAGGAATGGACAGCAGTTCGCGCAGACGGCGACGGCTGTCATTGGGCGGCGGGACGGCGGCACTCGACGCAACGCTGGGCGTTTCGGCGGGGTTGTCGGAATCGGAATGGGTCATCGCAAATTAAAAGCGGAGTCCGTTCATCACGGACCCCGCATGGAGGAATGCCAAAACTTACTTCTTCTTGGCAGAAGACTTCTTGGCGGCGACAGCAGCCTTGAATGCCGTGCCGGCGGTGAATTTCGGCACCGTCGTCGCCGGGATCTTCAGTGTAGCGCCGGTTTTCGGGTTCTTGCCGGTACGCGCAGCGCGCTTGGCCGACTTGAAGGTGCCGAATCCGACGAGCGTGACCGACTCCCCCTTGGTCACGGTTTTGACCACCGCCGCGACCATGGCGGACAACGCCTTGTCAGCAGCAGCCTTGGTAATACCAGCTTCTTTTGCAGCAACTTCGACCAGCTCTGATTTATTCATCTAAGTGCCTCCTAGTTACCTGTGTTGAAGGGAAAAACTGGCCGTCAGCACGGCAGCGACGTAAAAGTAGCATACCTTTTCGCCAAAGTGTTGTGCTGTAGGGCTTTTATTCGTGAATTTTGCAGCATTTTTTTGCATGTTACAGACGGTTCTCGCCCGGCAGCGTCCCGGCAAGAGCCAAGGGCTGGACGGCTGGCGCTCACTTTTTCTCCTCGTCTTCCGCTGCTGGAGCGGGTTTGTCGCCGTGACTGATGGCGACGGCGCCTTCATTCTGCACGCCGATATGCTGGTCGATGGCCGGTAACTGGTGGGCGATACCTTTGTGACAGTCGATGCAGGTCTTGCCCTCGGCAAAGGCGATCGGATGCTGCTTGGCGCCCCGGCTGCCTTGTTCCATGTAATCCATGTAATCGTAGTTGTGGCAGTTGCGGCATTCCTGCGAATCGGTGGCCTTCATGCGCCGCCATTCGTTCTGGGCCAGTTGCGCCCGTTTGGCGTTGAATTTTTCCGGCGTATCGACCGAGCCGAGCACCTTGTGGAAAATTTCGTTGGAAGCCTGAATCTTGCGGATCAGTTTCGGCCCCCATTCCTTCGGCACGTGACAATCCGGGCAGGTGGCGCGGACGCCGGTGCGGTTGGTGTAGTGGACGGTATTCTGATACTCGCGGAAGACGTTTTCTTCCATCTCGTGACAGGAGATGCAGAAGGTTTCCCGGTTGGTCATTTCGAGCGCCCAGTTGAAGCCGCCCCAGAAGATGACGCCAGCGGCAAACAACAACAGGGCGGAAAAGAAACCGATGCGCTGGAGCCAGGCTGGCATGAGTTTTTTGAGCTTCATCATTCTCCCCTTTGCGCGGCCGGTTTGTAGGTGTTCTCGACCAAGGGCCTGGCGTCGAATTGCGGCACATGGCACTGCATACAGAAGTAGCGGCGCGGCGAGATGTTTTTCAGCTTCTTGTCATCCCGGTCGAGATAGTGCGACTTGGCGACCAGCCTCGCTCCGGTTTCTTCGGCGCGCTCCTTAGAGTGACAGTCCATGCACTTGTTGAAATTCTGGGTGATGTTGTAGCCCTTGACGCTGTGCGGAATCAGCGGCGGCTGTTTCTGGAAATTGCGGGGGATCGGGTCCGAATCCCGCTCCGGGCGGAAGAAATCGACTTTCGACTGTTCCTCGATCGCCACGTCGCCACGCTCCGACAAGAGTTTTTCCTCTGCCCCCGCTGTTTCGGCGTACATCCCGGCTCCGGCAAGGAGCAGGGCGGCATAAGCCAGTGCGGTGATGAATCTCATATTGACCTCCGATTGGCGGCCGCCTTGACGCGCCGCCTGTCGCTTGTTATGGATTGAGCCTCAAATTCGAACAACCTTGACCGCGCACTTCTTGTAGTCGGTTTCCTTGGAAATCGGGCAGGTGGCGTCCAGCGTCAGCTTGTTGACCAGCCGCCCGGCATCGAAGAAAGGAATGAAGACCAGGCCACGCGGCGGCTTGTTGCGCCCCCGCGTCTCGACGCGCAGGATGACTTCGCCGCGCCGCGAACTGACTTTGACTTCCATGCCGCGTTGCAGGCCGCGCTGTTTGGCGTCGTCCGGGTTCATAAAGACGACAGCGTCGGGGAAGGATCGGTACAGTTCCGGCACGCGGCGGGTCATCGAGCCGGTATGCCAGTGTTCGAGGACGCGCCCGGTGCTGAGCCAGAGGTCGTATTCCTTGTCCGGCGATTCGGCGGGCGGCTGGTAGGGCAGGGCAAAAATGACCGCCTTGCCATCCTTGTGGCCGTAAAACTTCACCCCCTCGCCCTTCTTGACGTAAGGGTCATAGCCTTCGCGGAAGCGCCACAGGGTTTCCTTGCCATCAATCACCGGCCAGCGCAGGCCGCGCGACTGGTGGTAGGTTTCGAAGGGCGCAAGGTCGTGATGATGGCCGCGGCCAAAGGCGGCGTATTCTTCAAACAACCCCTTTTGCACGTAGAAGCCGAAGTGCTTTGATTCGTCGTTGTCGAAGCCCTCTTGCCGTTCGCTCTCTTTGTATTTATTGACGACGCCGTTGGCAAAGAGCACGTCGAACAGCGTTTTGCCCTTGTATTGCGGCTTTTTGGCGATCAGTTCGGCGGGCCAGACGTCCTCGACCTTGAAGCGTTTGGCGAATTCCATGATCTGCCAGACGTCGGAACGCGACTCGCCCGGCCCCTTGATCTGCTGCCGCCAGAATTGCGTGCGCCGCTCGGCGTTGCCGTAAGCGCCTTCCTTTTCGACCCACATCGCGGTCGGCAGGATGAGGTCGGCGGCCATGCCGGAGACGGTCGGGTAAGGGTCGGAGACGACGATGAAATTGTCCGGGTTGCGCCAGCCGGGGAACATCTCCTCATTGATGTTGGGGCCGGCCTGCATGTTGTTGTTGCACTGCTGCCAGTAGAAATTGACCTTGCCGTCTTTCAAGGCCCGCTGCATGGCGACGGCGTGCAGGCCGGGTTTGTCCGGCAGCGTGCCGTCCGGCAGGCCCCAGATTTTTTCCGCAATCTGGCGGTGTTCCGGGTTGTTGACGACCATGTCGGCGGGCAGACGATGCGAGAACGTCCCCACTTCGCGCGCCGTGCCGCAGGCCGAAGGCTGGCCGGTAAGCGAGAAGGGGCTGTTGCCCGGCTCGGCAATTTTGCCGACCAGGAGATGAATGTTGTAAATCAGGTTGTTGGCCCAGGTGCCGCGGGTGTGCTGATTGAAGCCCATGGTCCAGAACGAGGTGACCTTGATCTTCGGGTCGGCGTACAACTCGGCCAGCGCCTGCAATTCCCGCGCGGGAACGCCGGAGAGCTTGGAAACTTTCTCGACTGTATATTCGGCGACGAATTTCTTGAAATCATCAAAAGTGATCGGCTCCGACTTGCCGGGATCGCCCTGCGGTTTGCCGTCAGCGCCGGGGTAGCCGTTGTTGTTGGCATCCTTTTCCAGCGCATGGGTCGGACGCAGGCCGTAGCCGATGTCGGTCACGCTCTTTTTGAAATTGACGTTCTTGTCGACAAAAGCCTGATTGACCTTGCCGTTCTGGATGATGTAGTTGGCGATGTAGTTGAGAATGGCCAGATCGGTCTGCGGCTTGAAGATGACCGGAATGTCGGCCAGTTCAAAGGAGCGGTGCTCGAAGGTGGAGAGCACGGCGACCTTGACGCCCTTGTTCGAGAGCTTGCGATCGGTCACCCGCGTCCACAGGATCGGGTGCATTTCCGCCATGTTCGACCCCCACAGCACGAAGGCGTCGGCATGTTCGATGTCGTCATAACAGCCCATCGGCTCGTCGATGCCGAAGGTGCGCATGAAACCGGCGACCGCCGAAGCCATGCAGTGACGGGCATTGGGATCGAGGTTGTTGGAGCGCAGTCCGGCTTTCATGAACTTGACGGCGGCATAGCCATCCCACACCGCCCACTGACCGGAGCCGAACATCGCCACGCCGCCCGGCCCCTTGGCTTTCAGGGTCGCCTTGAGCTTTTCTTCCATGATGTCGAAGGCGGCTTTCCACGAAATCGGCGCGAAGTCGCCGTTTTTGTCGTACTGGCCGTCGCTCATGCGCAGCATCGGCGTTTTCAGGCGATCCTTGCCGTACATGATCTTCGACAGGAAATAACCCTTGATGCAGTTGAGGCCGCGATTGACCGGCGCGTCCGGGTCGCCCTGGGTGGCGACGACCTGACCGTTCTGGGTGCCGACCAGCACGCTGCAACCGGTGCCGCAGAAGCGGCAGGGCGCTTTGTCCCAGCGGATGTCGTCCACTGCCGCCAGCGCCTCTCTGCCCGGCAGGCCCGCCGCCGAAATAGCCGCCGCCGCCGCATTGGCCTTGATGAAATCCCGTCGATTGAGCTTCACGACTCTACCTCCTCGGTATCGGTTAGCAACGCGTCGTCGCTGTATTGATAAACCATGGCCACCGATGCGACGCCGGGCAGACCATGCAAGGCCGCGTAACGTTCGGCGGCCGCGTCGGTATCGTCATCCTCGATCGTGATCACCACTTTGCCCGATGCCGAGCGGGCGTGAATGTCGACGCCGGGCATGGCGGCGAGCAGGGCGCAAGCCGCATCAAGCCGCGCCGGGGCGACGTAAAGAATGGCGCTCGATATGTTCATGCGGAGCAAGTCTTTCCGAAAGCGGTAACAGACGATGACGGACAGGCCGTTATCTTCCCGCCAGAAGACGGGAGGCGCACTTGATACGCATCAAGTGATGACGCAGATTGATCGAAGCGGATTGAAATATCAAGCCCTTTCAATAGCTGTGCTCTATGAATAATATTTATTCAATCAATTTGTGTAATTTGACCCTGGTATTTAATATGGCCTGGCTTTCTTTCATCAACCCACCCAAGGAGACGCTCATGTCGCTCATCAACACCCCGGTTCAACCGTTCAAAGTCAATGCCTTCCACAATGGTAAGTTCGTCGAAATCACCGAAGCCAACTGGAAGGGCAAGTGGTCGGTCGTCATCTTCATGCCCGCCGCCTTCACCTTCAACTGCCCGACCGAAATCGAGGATGCCGCCGATAACTACGCCGAATTTCAGAAGACGGGAGCGGAAGTCTACATCGTCACCACCGACACGCATTTTTCGCACAAGGTCTGGCACGAAACCTCGCCCGCCGTCGGCAAGGCCCGTTTCCCGCTGGTCGGCGACCCGACCCATCAACTGACCCGCGCCTTCGGCGTGCACATTGAAGAAGCGGGCCTGGCGCTGCGCGGCACTTTCGTCATCGACCCGGACGGCGTCATCAAGACGCTGGAAATCCACGACAACGCCATCGCCCGCGATGTCGCCGAAACCCTGAGAAAGCTCAAGGCCGCCCAATACGTCGCCAGCCACCCGAACGAAGTCTGCCCGGCCAAGTGGAAAGAAGGCGACAAGACCATCGCGCCGTCGCTCGATCTGGTCGGCAAAATCTGATTTAAGCACACAGCTTGTTCGCTGCTGGCTGTTGGTCGCCCCGACCAGCAGCCAGTGTCAAGCAACGCTCTGGCAAAGGAAAAACATCATGCTCGACGCCGCCATCAAGGAACAACTCCAAGCCTATCTCGGCAAATTGCAGCGCCCGATCGAACTGGTCGCCTCGCTCGACGACAGCGCCGGGGCAGAGGAAATGGGCGATCTGCTGGTTGAGATCGCCGCTCTGTCGGACCGCATCCATCTCCGTCAGGATGGCGACGCCGCCCGCCGCCCGTCTTTCGCCGTCGGCCTGCCGGGTGAAGCGCCGTGCATCCATTTCGCCGGTATCCCGATGGGGCACGAATTCACCTCGCTGGTGCTGGCCCTCCTGCAAACCGGCGGCCATCCGCCCAAGGTCGAGCCGGAGATCATCGAGCAGATCAGGAATCTGCCCGGCCCGATCAAGGCCGAAACCTTCATTTCCCTCTCCTGCCACAACTGCCCCGATGTGGTGCAGGCGTTCAACCTGATGGCCGTGCTCAATCCCCATGTGACCAGCACCATGATCGATGGCGCGTTCTTTCAGGATGAAGTCAATCGCCGTCAGATCATGGCCGTGCCGACCATCTACGTTAATGGCGAAGAATTCGGCCAGGGCCGGATGACCATCGAGGAAATTCTAGGGAAGCTCGACACCGGCGCGGCGGCCCGCGCCGCCGCAGCCCTGGCCGAAAAAGACGCCTTTGACGTGCTCGTCGTCGGCGGCGGCCCGGCGGGCGCGGCAGCGGCCATTTATGCGGCGCGCAAGGGCATCCGCACCGGCATCGTCGCCGAGCGTTTCGGCGGTCAGGTGATGGACACGCTGGCGATTGAAAATTTCATTTCGGTCAAGGCAACCGAGGGGCCGAAACTCGCCGCGGCGCTGGAAGAACACGTCAAACACTACGCCGTCGATGTGATGAATCTGCAACGCGCCACCAAGCTCATACCGGGCGCGCTGACTGAAATCCAACTGGAAAATGGCGCGACGCTGAAAGCGAAAACGGTGATTCTCGCCACCGGCGCCCGCTGGCGCGAAATGGGCGTGCCGGGCGAAAAAGAATACAAGGCCAAGGGCGTCTGCTTCTGCCCGCACTGTGACGGCCCGCTGTTCAAAGGCAAGCGCGTGGCGGTCATCGGCGGCGGCAACTCCGGCATCGAAGCGGCGATTGACCTGGCGGGCATCGTCGGCCATGTCACGGTGCTCGAATTTCTCGACACCCTGCGTGCCGACGCCGTACTGCAAAGCAAACTGAACAGCCTGCCCAACGTCACCGTCATCAAATCGGCGCAAACCACCGAAGTCACCGGCGACGGCCAGAAAGTGAACGGTATCACCTACAAAGACCGCCTCAGCGGCGAAGTCAAACACCTCGAACTCGAAGGCATCTTCGTCCAGATCGGCCTCCTGCCCAATACCGACTGGCTGAAAGGCACGCTTGAACTGTCGCGCATGGGCGAAATCGTCATCGACGCCAAAGGCCAAACCTCACTGCCCGGCGTCTTTGCCGCGGGCGACTGCGCGACGACGCCGTACAAGCAGATCATCATCGCCATGGGTTCCGGCGCCACCGCTTCGCTCTCGGCCTTTGACCACCTGATCCGCAGCGCGGACTGAGGCAGGTTTCGGGGGCCAGTTACGTCGATGGGTGGAGCGCAGGGCCGGAGCATCAAATCACCCGTAATTTCAAGACGGTAGCGAGATAGTCTGGATTCCATGCGGCGGCCTTTCGTTTTTTTGGGAGGCTGATGGCGCGGGAGGTATCGGTGCGAAAGAGGTTGATGGCCAGACGGCGCAGGAAAGAGAAGTTGAGCGCGGCGTTCCGCAAGCGGATGGGACTCGCATCCTCGCCGAAGGTTACATCCAGACACCAGTGCAAGGCATTCTCGATACCCCGGTGTGTGGGTACGGCATGGAGAATACGCCGACTGTCGGCAGGCAAGGAACTGATGACGTAACGTTTCTCGGT